>NZ_JBDLZX010000005.1:0-329929 GCF_040045115.1 Flavobacterium adhaerens | reverse complement strand
AAAAATGATCTTGTATTTGTGAGAATTTGGTGAATCCGAAAAATAAAGCTACTTTAGTCCCAAACCGCTTGTAGCGCGAGAACGTTATATGATATGCTTACCAACAAAACGCAAATGAAACATAACATTCTAATCCTTCTTTCTGTCTTCTTTTTCCAATCATCATTTGGACAAAATAAAGACGAACTTAATCAACAATCGAAAGACTTAATACAACAAGGAAAATATAATGAAGCATTACCAATTTTAAAGAAATCCGCTGAATTAGGGAATGCTGAAGCACAATATAATTACGGATATTTTCTTCAAAGTGGAACCGCCGGAATTAAGAACGAGAAAGAAGCCGTCGAATGGTATAAAAAATCTTCTGACAATGGTTTTAATGACGGACATTATGCGATGATGATGGCTCATGGAAATGGACAAGGAATTGAACAAAACTCAGAAAAAGCTTTTGATTATGCGTTAAAATGTGCGAACAATAATGACGCAACTTGTATGTGGAATGTTGTCAATTGTTATTTGACAGGAAACGGTGTTAAAGCTAATACAACAAAATTTAAAGAATGGATAATAAAACTTGCCAAACTTCCAAACCCCGAAAATCTTGCATTAAGCGGAAATATTACTTCTGCCCGATTAGAAATTGCAAACTTCTATAAAAAAGGAGAATATTTTGAAAAAGATAATTATCAGAGTTATTTATGGTATTTAATATACAATGAATCAAAAGTAGATTTTAGTATTTTACAACAAGAAGATGTAATTAAGCAAATCAAAGAGCTTGAAAAAAGTTTGTCAAAAAATCAAATTGAAAACGCTCCAATAGACGCCGAAAAATTATTAGGTCGCAAACTGAATAAGTTAACTGAACTTTATAAAAACACACTATAAACCGAAAAGCACATCATATAACAGCCGCTACAAGCGATTTGCGGATTTAGTGGAATTACCGTTTTTATTCATATTTTCGTTCAGCAGAAAATACTCTGCTTTCTAACCCGCAAACCGCTTGTAGCGTCAGAACGTTACTGGCTAGTCTGCCGAAATTACGCAGGTAAATTCAATCAGAAAATAAGCATTTCTTTCCGCAGAAAGTTGACAAAACAAAAACGTGAAAGTTGGAATCTGAAAAGCAGACTCGAGCGAAAGCGAATAGGCGAAGCAAACTTGAAAAATTGAAATCTGCCAAACTTACGCAGAAATTTGAAACATGAAAATTGAAATTGACTAGCAGAAACATGAAAAACGGAATCTGAAAATATAAAAATTGACGATCAACAAACTGAATCTAAAAAGCTAAATTGAAACCGAAAAACTGACTCGAGCGAAAGCAAATAAGCGAAGCGAACTTGAAAATTGGAATGTGCCAACAGAAGCGTGAAAAGTTAGCCGTTTAATGGTAATTTCGACTAAAAGACCAGCCAGTAACATGCGTTTGGCAAGATTGCGAATTTTGTGGTAAAATCAAGTTCACGTTTCGCAAGAAATTTTATCTTTAGCAGAAAATAATCGGTTACGAACTTCGCAACCTCGCCAAGCGCAAGACCGTTACTGGCTAGTCTGCCGAAATTACGCAGATAAAAACAATTAGAAAATAAGCATTCGTTCCGCAAGAAATTTAAAAGCAGAAGCGTGAAAATTGGAACTTATCAGCAGAAACTTGAAAAGCTGAAATCTGAAAAACTGAAACGTAAAAGTTGGAATTTGCAAGTGGAAACTTGAAAAGCGGAAGCGTGAAAATTGGAATCTGCCAACAGAAACCTGAAAAGCAGAAACGTCATTTTTTTGCGCAGAATTTTAAAACGAAAAGTAAATAATTGAAAATAAAACGTTGAAAATTACGAACCGAAAATCAGAAACTTGAAAGTTGGATTTTGCCAACAGAAGCGTAAAAATTTGCGGTTTAATCGTAATTTCGACAAAACAAGCCTCCAGTAACAGCCACTACAACGGATTTGGGCATTTGGCTTAATGGAAAGATGGTTTTGTATTTGGGATGATTTGGCAAATCCGAAGAATGGGCTTAATTTAGTCCCAAACCCGCTGTAGTGCCAAGACGTTACTGGCTAGTCTGCCGAAATTACGCAGAAGAAAACAATCTAAAAAAGAACTTTCGTCACGCTAAATTTCCAAGCAGAAGCGTGAAAGTTGGAATCTGCCAACAAAAGCGTGAAAAGCTGAAACTTGAAAAGCAGAAACCTGAAAATTGGATTTTGCCAACAGAAACGTGAAAAATGGAAACGTGAAAGTTGGAATCTGAAAAACTGAAAATTGAAAAAGAAAATATTGAAAAATGCAAACCGAAAAACAGAAACGTGAAAGTCGGACTTTGCCAACAGAAGCGTGAAAAGTTTGCGATTTAATTGTAATTTCGACAAAACGACCAGCCAGTAACAGCGGTTTGGCGTGATTGCGAGTTCAGTGGTAAATTCAAGTTTACGTTTCGCAAGAAATTTATAATTTAACAGAAAATAATCAGTTCCGTACTTCGCAACCTCGCCAAGCCGCGGCACGTTAGCAGAAATTTTATGAAAAACCCGTTTTATAATAAATTACAAAGACTATTTGAAATTGAGATCCCTGAATTTGACGAATTGTATTCACTGCTAAAGTTTAAGGAAATTAAAAAAAATGATTTTGTATTAAAGGAAAACGATACCTGTAAGTTTATAGGATTGTTGGAAGAAGGTATAATGCGAACATTTTATGTGAATGAAAAAGGAGAAGAAGTGAGTTTTCTATTTCACTTCAATCAGCAAATTGAAGATATTGTTTTTACAGATTATGAAAGCTTTCTTTTGGGTACAAAATCAAAACTAAATATTCAAGCCCTTGAAAATTCAAAAGTTTGTTTCATTAGTATTGATGATTGGGATAACTTATGTAATAAAAACGTATTCTGGCAATATTTTTCAAAAAAAATGACGGAAAAAGTTTATTTATCTGCAAAAAAAAGAGTTGAGGACTTACTATATTATTCTCCAGAAAATAGATATCTAAAACTTTTAAAAGAAAACCCTCTAATATTCCAAATGATACCACAAAAATATATAGCAAGCTATCTCGGAATTACTCCCCAATCATTAAGTAGAATTCGAAACCGCATTATTACTAAATTAACTTAAGTGAACGTTTCTTTAATTCTCGTTCTATAGTTTTGCGTTATAAAAACAGAATAATAATGACAGAAACAGTAAACATAATTGGAGCAGGAATTGGAGGACTCACAACTGCTTTAACACTGCAACAGAAAGGACTAAATGTAAAGATTTTTGAAAGTTCGGCAGAAATAAAACCTGTTGGAGCGGGAATAATAATGGCTAACAATGCTATGCAAGTGTTTCAAAAACTAGGCATACAAGACAAAATTGGAAAAGCCGGAAACAAAATTTCCTATATGAAAATAACGGATATGCGACTCAACAACATTTCCACAGTTGACCTAACCGAATACGAAAAAAAATACGGTGTTCATACTGTAGCAATACACAGAGGAGAATTGCAAAAAATACTTGCTAACGAAATCGGTCACGACAACATAAATTTATCAAAACGGCTTTCAAAAATTGAAAAAGCAGAACTTTTCAAACTGACTTTTGAAGACAATTCAACCATAGAAAGTAAACTTGTAATTGGTGCAGACGGAATAAGATCAGTAGTCAGGAACCAATTATTTGAAGAAAGTACATTGCGAAATGCAAACCAAAAATGTTGGAGAGGAATTTGCGAAATGGATTTACCCCAAAAATATGATAATGAACTTAACGAAGCGTGGGGAAAGGGAAAACGATTTGGCTTTGTAAAAATTAGTAAGCAAAAAGTGTATTGGTATGCGTTGGTAAATTCTAAAAACATACAACAAGACGTAGTAAATTTAACTGAAATGTTTAGCGAATTTCATAGCGACATCTTAAAAATTATTTCAGCAACAAGTAAAGAGAAAATAATTAGTAGCGACATTATCGACCTCAAACCAATCTACAAATGGCAAGACAAAAATGTTTGTTTGATAGGCGATGCGGCTCACGCTACAACCCCAAATCTGGGACAAGGAGCTTGCCAAGCCATCGAAGATGCTTATATTTTAGGGAAACTGCTTGACAATGGAAATACACTTGAAAATACGTTTAAAGAATATGAAAATGTAAGACGAAAAAAAGCACATATTATTGTAAACACTAGTTGGCAAATTGGTAAAATGTCGCAAATAGAAAATGGCTTTGGAATTTGGTTGCGTAATTTCGCAATGAGAAATTCACCAAAATCTTCCAACAAAAAGCAAATGGATATGATTTTTAACTTAGACTAATATGACTACAATAATCGCAATACTATTAATTACAATTTTTCTATTTCTTTCAGGCCTTCACGTTTATTGGGGGTTTGGGGGGCAATGGGGAAACGGTGCTGTAATACCAACAAAAAACGAAAATGTAAAGGTTATGATGCCAGGTATTGTGCCGACATTTATCGTTGCTTTAGGGTTGTTAGGCTTTGGACTTGTGGTCTCTATGAATGTCGTTGAATTAGACTTCAAACTTCCTGTATGGCTTGATGTAGTTAACAAATATGGACTTTGGTTAATTGCAAGTATTTTTATTTTACGAGCCATTGGTGAATTTAACTATGTTGGATTTTTTAAAAAATACAAACAGACAAAATTTGGACAAAACGACACAAAATATTATTCACCATTATGCTTGACGATTGGAATACTGACACTAATTTTAGAACTGAACAAATAAAAACTTCTGCTAACACGGGTTTGGCAAAAGTGGCGGTTCAGTGCTCCGCAGACACATTTGTGGTTAATCAAAGTTTGATTCTCCGCATCAACATTTGTGGTGAAAATCGCCACCTTCACCAAGACCGAATCCGTTATGGCTCAGTTCATCAGAACTTACGCTGAAAAAGAAATATTAACATTAAAAAAATAAAACTATGACTGAATTACAAGCTGAAAGAATGCTTAACTTATTAATTGAAATAAGCGGAAAACTTACAGACATTTCAAACCAAATATCCTCTGATTATGAATCTGACACTGTAGTCAGTAAATTAAACGATATTAATACTAATCTAATGTTAATGGAAAGTAATACTACTAAAGAATTTTAATAGTATCTGATACTTTATTTTGTAATCTTCTAATAACTTCATTGAATTCCTTTAAAGTCAAACCTTTTAAGTGTTCAAAAATTTCATTTGTGATTTCGACAATTTTATTGTCTTTAATTTCTTGTGACATAATAAATAATTTTAAAAATGCTTCTGACTTAAAATAGGTGCAGAAACTAAACCGAAAAATATGTTGGTTAAAGAACCGAAGGCATAACAGCCATTACACGCTATGCAAGGATTTTGTGGAATTGCCGTTACGCTTTGAAAATTTATAATTAAACAGAAAATAATCGTTACACGAACCCTTGCACATCGTGTAGTGGCAAAACGTTACCTGCAACTGCAAAAGAGAATTGACGCTAAATAAGAACTATGAAAATCATTAAAGACAAAATATTTCTACTTGCTATTTTAACGATTTTGGGAATATTTTATTTAGCAGTTTCAAGAGGAAAATGGAAAACTTACATAATACAAAAAGGAAAAACAGAAAAAAGTATTTCTTTAAGTAAAAACATAAAAATCGAAATTGAAAATTCGATAAACAGTAGCTCAATAATTTCAAATAGTACTGAATTTATAATTTCTAAAGATTGTATTGAGATTGATAGTCTTTCAATAAAAATGGTATCGAATTCTAGTTTACTTAAAAGTGAATTAACAAATACTAAAACAAGAGTTGTAGATATTGAAAATATTGAATTTGATACAATTGGAAACTTAAAAGCAGAAAGTTATTTACCTAACAAAATAACCGAACTATGCGTAAATCAAAGAATTGAAATATCAAACTGGTACAAAGTAAAAGATAAAAACTTAAAAGAATTTAAATTACAATATTTCATTAAAGAGGTTGGAAAAAAACCAATTATAAAAGAAATATATTTAGAAAAAGTAACAAACTTCAATATTATTGGCAGAAATCATTATGACTTTATAATTTTAATCTACCCACTATTGTGGGGATTTTTAGTAATATTAATAGTAATCAAAGTGTGCAAAATATTGAAGAAACGGAATAACGAAAAAGAAACTTAACATAAGCAGCAGCAGGTAACAGTCGTTTGGCGCGATTGGGGTTTTAGGCTCAATGGAAAGTTGGTTTTGTATTTGTAAAATTTGTGTTTAACCGAAAATAATCAGTTCCGTACTTCGCAACCTCGCCAAGCGCAAGACCGTTAGGCGATATTGATATGCAGAATCGGAGAACCTACAACAAGTAAAAAAAATAGAATTAAATATTACATTTAGAATTAGTTTAGTACATTTATTTATAATTAAATATTTATTTTTAATAAAAATATGAGTAAAATCAATACTGCTGTTTATCGAATGACACACATTGAAAATATACCACATATTCTTGAATTTGGTATTACTCAAAAAAAATCTATAAATTCCAATCCAAATTTTGTTAAGGTAGGAGATTTAAGCTTGATTGATAATAGAGATAACAAAATTGTAACTGTTGATAATGGTGATTTCTTAAACTTAAATTCAAAAAGTATTAAATTAGGAGATTTTATACCTTTTTATTTTGGCATAAAAATGCCTATGCTATACATTATGCAAATAGGTGGTAATTTTGTTGAAAAAGCAACTAAACCAGAAGATATAATTTATTTAGTTTGCTCCATTGATAAAATCATTGAAGCAGATTTAGATTTTTATTTTAGCGATGGACACGGCACAAACAATTACACTTCTTTCTATGAAAAAAGTAAAATCGATATGCTAAATGAAATAATTGATTGGAGTTCTATTAAAGCCCAATATTGGGCAGGTAATGAAAATTTAAATGTTAAACGAAAAAAGCAAGCTGAATTTTTAGTCTCAGATGACTTGAATCCCAATCTGATAATTGGCTTTGGTTGTTATAATGAAAATGCTAAAAACCGATTACTAGAAATGGGAGTTGAAGAAAGTAAAATAAAAGTTATTCCTAACGGATATTTTTAATACATTGCAACTATGATAAAATATGTAACTGGGAACATCTTAGATAGTGAAGCAGAAGCGCTTATAAATACCGTAAACACTGACGGTATTATGGGGAAAGGCATTGCTTTGCAGTTTAAAAAAGCATTTCCAACAAATTTTAAATTATATCAACAAGCTTGTAAAGATAAAATTATTGCTATCGGTAAATTATTTATTACAAAAGATAGTAACATTACTTCTGGTACAAAATATATTATAAATTTCCCAACCAAACAGAGTTGGAGAAAACCTTCAGAATATTCATTTATTGAGAGTGGATTAGATGATTTATTAAGAATTTTACAAGCAAATAATATTAAAAGCATTGCAATCCCACCACTTGGTGCAGGAAATGGAGGATTAGAATGGGAAAAAGTAAAAAACATTATAGAAAGAAAATTAAGCAACTTAGATATTGATATTTTAGTTTACGAACCAAATGCAATTATAAAAGAACACTTAAAAACTGAACGCATCAAACTTACAGATGCAAGAGCATTATTATTATATGTTTTATACGATTTAGTAAAAAATGGTGAATATGTATCTGAATTTTCAAGTGAAAAAATATGCTATTTTTTACAAAGATTAGGTGCTAAAAAATATTTTAAATTAAGCTTTACACCTAATTTTTATGGTCCTTATTCTGGTAAAGTTAAATACGTACTAAACATTTTGAATGGAAGCTATATTATGGGATATAGCGATATGAACAAAAAACCATTTGAACCTTTAACATTAGTTGCTGATGGCTATGATGATGTTAAAAAACATATTGAAAACGATGCGGTTTTATTTGACATAGCAAACAAAACAACAGAATTTCTAAATGGATTTTATTCTGATTTCGCATTAGAGTTACTCTCTAGTTTAGATTTTCTGTCTTTGGAACTTAAAACTACCGATATAAATGAATTGACTCAAAAATTAGAGTCTTGGAGCGATAGAAAAAGAAGTTTATTTTCTAATCCAAAATACATTCACATATCTATAAATCACCTACAAAAAATAGATAGTAACATCGCCTAACAGCTAGTAAGCGCAAGTTGGGTATTGGTGACTATTATAAGTCTGTTTTGTATTTGCAAAATTTGTGTTTAATGGAGATAAATCGCATTTTTAATCCCAACCTGCACCTACTACCGGAACGTTATGGCGTATAGCTCCGTGGACGAGAAACAGACGAATTCAATCAGGAATTTTAATTCGGAAAAACTTACCGAAACAGAAACCGAGCCGACCGAAAACGAAAACGAACTTGAATGTTTAATTGTTGCGGACAAACAAAACGTGAACCGCTTTTTGGACAACCGAAAGCGGAATTTTTTGTGTTTAACTGAAGTTAAAAATTCAACTGCTGAAACTAATTGGAACGGAAAATTGGAAGGCGGAAAAACTTGCCGAAATTGGAATCGAAAATCGGAACGGCTAATCGTTCGTGCTTTTCGTCCGTGTCGCAACCTCTCCTAACCCGCGTTTGGCGAGATTGCGAATTTTGTAATAAAAATCACCTTTAAGTTTCGCAAGAAATTTTATCTTTAGCAGAAAATAATCAGTCACGAACTTCGCAACCTCGCCAAGCGCAGGAACGTTACAGGCAAGCGTAGAACCCCAAACCGACAAGATAATTTATCAAGGTAGGTTTTGTTCTCATTTAGCACATTTGGTTTTTCCTAACGCACAATACCACCACTAAAAAACCAAAAGAGCTAAATTTTCCTTCGCTACAAACCCATAGATAGAAAGTACTTCCTACAGTATAAATTTCAAAAAATATCATATAATTTTGAATATTTCGTTGCTGATGTTTTGCCCCTTCTAAAAGAATGATGGATAATTCACTAAAGACTATTGAATTTGTTCTGTGAAACATAGTCATACAGTAGCTCAATAGATTTTATGCGACTGTCTATGATTTCTTTTTTGCGTTCTGCTGTCCATCGCTTTTCGCCAATATTGGCACAGGTAAGATTGATGATGACCGTTACACCTTCAAACGCTTTTTCATCAATAAAACCACGATTCATATCCCATTTGAAAAATTGAATATTTTTTGATGAATTAGGCTTTGGATTTCGAGTTAAAACATGTATAGTATATCCTTTCTCACCCAAAAATGTAATGAGGTGTTTCCCTACAAATCCTGTTCCGCCTGCGATAAGTATTTTATCCATTTGTTTCTGTTTTTTGAAATTAATTCCGGGAAAGCCTGCTTAAACCACACGGTATAATGTGTGGGATTATCCTTGATGTCCGATAAAATTTCTGTTATGCCCATCCATTTAAAATCCTGCACTTCATCTGTGTTAATCGTGGGTGTTGCATTAATATATCCGATAAAAACATGGTCTAATTCATGCTCAATGAGGTTGTTTTCTACCGCTTCGTTGTAAATAAAGGAATAAATCCATTCCAAATCGCAGAGCAAACCCATCTCATCAAGCAGTCTTTGCACCGCACTTGATTTGGTATCTTTATCCTCAGGTTGCGGATGCGAACAGCAGGTATTTGTCCACAATCCGCCTCCGTGGTATTTGTGGCTTGCTCGTTGCTGCAACAGCAATTCGCCTTTATCATTGAAAATAAATACCGAAAATGCCCGATGCAGTTTCCCCTGAATATGGGCATCAAGCTTTTCCATTTCACCCAATGGATTATCGTTTTTATCGACCAATATGACTTTATTTCTTTCCAATTTTCAGCTCTTTTTGTGAATGATTTATTTTACGGCTTCCGCATAAACTCGCAATGCACGTTCTCGTGCAAAAGCGTGTTCAACTATGGGTTTTGGATAATCCTTTGTTCCAAATTCGGGTAGCCATTTTTTGATGTATTCCAGGTTTTTGTCAAATTTTTCGGCTTGTGTTGTTGGGTTAAAAACACGAAAATAAGGTGCAGCATCGCAACCCGAACCTGCTGCCCATTGCCAGTTTCCGTTGTTAGCAGACAAATCGTAATCGTTTAGTTTTTGGGCAAAATATGTTTCTCCCCAACGCCAATCTATCAGCAAATGTTTGCATAAAAAACTCGCTACAATCATCCTAACCCGATTGTGCATATAACCTGTTTCATTGAGTTGTCGCATTCCGGCATCCACAATCGGATAACCAGTTTTTCCTGCACACCAATGTTCAAATTCCTGTTCATTATTCCGCCACTGAATATTGTCGTACTTCGCTTTGAAAGACTGATTGACCACCTTTGGAAAATGATACAAAATCTGCATAAAAAACTCACGCCAAATCAGTTCGCTCAACCAAGTTTGATTGTGTTGAAAAGCAAATTCAACGCATTTACGAATACTGATTGTGCCAAATCGTAATGCAATGCCCAACTGTGTGGTGCGTTGCAAAGCAGGAAAATCCCTGTATTTATCGTAATCAGTTATGATTGACAAATCAAGGATTGGTTTTTCAAAAACCATATCCGTTTTATGAAAACCAATTTCTTTTAGAGAATGGATTTCAGTGAAATTCTGCTTCAAAAAACCAGTATAATCCGCTTCATGAACTTGATAATCCTTTTCTGTCAGCAGTTCTTTCCATTTTTTGGAATAAGGCGTGTAAACCGAGTAAGGCGTTCCATCGTTTTTTACAACATCATTTTTATCAATAATAACTTGGTCTTTGAATGCCTTAAAAGGAATGTTTTGATTTTTGAAAAAGGTATAAATCTCCGTATCTCGCCTTATAGCTTTCGGTTCGTAATCCCGATTACAAAACACTGATTGAATGTCGTATTCCTCAGAAAGTTGTTGGAATATTTCCAATGGTTTTCCATAAAAAGAAGTCAGTTTAGAACCGTATTTTTTCAATTCCAAATTGATTACCAAAAGTGCCTGATGAATGTAATCGACACGTCTGTCTTTTTTGTCTTCCAATTGCTCCAAAATCGTTTCATCAAAAATAAAAATCGGAAACACAGCAAATCCCGAAGCCAATGCCTGACATAAACCTACATTGTCTTCCAACCGCAAATCCCTACGAAACCAAAAAATGGATATTTTATTTTTCATGCAGGAACGGAACTATTTCGCTTTTTTAAAATGTCTTTGATGATGTAAATCAGGATACTGACCAACAGAATAGCTGCTATTGCCAAGGCAACATTATAAACCGTGTCATTTCTATCGTGATTGGCAACCGCAATAGCGACCAATGCCCAAACGGCTACACATGCAAAGGCTACCATTTTTTGTTTCCAAATCATAAATAAGTGAAGCAATCCTGCAATTGAAATCATAATAATAGTCCATGTCGTTTCGTAAATACCGAAACCATTCCATTCGATTTTTACAAGAAAAGCTGCTATATTAGCTATCAGTGCAACCGAAATCCAACCTGCATAAATAGAAAAAGGTAATTTCAGAAATAGATTGGTTTTAACATCATTACTTCTAAATTCTTCTTTGGTATTCCCAATGATTTTGAACAAAGAAACAAGCAAAAAAATCATAATTGGGACGGATAACAGCAAATAGCCATACATCCACGTCACAACCCACAAACTATTGCAAATACAGGAAATCACAAACCACCAGCCGATTTTCTGAACAGTTTTTTCTTTTGTTTCGGAATTTTTAGAGAAAGCACCATAATACAAGACAAAACCAAAAAGTCCTAAATAAATCAATCCCCAAATAGAGAATGCATAACCTGCAGGAGTGAACAAACTAGGATATTTGGCAGAAATCGAAGCCATGGTTTCACCATTGAAAATACCTGTATTGGACAAGTAATTCATCAAGATAGTTACCACTAAAAAAATAACGTTTAATAATTGAAAAGTTTTTTTCATCATGCTTCGATTTTATTTTTTGAAAATAGCTTGAAAAAATACAAGACCAATAGAAATTGTGTATAGCCATAAACAGCGTCTTCGATGGGAATGGTAATCATTCTAATACCAAGAAAATTATTAGGATTGTAATTGACAATTGGTGACTCCAACCCAAAACCCGTCAACACGCCATTTACAGGAAAGAAACCGAGCATCAATACTGAAAACACAAACGATGCCTTGCTAATCCATTTTGCCCTAACAATAAAATGCAGGTAGATTAAAGTTAAAATAGTCGCAATTGCGGTAACCAATGTGTAAATTTTATCGTAATGCAATAAAGCAACCACCGAACAAACAATCACAGTGACAAATACAATCAGGTTATTGAAACCCGAAAGCCATTCCATTTTGTAAAATTTATATAAACAATAATACGTGAACACGCATGAAAATGGAATACAAATGAAAAACAACCATTCTTCCAATGGCAAACCAGCGATTACGATACCAAGAGTATAATCGGTATTGAACCACCAAACGCCCTTTGCTGTAAACCACACATCCCAAGCAATAAACGGAATGGCAACAAGAACCGCAGCCTTGATAAATGCTCCAAAATGCCTATCGAAGCGTAAACGCCTGTCAAATGAGGCAACAAAACAAATAATAGCCGTAAAAAACAGGACTAAAGAGTAGGTATATGCCATCATTTTTTTGCGGAATTAAAATACATTCTAAAATATTTGAAAGGCACATACAAAAAGCCAAAACACTCGCCTTCTTCTTTGCCCAAATGCTTATGATGTTGTTTGTGAGCCCTACGAAGTGCTAGAAAATATGGATTTTTGGTGTGCGTAAACACTTTCAGTCGTTGGTGGATAAAGATGTCGTGTACAAAGAAATAAGCCATTCCGTACAGCATAATACCCAATCCGATAAAGAACAGATAATTGAAATTTTGCAAAGAACCAAAATACATCAAAGCAATGGTTGGTAATGCAAAAATCACAAAAAACCAATCGTTTTTTTCCAGTTCGCCTTCGTTGCTGTGATCGTGATGATCTCGGTGCAAAAACCACAAAAAGCCATGCATCACATACTTGTGAATAATCCAAGTAGCTCCTTCCATAGCGATGAATACGGCTATTGTGATGAGTACATTTATCATTGATTAAAAAGTTTTTCTAAAATGCCGTAACGGTAGTTAAAAATATGGTTGAGTTTGTTTTTGACAAATAAGCTGTGAGTGACAGTACCCAAAATTCCCAAAGGCAATTCATAATCAACAGTATCTTTTACCAAAACGCCTTTTTCATTGGGAATAAATTCGTGAAAATGGTTCCAATATTTGTACGGTCCTTTTTGCTGAAAGTCGGCAAAGCTCTTATTATGTTCTACTTGTGTTATTTTGGTTTTCCATTTCATCGGAATTTTTAGCAAAGGCGATACTTTATATTCAATAATCATTCCTTCGTAAATGGATGCATCCACTAATTCGGATGTTACCACAAAACCCATGTCTTTTGGAGTTATTTTTGCCAAATTAAAGGGCGATGAAAAGAATTGCCAAGCGGTATCAATGTCGCAATTCAGTTGTTGCTCTCTATATAATTGATGTCTCATGTTTTATTCTTTTAAAAGTATATCGATTTTGCTTTGCACCAGTTCAGAAGTAATTTTTGTGCGATGTGTTTTCAAGAATGCTTCATCCGTTTTTATCATCGAATTGTAACCCAAAAAAGAGGGTGCATTTTTCTGAACGGATAAACGGATAAAACGTATTTCTGCATTATCCTTATCCGAGGAAACCGCTTTTTCAATGTTTTTCTTTCCTTGATTAAAGGTTTTTAGTATACTCACCGGACTAAAAACATGATTTGCCCAAATGGTTTGTAAAGCACCCAAATAAGCCAAAAACAGCGGTGTTTGTTCTGCATCTTTCAAATCTTCAATCATTTGGCCACACAATTTTTTATCCGTAACTGCCTTGTCATAATTCACTCTCACATAATCCAATTCTATCGCAAATACGTTGAATTGCACCAGTAAACAGAACGTCAAAAAACCGATTACTTTCTTCATAATACATTCATTTTAAAACGCACATAACTACTCAACGCAACATATCCTTTTTGATAATCAGGTACCCGAATTCTATTGTTCAAAATATCTTTTGACGACTTCTTTCTTATTTTTTTAAACAAAGAAATGTAATATTTATAAGCCAAATACACTCCAAATAAAGACGAAGCAGGTAATTTTTTTATACCGATTAGTGCCTCTTCAAATTCCTGTTCGATTTCTTTTTCGATTTCAAATTTCACCTGATTATTAAACACATTCATGTCAATATTAGGGAAATACGTTCTGCCCAACAATTGATAATCGTCTTTTAAATCACGTAAAAAATTAATTTTTTGAAATGCCGAACCTAACTTCATTGCATAGGGTTTTAGCTGTTCGTATTTTTCCTTACTACCATCCGTAAAAACCTGCAAACACATCAATCCGACCACCTCAGCCGAACCATAAATGTACTCATTATATAGCTCCAAATTGTAATCTATCTTTTGCAAGTCCATTTCCATGCTGTGCAAAAATTGGTCGATGAGTGCTTTGTCAATCTGATATTTATGCACCGTTTCCTGAAAAGATTGCAATATGGGGTTGAGCGAAATGCCTTCTGCCAAAGCGTTTTCGGTATCTACTTTAAATCTATTCAGTAGTTTTTCTTTGTCATATCCATAAAAACTGTCCACGATTTCGTCTGCCAATCTCACATAACCATAAATCGAATAAATAGCCGAACGAATAGATGGTTTCAGAGCCAAAATCCCCAACGAAAAACTTGTGCTGTATTTCTTGGTGGTCATCTTGCTTACCGAGTAAGATAATTCGTCAAATAATTGTTTCATAATACTCAGTTTTTAGATTTTATTGATTTCGTTTGCTACTATTTTTCCTGATATAATCGATGGTGGTACACCAGGTCCAGGCACGGTTAGTTGTCCTGTATAGAATAAGTTTTTCAACTTTTTGTTTCTGATTTTTGGTTTCAATACTGCTGTTTGGCTGAGTGTATTTGCCAATCCGTAGGCATTGCCACCATAAGCATTGTAATCCGAAATAAAATCACGCACACAATAGCTTTTTTTGTATTCTATTTTGGAAGCCAAATCGCTTATTCCTGTGTGTTTTTCAATTCTTGCAAGGATCTCCCCTAGGTATTTTTCCCTGATGTTTTCCTCGTCATTTATTCCGATGGCCAAAGGCATCAGTAAAAACAAATTTTCCTTTCCTTCGGGAGCGACATTTTTGTCTGTTTTGGACGGACAGCAGACGTAAAAAAGAGGTTTTTCAGGCCATTTTCGCTCGCCATAGATGCAGTCTATGTGTTCATCCAAGTTATTTTCAAAGAAAAGTGTGTGATGTTTGAGGTTTGGGATTTTTTCATTTATTCCCAAATAAAAAATCAAACTCGATGGAGCAAAAGTCTTTTTTTGCCAATAATCTTCCTTGTAATTCCGTAGATTTTCGTCTAAAAGTGTTTCGGTATGATAATAATCCGAAGAAGCGACAATATAATCAAAGTGAATTTCTTCGCCATTAATCAGTAAAGAAGTTGCTTTTTTGTTTGCTGAAAGTATTTTTTCAACGGTAGCGTTGAAATGAAAAGTAGCACCTTGTTTTTCAGCAACGGACTTCATTGCCAACACCAATTGGTAAAAACCACCCATGGGATAATGCGTTCCCAAAGCATAGCCACCATAGTTCATCATGCTGTACAATGCCGGAATATTTTTGGGTGAAGCACCCAGAAAAATCACCGGAAATTCCATGAGTGTTCTGAGCTTTTCATTTTTGAAATACTTGGCAACATAGCTTCTGAAATTGCTAAGCAAATCCAGTTTCAAGGCGCTTTTGGCTATTTTTGGCGAAACAAATTCTAACCAATTATGGCAAGGTTTGTTTACAAAATCCTGCATGCCTACTTCGTACTTAAACTTGGCGGATTGCATAAATTTTTCCAATTGTCTTCCTGCACCTTTTTCCGTTTTTTCAAACAACGTTTTTAGCTCTTCAATGCTTTCGGGTACGTTCATTTTTTCGTCCGAAAAAATCATTTCAAACTGCGGATTTAAGGAAATCAGTTGTAGAAAATCGGAAGTTTTGTAACCAAAATCTGCAAAAAAATTCTCCATAATATCAGGCATCCAATACCAACTCGGTCCCATGTCAAAAACATAGCCTTCGGTAGTAGAAAATTGCCTTGCTCTTCCTCCAGCTTGCCCGTGCTTTTCAAATACGTGAACTTCATTACCAGCCTGAGCCAAATAAGCTGCAGCTGACAAACCTGAAAATCCAGAACCGATTATGGCTATTTTTTTACGCATTAGTTTTTGAATTTTAAAGCCTCATTTAACAAATGTTCCGTTTCAATATTTTTATCATAAATCGGTTGATGAAAATCGTTGAGTTTGTTGAGTAATCGAATGAGTTCCATTTTTTCAGAATGGGTCAAATCTCCAGTGACGATTTCGGTAGCCTTTCTGATTTTACTCATTTGATTTTCCAAAGCCAATAATCCTTTTGAGGTAATGGAAATCACTTTACTTCGTTTGTCTATGAGAGAATTACTTTGCTCAATCCAACCTTGAGTAATCAAGCGATTGATAATCTGCATCCCAACAGGTTTTTCGTGGACATTCTTTTTTATCAACTCCATTTTTGACATTTCACCAAAAGCTTTTAAATTGATTAGGTAAATAAAATCTTCCTGCGTAGAAAAATCAGACCCTAAAATCGCCGATTTAGAATAACTTTTGGCATATCTATTCATGTGCACAATCAACGTATTGATAACACTTTCGGCACTTCGTCCGTTTTCTTTTCCTTCCCAATCAGGCTCACTATCTGTGTGCTGATTACTGGCAGAAATCCAATTTTTAAACCCATCAACAGAATGTTCATATCGACCCTCATTACTGATTTCAAATTCTTGGATCAAATCCATCACGTCATGCAATAAATTGTAATTCATTTTCCTTAAAATTAGGATACAAATATACTATTTATTTTTAAGTAAGAATTATTTTGTACTTTTTATTTAAAATTTAGTATATAATTATACTATTAAGTATGTTTTATGAAGATTATACTTTTTAAGAATTATTAATCTTTTCCAATAGCACTAATAAACGAAATCAATCGTTTTCCCTCGCTTTTGGTGGCACATTTGCAAAACCGCACAAATCCCACGCTAAAGCTAAGTTTTGCAAAAGAGCCACCAAGTCAAGGCACCACACGAGAGGAAGACCAATTAACTAAAATGAAAAATATAACGCCTGCCTGTAACATGGGTTTTGCAAAAGAGCGGGTTAAGTTCAAAATTCAACATCTGTGCTTTTTATCCGCAAAAACCATTTTTTATTTGCTTAAAAAATGCAAATTAGCAAATAAAAAATGGTTTTGCTACGTTGGTGCAAAGTTGAAAGTTCCGTCTTTCTATTCCGCTCCTTCGCAAAGCCCTAAACCGTTAGGTAGCATAACCTAGAACGTAAATTTTAACAAACACCTTATGAAAAAGTTAAAGTATTTTGGATTAGTATTTTTGATAATCATTATTGGACTTTTTACTTACCTAAAACTAACTAAACCAGAAACGATAATGATGGTAGGAACAGAAGTCTCTTTAGAAAAACCTTGGGTAAAATTCAATGAAGCCGATGAGTCAAATATTGGTAACCTAATCAGAGCTTATCATTTTGAAGAAGGCGAAATCAGATTCAAAAAAAACATAGGCACAGATGAATTTATAATTGCCTGTTTAAAAAAAGATAAAACGTGGAATTATTATTCTTATTATCGTGGAACCGAAACTTATGAAATGATGCTGATTTCAGAAGAAATTGAAAAAGAAATAACTCCACCAAACTAAAAATTACAATGTGGAAAATAAATGGAAGCGGAAAAACTTTGAGCATAAAGTTACGCTACCTAACAGCCGTTACATGAGATTTGGGCACTAGGCTAAATTTAAAAAATGGTCTTGTATTTGGAAGATTTGGCAAATCCGAAAAATGGGCTTAATTTATTCCAAACCTCGAGTAGCGTCAGAACGTTAGGTGCAACCCTAAAAGACTACACAACCGAAAATAAACTGTTAATAAATAATCAACCCGACAGTTGTAAATGTTAAATTGACAATTTACATTTGACAAATGATGTCAAATGAAATTATTCATATGGAAACGGTCGGACAAATTATCAGAACAAAAAGAGAAAGTTTAGGGTTACTACTTCGACAAGTAGCGTCGTATTTAGACATTGACCAAGCGATTTTAAGTAAAATTGAACGCAACGAACGCAAACCGAGCAAGGACCACATTATAAAACTTGCAGAAATTCTAAAACTTGACAAAGAAGATTTATTGGTACAGTTTATGAGCGAAAAAATCGCTTATGAGATTGCGGGCGAAGATTGTGCAAGTAAAGTCTTGAAAGTTGCCGAACAAAAAGTAAAATATTTAAAGTCTAATCTTGTAAAAAACTAAACTATGCGAACAGAAACAATAGAAGAAATCAGTGTAGTTGAAGAACCGCAGTTGGACATTTTATACTATCCAAAAGTTAGAAATCAAAACATCATAGAAGAAACGAATGAAACATTAAATGTACTTTCTCTTTTTTCGGGTTGTGGTGGTATGGACTTAGGTTTTGAAGGCGGATTTTCTGTTTTGCAACAATCTATCAATGAAGCTCTAACACCACATTTCATCGACAAGAAATTAAAAAACGGCTTTGTACAACTCAAAAACACAAAATTTAAAACTGTTTTTGCCAATGATATTTTGAACGATGCAAGAAATGCCTGGGTTAGTTATTTTTCAAAACGAGGACATAATGCTGAGGATTTTTACAAAGAAAGCATTGTTGATTTAGTAAAAATGTATCGTAATGGAGTGAATGTTTTTCCTGAAGATGTTGATGTGGTAACAGGTGGATTTCCTTGTCAGGATTTTAGTGTAGCAGGGAAACGAAATGGTTTTAACTCACACAAAAATCACAAAGGCGAATTGGTTGACGACAAGACGGCTTCAGTGGAAACTCGCGGACAGCTTTATATGTGGATGAAAGAGGTAATTGAGATTACGCAACCTAAAATTTTCATCGCAGAAAATGTAAAAGGCTTAGTAAATCTTGGTGATGTAAAATCAATTATCCAAAACGACTTTTCTTCAGCCAACGGAAACGGTTACATAGTTCTTGATCCACAAGTTTTACATTCAGCAGATTTTGGTGTTCCGCAATCTAGAGAAAGGGTAATTTTTATTGGCATTAAAAAATCGGCTTTGAAAAAATCAGCTTTGGCTGAATTAGAAAAAGAAACAATTTCAGAACACTATACACCTTATCCAAATCCAACACATTCATACACAAATGAAAGCAAAAAATTGAAACATTTTGTTCAACTGAAAGATTTATTTAAACATTTAGACGAACCAGAAAAAACTGAAGATTTATCGCAAAAATTTTACTCAAAAGCAAAATTTATGGGTAAACATTGTCAAGGGCAAACCGAGATAAAACCTTCAAGTATTTCGCCAACTATTCGTTCTGAACATCATGGAAACATTGAGTTTAGACGACTTTCAAAAGAAAACGGAGGACGAATTAAAAGCGAACTCAAAAAGGGTTTAAAAGAAAGAAGATTGACCGTTAGAGAATGTGCGTTAATACAAACTTTTCCACCCGATTATGATTTTGTAATCGAAAACAAAAATGGCAGAAAAGGTTCTTTTTTGATTAGTCCCTCACAAGCTTATAAAATTATTGGCAACGCAGTTCCACCACTTTTAGCTTATAATTTAGCCAAGAGGATTGAAGAAGTTTGGGACTTATATTTTAAAAAACAAGAATGATAGTTTCAGTAAATTCAGACCCAAACAGAAGTGAATTCGACACTTTACTCGGCTCGACAATTGACGAGCTAAATTTACATGCTCTAAAATCATCAAAAAAAGTGGCTACTCTAATGGGTAGAAATCTTGAGCCTTACGTGAGAGATGTAATGACAGATTTAGCGGTTGGAACGCCATTTGAGAATTCAATCGAACTTATCGGAGGACAAAAATTCCCTGACATTGTTGCCAAGAAATATTACGGAATCGAAGTAAAAACAACAACTCAAAATCATTGGAAAACAACAGGAAATAGCGTTTTAGAAAGTACAAGAGTTGATGATGTTGAGCGAATTTTTATGTTATTCGCAAAACTTGCAAATCCAATTGAATTTCGATGTCGTCCTTATGAAGAAGTTTTGTCGGAAGTTGTGGTAACACATTCGCCACGTTATTTGATTGATATGAATTTGGAGCAAGGCAAAACCATTTTCGATAAAATAAAAATGTCTTACGACACTTTACGTAAGAAGGAAAATCCTATTAGGCCAATAGTTGACTATTACAAAAGCAAACTAAAGCCCGGCGAAGAACTTTGGTGGATGGATGCAGAAAACACAAGCAAAGCAAGTAATATCGTCATCAGGATTTGGAACAATCTCTCTTTAAGAGAAAAGCAAGAACTGAAAAATCGAGCAATGGCTTATTTTCCTGAACTTTTTGGAAATAGTAACGACAAATTTGGAAGATTAGCAATTTGGTTAGTAACTCGTGAAGCAGTTGTTTGCCCAAACGTTCGAGATTTATTTACAGCAGGCGGAAAAAGTGATTACGTGATTGGCAAAAAAGTCTATCAAAAAGTACCGAGAATATTCTTAAACTTATTTGACAATGTTCCAAATATAGTTGAATCCATTATGCAAACATCAGCTTTTGAGCTTTCGGAATATTGGGAAATCAAAACAACTGACAAGACCAAACTATTTGATTGGATAGATTTAGTAGTAGAACACGCAAAAAAAATTCAAGACGCAAAACATCTAAACATCAAACAAATATTAACAGACATAGCATTGAAATAGCCAACACACTACAGAAAAGAAGGGCAGCACCTAACAGCTACTAAGCAATATAGCGGTTTCAGGCTTAATTTAAAAATGGTTTTGTACTTGGAAATATTGGCGAAAACTCCAAAAGATAGTAATTAATAATCCGCTACATCGCCTAGTAGCGGAACGTCAGGCTGTGAAAAAACCTCTTTTTCCGATAAAAACATTCCATTTATACGGCTCTGCACTTTAAATAAAGCTTTGTGGAGAAGCACTTTTTTTAGGCCGCAAATTTCATTTGAAAAAAATTGGTTGCTCTAATTGGCTTTAATAGACCCGTTTCTAACAAAAACAAGACTTTTGCCTTGTAGGGCGAGTTCCATTTTTTGAGTTTGGCGATCAGTTCGGGAACCCCGAGGATATTTATACTGCGTTTGATGTTGTAGACCAACATGATCAGGCTGTGTTCTCCGTTTACTTTTTCAAGTCCTGTTAAATTGCTGTGATTGTAGCCCCATTGCGGTTTGATGGTGCCAAAGATGTGTTCGTTAATTTCCTGTCGTTTGCGGTAGAGCTGTGCATTTGAGTGATAGCGTTTGTTGTTTTCTTCTACGGCATCGGCATATTGGCTGCGGTCTATTTCTCTTCCCCCTGTTCTACTGGTACATAAATGTTTTACGGGACATTCTTTGCATTTTGATGTTCGGTATTTCTTGAACTCATAACTGTCTCTTTCTTTGGTTTTCTTGTGCCATCTACCTGTAGTGGTGAGTATTTCACCCTGTGGACAGGTGTAGGTGTCGGCAATTTTGTCGTAAACAAACTTGGCTACCAAATAATCAGGCTGCGTGCCGTTCTCGTTGCTTTTTCCCTGCTCTTATTGGGCAACAATGGTGGTAATGTTGGCTTGTTTGCAGGCTTCTATTTCCCGCCCGTTATGATAGCCTTTATCCATCAATGCCGTGTAGGTTTCTATTTCCAAATTCTCTTTGGCTTCTATGGCAATGGCCGATAAGGCGTTGCGGTCATTGCGGTTGATGGTGTGTGTAGCTACCACAAGATTGTGCTTGGCATCCACTGCAGCCTGGATGTTGAACGAAATCTCAACCACCTGCCCTTGTACCAACAAAGCCTGGGCATCGCTGTCGGTGGTGCTTATTTGCGGTTCACCACTTGCTTTTAGCTTCTCTTCCAGCAATTATAGCAGATTTTATTTTGTTTTAAACGCTCTATTTTTTGCTGGATATTTTGGATTTCTACAGCGTTTCCCTTTGTGTCGTTTTCTTCCAAAACAGCAAGGTATTCTTGACTTTTCGCCTCAATGCACTCCAAATGTTTGTCTATTTTCTTTTGGTTGAAATTGGCCTTTTTGCTGTTGCGTGCACGGCTTTTGGTGCCTTCAATAGCTATGGTTTCACCACCTATCAAATCGACATCTTTCAAAAAAAACACAAACAATTTAAATATTTTTTTCAAGGCAATGGGATTGTCTTTTCGAAAGTCGGAGATACTGTGATAATTGGGGCAAATGTCTTCTAGAAGCCATTGTATTTCAATGTTTCGAAGGCTTTCCTTTTCCAATTTTCGGGAACTTAGAATTCCGTTGAGATAGCCATATAAATAAATTTTTAGAAACAATTGGGTCTGATAACTCGGGTGTCCTTCCTTTTTGAGGATTTGTAACTTAAAACCAAGTTTTACAAGGTCAATGTGACTTACAAAAGCATCTATGAAGCGTACTTGATTATCGGAGGAAATAGCGTCTTCTAAACTTGAAATACGCATTTGGTGACAGGAAGTTCCTGTGATATGTTGCATTCCTAAAAATACGAAAAATCCTGTTTTAATATCGCTATTTTACTATATTTGTTTCATACCAAACGGAAGTTTTTTCACAGACTGACGTTAGCAGTAACTTTTGTGTAAAAAACCGAAAAAAATTGAATTCAATACCAATTATTGGTATCTTTGATAAAAAAAATTATGGCACGAAATACATCAATATTATTAGGAGACTATTTTGAAAACTTTATCAATGAACAAATTTCTACAGGAAAATACAATTCAGTAAGCGAAGTTGTTAGAACTGCTTTAAGAGTTTTTGAGCAAGAAGAAACTAAAAAAAAATCTCTAATCAATGAACTAAAAATTGGTGAAAAGAGTAGTAAAATTAGAAATTTTGACCGCAATAAAAATCTTGAAATGCTAAAAACTAATTTTCAAAAATAATGTCAAAATATATAATTAGTGAAAAGGCATTAGAAGATATTAATAACATTTGGATTTATACAGCAGAAAATTGGTCTGTCGAACAAGCAAATCGATATTATAACTTAATCATTGACGAAATTGAATATATCATTGATAATTTTGATATGGCTCATGACTTCGGGAAAATTCGAAAATCATATAGATTTTCAAAAGTAAAATCACATTTAATTTTCTTTAAAAAAGACAAAACAAATGAAATTGAAGTCGTTAGAGTTTTACACGAAAGAATGAATGTTGAAAACAGATTAACCGAATAAATAAAAAAGCTACTGCTAACACACGCAACAAGCGATTTGGGCATTTGACTAAATGGAAAGTTGGTTCTGTATTTGAAAAAACAGTTTTAACCGAAAATTTAGGCTTTCTTAATCCCAGCCTGCGTGTAGCGCTAGAACATCAGGCTGTGAAAAAACTCTTTTTTTTCTTGATTTTTCATTCAAAACAGCCCTTGCAGATTTGCATAGGTGCGATTTAAGAGAAGCCTCTTTTTAAACTGATTTTCAAAACGGTCTGTAAAAAGCTTTAAATAAACCATTTTTACACAAAAACAGACTTCTCTTTTGTAAGGTGAGTTCCATTTCTTGAGTTTAGCCAGTAATTCGGGGACACCAAGGATATTGATGCTACGTTTGATGTTGTACATTAGCATGATTAAACTGTGTTCTCCATTAACTTTTTCGAGTCTCATTAAATTAGTTTGATTGTAACCAGATTGTCGGGTGAAATTGTGTCCTCCAGAGACGAAAAACACATTTGATGGCGCGAAATTCCTCTGATTTGTTGCATATTTAAATATACTACTTTTCTGCTTTTTATACAATTGTTCATTATATTTGAAAACAACTAACGAAGGTTTTTTCACAGACTGACGTTAACGGTAATTTTACAAAACGACCGTAGAAAGACAAATAATACAAATAACTTATGGCAAGAATATATTATCACGAAGAAAAATTGAGTGGAAAAAAGTATGAAAATGATGTAATCAATCCAAAAGTATTTGATTTCATTTTTAACAACACAAACACAAACAAATTTGAAATTACATCTGTTTTAAATAATTCCTTTTTTAATTTACTGAAATCAACGAAAGAAACTTTTAAAATTGTTCAAATCTCGCGAGATGGTATTAACTATAATCCTACAGAAGGAAATTTCTATTTGCCCAAAGCAATAATTTTTTACGACAATGACGATTATAATTTTCCCACCGAATTCTTTTTTATATCAAAATTGGGCGATGAAATAGAATTAAGAAAATGTAACGGAGGAAAAGAAGTAAAATGGTTTCAAATTCCAGACTTACATAAAGAAGTTACTGATAGTAAAATAATTTCTAAAATTGAAAATACAATTTTAGAAGTTGTAAACCTCGTCAAAACAACTCATAACAAGCAAATTGATATTGACAAAGAAAAAAAGAAAGCAGAAAAGTTAAGAAAAATAGAAGAAAATCGTCCTTTCTTGAATAGCGTTCAAAAAAATGCTTACAAAGAATTAACAGAACTGTGCATCAACTCGAACCCTAAAAAGAATGAAGTCATTGCGTTTATCGAAAAACTCAAAAACTATGACAAAGACAGTGAATATTATACAACACTGAATTACACAATGGATTTTTTAGACAACAATAATATTCCATTCCTTTTGAGGTTGGATTGGAAAGCTGGCATTGAAGATCTAGAATGGATATTAAAATCTTCATTGAAAGAAAATTATAATTTATCAATAGACTTACCTAATGAAAGTAATTATGAAGAAAATGCATCAATTTCTTTCGATAATGTTTTTGAAGATTTTAACAAACCAATCAGAGAAAAAGGACTACAAATAGGATTTATAGACACACAATCAGATGAATATGTAATTGTCTTGCATAAAACAACCGATAAAGAAAAAGTAGAAAAAGCAATTAAAGAAATCGGATACGAGTATTGCGAAAAATAAGGACTCCCGCTAAAACAACTAACTATTGCACTTAATGGTAAATTGATATACTACTAGACTTCAATAAGTATCAATATCGATAAATCGGAAAAATTACGCTACTTTAGTCCCAAACTTTATATAGTAGCCAATAATTATACGTTATGCTAATAGCCAAAATAGCATTAAATGAACATTGATCAAATTTTAGATACAATTTACAAACTTCCAGAAGCTTCAAAACTGAAACTCAAAAACAGTATTTCAGAAGTTTGCTACCCGAAAGGACATATTTTGTTGCAAGCTGACAAAATTGAAAAGGTTTTTTATTTTATAAAAAAAGGGATTGCTAGAGCCTACTCTCAAACGGCTGGAACCGAAATAACATTTTGGTTTGGTAGAGAAGGTGACTCAGTTCTTTCGATGAAAAGTTATGTAGCAAATCAAAAAGGGTATGAAGACATAGAGCTTTTGGAAGATTGTGAACTCTATTTATTAAAAACATCCGATCTGCAAAAACTATTTGAAAAAGATATACATATTGCAAATTGGGGACGAAGGTTTGCCGAACAAGAATTGGCAAAAACTGAGGAAAGGCTAATTTCAAGACAATTCCGAACTGCCTCAGATCGCTACAAAGAACTTTTAAAAGAGAGTCCCGATCTAATTCAGCGAGTTCAATTAGGACACATTGCTTCCTATTTGGGCATAACACAAGTAAGTCTAAGCAGAATTAGAGCCGAAAAAAAATAACTATCATTTTTTATCATTTGTAAAATTCTATTTCAATTCCGTTTCTGACCTTTGCATCAAAAATATAAGAAAAAAAATGAATTGGATTATTTTAATTATCGCAGGATTATTTGAAGTGGCTTTTGCCTTTTGTTTAGGAAAAGCAAAAGGGACAACTGGAAACGAAATGTACATATGGTATGCTGGTTTTCTTGTTGCATTATTTGTTAGTATGGCATTATTAATCAAGGCGACTCAAACCTTACCAATGGGAACAGCATATGCAGTTTGGACAGGTATTGGTGCAGTAGGAACAGTTTTAATTGGAATTATTGTCTTTAAAGAACCTGCAACTTTCTTACGAATACTTTTTATTACAACTTTAATTGGTTCTATAATTGGACTAAAAGCAGTATCCCACTAAAACAAAATGACAAAAAAATTGTAATTATCGGCGGTGGTTTTGCTGGATTAAACGTTGCCAAAAACATCAAAAACCGAGAATATCAGATTACCCTTGTGGATAGAAACAACTATATTTTCTTTCCGCCACTTTTGTATCAGGTTGCAACAGGATTTCTAGAACCTTCTAACATTAGCTATCCTTATAGGAAAATGTTACGTCATCAATCTAATGTTAATTTCAAGTTAGGTGAGGTTGTAAAGGTTATACCCGAGCAAAACAAAATTGTACTTACAACAGGCGAACTCGATTATGATTATTTGGTTTTTGCCACTGGTACAGAAACCAACTATTTTGGATTAGAGAATGTGCGAAAAAAAGCGATTCCGATGAAAACCATCAATGACGCTTTGGAAATGCGCAACTACATTCTAAAACAATTAGAAAAAGCTACTACTTTTATTTCTGACAAAGCCAAGTTACGAAAAACATTATCTATCGTTGTTGCGGGTGGAGGACCAACTGGTGTTGAAATATCGGGAATGTTGGCAGAAATGCGTACCTCTGTATTTAGAAAAGATTATCCCGAATTTAAAAATGTACGTATAAAATCGCATATTTATCTTGTGGATGGTGCTGCTCAATTATTATCGCCAATGAGTCAAAAATCACAGGAGAACACTCACAAAGCTTTGAAAAAATTAGGTGTAAAAATTATCCTAAATGCCCAAGTTACTGATTATATCGATAACAAAGTTATTTTGAGTAATGGAAAAATTATAGAAACCGAAAACCTTATTTGGGCTGCAGGTGTTACCGCACAAGTTTTTGAAGGAATTCCAGAAGAATGCTATGGCCGTGGAAAAAGATTAATAACCGACTCTCACAACAAAGTCGAAGGATTTGAAAATATTTATGCCATAGGTGACACTTGCATACAAACAACAGATCGTAATTTTCCGGCAGGACACCCACAAGTAGCACAAGTAGCATTACAGCAAGGAAAAAATCTTGCCAACAACTTCAAAAGACAAATCCAAAACAAACCATTAGAACCATTTTCGTACATTGACAAAGGTGCTATGGCAATCATCGGAAGAAATAAAGCCGTTGCAGACTTGCCTCCTAATTTACATTTCAAAGCCTTTTTTGCTTGGTGTATTTGGATATTTATACATCTGGTTTCTTTAGTACATTACCGAAATAAAGTTACCACTTTATACAATTGGGTTGTTTCCTATTTTACCAAAGACCAAGCCTTACGAATGATTATAAGGCCTTCAGCGGACAAATCTTAATTACTAAAAGATTCACCAGGATTGCGCAATACTTATAAAAAACTATTCCGTTAACAAAATCATACTAAAAACCTCGTTTGGAAATTCTAAACGGGGTTTATTTTTTTCAGAATCTAAATCTAACCCCAATTTTAACTCAAAAACAATTTCAAAAAAATGTATATTACTCAAATTTTTATTTTTGAAAAAATAGTTTTCAAAAAACAAGTTTAAAGAAAAGAAATATGATTTTAGAAGTAGCAATTTTGAACGTAAAGAATGGCGAAGAAAAAAATTTTGAAAAAGATTTCATAACCGCTGGGCAATACATCAGTTCGACAAAAGGGTATCTAAAACACTCTCTCGGAAAATGTTTGGAACAAAAGAATAAATATATTTTGCTTGTTGAGTGGGAAAATTTAGAAGACCACACGGTTGGATTTAGACAATCAGAGGCATATTTAAAATGGAAAACTCTTTTGCATCATTATTACGACCCATTCCCAACAGTCGAACATTACGAAACCATTCTAGAAAACAAAGCTTAGCCAGTATGTTCAAGCAGATAACAATAATACTATTACTAGTTATTATCTATTCAAAGATCGGACATGCTCAAAATAAATCTGAGGGTCAGATAATAATAAGTGCGAAACAGGATAGCATACATAGAGTAGCAATAATTCCAGATGACATATTCCATCAAAAAGTTGATGTCCTATTACTAACTTCAGCTACAGACACAACTTCAAGCAGAGCTAATTTAGGATATGAAATTCGTTGGCCTTCTCCCTCAATAGACGGTTCGCTCGTTTTAACAATTACTAAACATCAGGTTTACTTAAGATCGAGCCATGACAATCCGAATCCTAATTACTTATATTGGTTCACAAACATTTCGGATGTGTGTTATACTACTATTGATAAAATAATAAAATCAGACACCAGGATGTTCGAAAAAACAAATGCTAATTCTTATTTATTTACCCATCTTTATTACAAAAAATTCAAACCCGAAAAGAAAATTTCAAAAAAATGGACTGATCTAAACAAAGAGCAATATCTTCAAGATTGTTTGCAAAAACGGTATGAAAATCTAGTAAATTTAGTAACATTTATTAATAAAGAGCTCCCTAAAAACCAAACAATTCCGCTTTTTTCAAAAGAAGATTTTGAAAATGAAACCCCCGTAAGAATCGCATTTTTTAAAGAGGATATTGACTAAAAATTAAAATGATAAAAGAAACTAACGCAAAAAAGGTTCAAAGTGTACTAGAAAATACAACTCCAAACCTTTTTGTAAATTATTTATAAAAATTTTACTTCAACCCAGCCAAGCTTTGCTCGATTGTAGCAATTTTAGATAGTGCATCGGCTTCTTTTTGTCTTTCGTTTGCCAACACTTTTTCTGGAGCCCCGTTTACAAACTTCTCGTTTGATAATTTATTTTGAACTGATTTCAAGAAACCTTGAGTATATTCTAACTCGGCAGTTAATTTGGCAATTTCGGCTTCAACATCAATATTTCCAGTAATAGGAATAAAATATTCATTCGATTTTACGCGGAAAGATAAAGCGCCATCTACTTTATCCGAAACATATTCCAACGATAAAATATTCCCCAACTTTGTTACAATGGCATCAAAATAGGTCGAAACTTTATCATTGTTAATAGCCCTCAATTCGATAGCATCTTTAAACGGAATATTCTTGTCTTTACGAATCGTTCTCACTCCTGAAATTACTTCGATTGTATTTTCAAAATCCGAAATTAAGTCAACATTAAATGTTTTAAATTCTGGCCAAGTTGAAACGATTAAAGCTTCTTCAGGCGTTCTCTCTGCAATATGTTGCCAAATTTCTTCAGTCAAAAACGGCATAAACGGATGCAGTAATTTCAAATTATTTTCTAGCATTTCTATCGCTTTTTCCAACGTTACGCTATCAATTGGTTGTTGGTAAGCTGGTTTAATCATTTCTAAAAACCAAGAACAAAAATCGTCCCAAACCAATTTATAAATTGCCATTAAAGCATCAGAAATTCTGTATTTATCAAAGCTATCTTCAATTTCAGCCAACGTTTGTTGAAACTTCGCTTCGTACCATTCTATCGCCACTTTTGAAGATTCTGGTTGTGGAATTGAACTTGAGACTTCCCAACCTTTAATCAATTTGAAAGCATTCCAAATTTTATTAGAAAACCCTTTTCCTTGATTACACAATTCCTCATCAAACATAATATCGTTACCAGCAGAAGCACTCAATAGCAATCCTACGCGAACGCCATCGGCACCAAATTTTTCGATCAATTCTAATGGCTCAGGTGAATTCCCTAACGATTTAGACATTTTACGTCTTTGTTTATCACGAACCAAACCAGTCAAATACACATTGGTAAATGGTTTTTTGCCAGTATATTCATAACCAGCGATAATCATTCTGGCCACCCAGAAAAACAAAATATCCGGACCAGTAACCAAATCATTGGTTGGATAATAGTATTTAAAATCCTCATTTTCTGGATCCATAATTCCGCCAAAAACAGACATCGGCCACAACCAAGACGAGAACCAAGTATCTAAAGCATCGGCATCTTGAGTTAAGTCTGAAGTAGTAAGGTTTAAGTTTGAAGTCTTTTCTTGAGCTAATTTTAAAGCGTCTTCAATATTTTCGGCTACTACGAAATCTTCTTTTCCGTCGCCATAGTAATAGGCAGGAATTTGTTGTCCCCACCATAACTGACGAGAAATATTCCAATCTCGAATATTATTTAGCCAATGTGCATAGGTATTATCAAAACGTTTTGGGTGTAGTTTAATATCACCTGTTTCCAAAACCGCTTTGATAGCTGGTTTTACCAATTCGTCCATTTTCAAGAACCATTGGTCAGACAAACGAGGTTCGATAACAGCTTTGGTTCTTTCCGAAGTTCCCACTTTATTCAAATGGATTTCGGTTTTCGCCAAAGCTCCTGTTTCTTCCAATTCTTTTGCAATTTCGGTACGAACTACAAAACGGTCTTTTCCTGCATAATGCAAACCAAAACTGTTTAAAGTCGCATCTTCATTAAAAATATCAACAATTTCTAAATTGTGTTTTTCTCCTAGTGTTTTATCATTTACATCGTGAGCTGGCGTTACTTTCAAACAACCAGTACCAAATTCTACATCTACATATTCATCTTCGATAATTGGAACCACACGACCGCAAATAGGAACGATTGCTTTTTTGCCTTTCAAATGAGTAAAACGCTCGTCATTTGGATTGATACAAATGGCAGTATCACCAAAAATAGTTTCTGGACGGGTTGTTGCAACTGTCAAAAAGTCTTCGCTACCTTCAATTTTATATTTTAAGAAAAATAATTTCCCGTTTTGCTCTTCATAAATCACTTCTTCGTCGGAAAGTGTAGTTTTGGCTTCTGGATCCCAGTTTACCATTCGATACCCACGATAAATCATTCCTTTGTTGTATAAATCCACAAAAGATTTAATTACAGAAGCAGACATATCGGGATCCATCGTAAATTTGGTTCTTTCCCAATCGCAAGAACAACCCAATTGTTTTAATTGCTCTAAAATAGTTCCACCATATTTTTCGGTCCAATCGTAAGCGTGTTTCAAAAACTCTTCACGAGTTAAATCTGCCTTATTGATTCCTTCTGATTTCAATTTAGCAACTACTTTTGCTTCGGTCGCAATAGATGCGTGATCCGTTCCTGGTACCCAACAAGCATTAAATCCTTTTAAACGCGCTCGACGAATCAAAACATCCTGAATGGTATTATTCAACATATGTCCCATATGCAAGACTCCTGTAACATTTGGTGGTGGAATCACAATAGAATACGGCGTTCTGTGATCAGGTTTTGAATGAAAATAATTGTTTTTCATCCAGTAGTCATACCATTTGTTTTCAATACTTTTAGCGTCAAATTGTGCAGGAATTGTCATTTTTTATTGGAATTCGGTGATTGATTAATTTGTCAAATCGATTAAACACATACAAGTATCAACATGTAAACATTTTATTTGGTTCGATTTTTGTGATATAAAATTATCGACAAAAGTAAATAATTAAGAACAGTATAAAAAGCGAAATAAAAAATTGTGCATTAATTAAAAGATAGTATATTTACTATACCTACTAAAAAACAAGAAAATGAAAAATTTTAAATCTCTCATAGCATTGCTGTTAGTAAGCTACATTGGCTTTGCTCAAAGTGGTCCTAAAATTAGTATTCAAAAAAATGAGAATACTATAGACTATGGAAAAATTAATAAATCTACTGATAACGGAATCCGAAACTTTACTATAACAAATACTGGAGATGCTCCGTTGAATATATTAGGAATCCAAACCACAGCGAGTTTTGTTATCCTACATAAACCCAACAATTCTATAGCTCCTGGTAAATCCGAAACAATAGAAATTAAATACAATATGGTTCCTGGACCTATTCGTAAAACGATAACCTTAGAAACCAATGCCGTAAATTATGATGGAGGAAGGGTTCCTCTCAAAATTAAAGGTGAGGTTTTAACCAACTAAAACAAGACACAAAGAACGCTACAATAAGCGTTCTTTTTTTATAATTCATCAATTAATTGGAATGAGAATTTCAAAATAGTATCTGCTCTCTGAATTTCCATAGTAATCGTTTTGTCTTCATGAAGTTTAAATACCTCATTTATTTTTTGCAATGAATACCGATACGTCGGAACTTTATTAATCGAAAGAACTATATCCCCAACTCGTAAACCCGATTGTGCAGCTGGTGAATTTTTACGAATATTTGAAATTTCATATATAGGCTTCAAACCAAATTTGTATTTAAATTCATTGGTAACATTTTTTCCATCACTATCAAATGTGATACCTCCTATTGGAACGGTTTCCATCTTTACCGTTTCTTTGACCCATTGTAATCCGTTGTGTTGCACCTCTACTCCACATTTATTGTATGAAAAAGGTTCATCAAAATGCGAATTTTTTTTCAAATACATCGATTCATGCTTATAATCAAACACAACCGAAAAACGCTTTAGAATTTCGCCTCCAACTGACCCTACTCTATCCTTAACCAAACGAACACTCTTGATGGAACTAGAATCTGGAAAAGCGACAATTGGGGAATAAAAATTATATTTATCAAAAGAAAATCGATCTACTTTCCCTCTTCTTCCTTCGATATTACCGCTAAAACCTTTTCCTAAAAAATCTTCAAAATTTTTAGAAGGTACTACAATTTTGTCTGATAAATTAGGAAAAAGCCAAACCGAATCACTATTCCCAGTATCGATCAACAATTTAACAGGTAGATCTTCTTTTCCCATATCAACTTCACTTAGAAGATAAGGTTTAAATCGCTCTACTGTAACTGGAACTTTATTAAATTTCTTATTCAGCTTACTCCTATTCTCTTCGGTATTGCTATAGACCGATAACTTTTTTTTAGCATAATCAATTCGAACTAAATTATCCCTAAAAAACTGATATCCAATAATTCCATTTACAGGAATACCGATATGTGACGAAAGATTAAAACTTTCATCCAAAATCACATAAATGAGTTGGTGATGTGATTTTAATCCTTCCAACTCCAAGACATTATTGGTCGTTTTAAGTCCGTCAATAGCCTCTTCACTGCCCAGCCCTCTCAAACTGATTCTCTCGGAATTGTAAAATTCAACCTCTTGATTTTCTTCCAGACTAAAAAGTATCGTTTCTTCGACACCAGTATCCAAAAGAAAGTTTAGCTCTACTCCGTTAACTTTTATAGGAATAAAAATTAAGTTATTAACTAAAGTAATAGACACAGATGTTTTTTCGACTCCTTTATCAAATACAAAACCCTCTTGAGCAAAAACAGGCATTATTCTCAATATTAAAAGGAAAAAAATACATTTTATTCTCATTTAGCCGTTTTTAAAGAATATTACTCAATTATACGATAATAATGTTTCAAAAACAACAAAATAGCTATATTGTTTACAAAGATTTTGGAAAATAAATTGCAAATTTGCACCTCAAATTTTACAATCATGCCTGAAATTTCAATCAGAGGTAAAAAAATGCCTGAATCCCCAATTCGAAAGCTAGCTCCTTTTGCTGATAAAGCTAAAAAAGAAGGACGCAAAGTTTACCATTTAAATATTGGACAACCCGATATAAAAAGCCCTGAAGTCGCCATCAATGCCATAAAAAACATTGACCTAAGCATTATCGAATATGGTCCATCGGCAGGTTATGAGAGTTACCGAAAAAAACTAGCTCAGTTTTACACAAAACAAGATGTAAAAGTAGGCTACGAAGATATTATGATAACTACAGGAGGTTCTGAAGCGCTATTATTTGCTCTTGGTAGTATTATGGATCCTGAAGACGAAGTCATTATACCTGAACCTTTTTATGCTAATTACAGTGCGTTTTCGGCAGAATCAAGTGCTCGAGTTGTACCTGTGATTTCTAATATAGAAAGCGGTTTTACCCTACCCACTATCGAAGAATTTGAAAAGGCCATTACTCCAAAATCTAAAGCAATTTTAATTTGCAACCCAAATAACCCTACAGGATATTTGTATTCTGAATCCGAAATCAATCAATTAGGCGAGTTAGTCAAAAAACACGATTTATTTTTGATTGCAGATGAAGTATATCGCGAATTCATTTACGATGAAAGAGACAAACACTATTCTGTAATGAATTTAAAAGGAATTGAACAAAATGTTATTATGATTGATTCCGTTTCAAAAAGATACAGTATGTGTGGCGCACGTATTGGCTGTATGGTAACCAAAAACAGAGAAGTTATTGCTGCTTCAATGAAGTTTGCACAAGCTCGTTTATGTCCACCAACAATAGAACAAATTGCTTGCGAAGCGGCCATAGATACTCCTCAAAGTTATTTTGACGAAGTAATCACCGAATACAAAGAAAGAAGAGACATCCTAATTAACGAATTAAACAAGATTGACGGAGTTATTGTAAAGACACCAAAAGCTGCGTTTTATTGTATTGCTCAACTTCCTATTGATAATGCAGACGATTTTGCTCAATGGCTTTTAGAAAAATATGAATTGAATGGCGCAACGGTAATGATAGCTCCAGCAGCAGGATTTTATTCGACTCCAAGCGTTGGACTGAACCAAGTACGTATAGCCTATGTTTTGAAAAAAGAAGACCTTATAAGCGCAGTCAATATTTTAAAAGAAGCTTTAACCGTTTATAATTCAAAATAAACCAATAACAACTTCTTACATCACCAAAGACAATATCAAAAATGGTATTGTCTTTTTCTTTAATAGATATTCAACATTTACAATTGTTTTTATGCCGAATTAAAAGCCAAAACGATAGAAATTGTTTGCTTTTTATTAATTATCTTTACCCCTCAAAAATAGACACTCATAAAAATAGTACCTTTTAATGATAAACAACGAAGAATTTCAAGACGAAATAGGAAACAATCATATTAGTACAAATGCTCAGAACCCCCTAAGAAAGGATGCTTTTGACATTACCGATGAAGAAAAGATTGAAAAAATAAAAAAAGATGTTGAAAGCATTCTTATAACTCTAGGAATGGATTTGACAGATGATAGTATGAAAGGAACACCTAACCGTGTAGCTAAAATGTTTGTTAAAGAAATTTTTAGCGGACTGAATCCTGACAGAAAACCAAAAGCATCTACTTTTGAAAACAATTACAAATACGGTGAAATGTTGGTCGAAAAAAACATTACACTTTACTCAACTTGCGAACATCATTTATTACCAATTATCGGTAGAGCACATGTAGCCTATATATCGAGTGGTAGAGTTATTGGACTTTCAAAAATGAATCGTATTGTAGAACATTTTGCCAAAAGACCTCAAGTTCAAGAACGATTAACAATGCAAATTGTGCAAGAACTACAAAAAGCTCTTGGTACAGATGACGTTGCTTGTGTAATAGACGCTAAACACCTTTGTGTGAACTCTAGAGGAATACAAGACATCGAAAGTAGCACGGTAACATCTGAATTTGGCGGAAAATTCAAAGATCCTCAAACTAAAAGAGAGTTTTTAGATTATATCAAATTAGATACAACCTTCTAATCCTTTCATCAAATCTTCAACAAAAAAGAAGACTTTAAGACTAGACAAAAAATAAAAAACAGGAGATTATTATCAACATATTCATTTCTCTACTCCCTTCTTTTTTTTAGAGAATTGAGAAAAGGAAAACTTCAACCACAATGCCATTATACAAAACCCAAAGCTTAAAAATATACAATTCCCTTTCGGGAGAAAAGGAAACATTTACACCAATTAACGAAGGAAACGTGGGAATGTATGTTTGTGGACCAACGGTTTACAGCAATGTACATCTTGGAAATGTGCGCACGTTTATGTCTTTTGATGTTATCTTTAGATATTTACAACACTTAGATTACAAGGTGCGTTATGTTCGAAATATTACCGATGTTGGACACATTGTGGACGATGTAGATGAAGGAGAAGATAAAATTGCCAAAAAAGCTCGTTTAGAAAAATTAGAACCGATGGAAGTTGTACAGCGCTATACCGTTGATTTTCACGATATTCTAAAAGCTTTTAATTTTTTACCACCCAGTATTGAGCCAACGGCAACTGGGCATATTATTGAACAAATTGAAATCATAAAAACCATAATTGATAACGGAATTGGTTATGTAGCCAATGGTTCTGTTTATTTTGATGTTGTCAAGTTCAATGAAACCAATCAATACGGAATATTGAGTGGACGTAATATCGAAGATATGCTAGCCAACACCAGAGACCTTGACGGACAATCAGACAAAAGAAATCCTCAAGATTTCGCACTTTGGAAAAAAGCAGACCCACAACATATCATGCGTTGGCCATCACCTTGGAGCGATGGATTCCCAGGATGGCACTTAGAATGTACGGCAATGAGTACTAAATATTTAGGCAATCATTTTGATATACATGGTGGCGGAATGGATTTAAAATTCCCTCATCACGAATGTGAAATAGCTCAAAACGAAGCCTGCACAGGACATTCACCTGTAAATTATTGGATGCATGCCAATATGCTAACTTTAAATGGTAAAAAAATGGCCAAATCTACAGGAAACAACATTTTGCCTGGAGAAATTTTAACCGGTAAAAATGCCTTTTTGAGTAAAGCGTTTCCAGCTTCGGTAGCCAGATTTTTTATGTTGCAAGCACACTACAGAAGCATCTTAGATTTTTCTGACGAAGCCATAACAGCAGCCGAAAAAGGATACAAACGATTGATGGAAGCAATGGACGTTTTAAACGGAATTCAAGCAAGTACTACTAGTACTATTGACATTGCTAGCTGGAAACAATTGTGTTATGACGCCATGAATGATGATTTTAACACCCCAATTCTTATCGCTCAATTATTTGAAGGAGTTCGTTTTGCTAACGTTCTAAAAGACGGAAAAGAAACTTTGACTGCAGCCGATTTACTATTGTTCAACTCAACTATGCAAGCATTTGTTTTTGATGTTTTAGGATTGGAAGAAGAAAAAACAAATGGCAATACAGACAAATTAGAAGGAGTTGTTAATATGCTTATCGGTATGCGTAAACAGGCTCGTGACAATAAAGATTTTGCTCTGTCCGATCAAATACGAGATCAGCTCATTGGATTAGGCATTCAATTGAAAGACGGAAAAGATGGAACGACTTTTAGCATTCAGTAATATTTTTAGCAAGCAGCGGTCTGTTTTTAAGTAGTCAGAATATTAGTAAAGATAAACTAACCATTATTTCTAATTACTGAACACTAAACACTGATAACTGAACACTGCAATCTTATGCTGAATAAAATTCTCATCTATCCTTTCGTATTACTCGTGCGGTTTTATCAGGGAGCAATTTCCCCTTTTACACCTGCGGCTTGTAGATATGAACCTACTTGTTCAACTTATATGATTCAGGCATTGCAAATTCATGGGTTGTTTTATGGCGGTTATTTAGGAATGAAAAGAATATTGAGTTGTCATCCATGGGGCGGAAAAGGATATGATCCAGTACCCGAAAAAAAATGCAATCACAAACATTAAAAAAAAGATTTTTTACTTTTTAGTTAACACAATTAATCGACTCAAAATAGTATTTTCACAAAAAAATAAATTTTAAATGACACACACTTTAAACATTATTTGGAATCCCTCCGAAGGTATTGATTTAGGTTTTTTTATGATTCGCTTTTACAGTTTAATGTTCGTAATAGCATTTGGATTGGGATGGTACATCATGAAAAATATTTTTACAAGAGAAAACATTAGTATCGACAAACTAGATTCCTTATTTGTTTGGACCGTTTTAGCAACTTTAATCGGAGCTCGATTGGGACATGTTTTCTTTTACGATTGGGAATATTACCGTAACAATCTATCCGAAATTATTTTACCATTTCGCTTTAATCCAAAATTTGAATTCACCGGATACCAAGGTTTAGCAAGCCATGGGGCAACAATTTCCATAATCGTTGCGATGTATTTTTTCTCCAAAAAAGTACTTCACAAACCATTATTATGGACATTGGATCGAGTAGTTATTCCTTGTGCAAGTGGTGCAATTTTTGTAAGATTAGGTAATTTTTTCAATTCTGAAATTGTTGGAAAAGAGACAACTTCAGCTTTTGGCGTTCGATTTGTTCGAGATCAATTTAGCCCAAGAGAGGCAGTAAATGCGACACAACTTCCAACTCCAAAAGAGGCTTATAATGCAATTGCTACCAATCCTCAATATGCAAATTTATTAGAGCAAGTACCAGCAAAGCACCCAGCTCAATTATACGAAGCTATCTGTTACGTTTTTGTCTTTGCTGTTTTGTTTTTTCTGTACTGGAAAACAGATACTAGAAAAAAATCAGGGTTTTTATTTGGTTTATTTTTAGTATTATTATTTACAGTTCGTATGATAGTCGAATCAGTAAAAGAAAGTCAAGGAGGTTTTGAAAGTGAATTAGGAAACATTTTATCAACAGGACAATGGTTGAGTATTCCGTTTATACTCGTGGGGTTATATTTTGTAATTACAGCCAAAAATAAATCGGAGGCATAATACTAATACAAATTCATATAAAAATAGCCATTGAAATAATTCAATGGCTATTTTTTTAATTTAGAAACAGCTGAGTTAGATGATTTCTATAGGATTCTAAATCGCTATCCACATTAGTTCCTTTCATAACATCGTGAAAGTGCAAACTCTCTAAAGGTTCCATTCCTGTAAAGACATTCATTTTATGAAAACCAAATAAAATTCCATCATCAACACTGGTTTCATCAAAAAATTCACCAGGCAAAGTAAATGCCTCTTTCGGAGCATTCCAAGAGGTTGTCACCATATACTTTGTGCCATGCAACATTCCTCCTGTTCCGTAATTGATTGCCGGATTTTTAGACGTACGCCCATCATTTTTATAAATCCCCTTATCATGTCCTTCGGTAAAAACCACATCTATATACTTCTTGAAAGCATGTGGCAACTGGAACCACCAAATTGGAGTATGATAAATAATCACATCTGCCCAAACAAATTTTTCCACCTCTTCTGCGGGATCATATACATTTGTGACATCAGTAGTTTTTATTTCAAAATTATTTTTCAAAAAGAATTCAGCTGTAGTCTCAGCAATGGTTTGGTTAAATTTTCCACCTGAATGACCGAACTTTTGCCCACCGTTTATTATAAATATCTTTCTCATTATTATATATTGTATTAGATGAAGCAAAATTACAATGGTTCTACTTATTATTAAAATAACTTAATTCATACATTTGTATTATAATTATAATAGATACAATCATGGTTAATCTAGAATGGTACCGAACATTTAAATACATTTATAAAACAAGATCTTTAACTGGTGCTGCAGAAGTATTATTTATATCGCAACCTGGAGTTAGTTTACACTTGAGCTCATTAGAAAATTATGTCGGTTATAAATTATTTGACAGAACAAGTAGAAAAATGATACCCACAGAAAAAGGTAAGGTACTGTACAACTTCATAACCGAAGCAATTGACAAACTCGAAGAAGCGGAAAAAAATTTCCAACGAAGTACTGAAAAAGATACCCCCACTATTAGTATCGGGATGTGTTTTGAAACTTTTCAAATTACACTTGAACCCTATATAGCCAACTTTCCTTTCAATGTCATTATCCAATTTGGTGAATATCCGCAAATGATCGAAAATTTAGAAAAAGGGATTCTAGACTTAATCATAACCCCACAAATGGTCATCAAAAACACAATTGAGTACCAAGCTTTTTCATCAGAAACTATCATTCTTATTGGAGGAAAAGAAATCGATGCTACCCCCTTTACACTACTTGAAAAACAAAATGATTTTAAAGCAATTGAACAATGGTTAAAACAACAAAAATGGTTTGGAACGACAGGAGATATGGAACATCTTAGACGATTCTGGCAGCTCAATTTTGATAAAAATGCAGATTTTAGACCCAATTACATTGTTCCCAATTTAAACTCAATTGTTCGTTGCCTAAGTAACAGTAACGGATTAGCTGTAATCCCCGATTTTTTATGCAAAAATGAATTAGAAAGTGGGCAAATAAAACAATTGTGGACTGGGAAAACTCCTTTAAAAAATACACTCTATTTTGCACATAAAAAGAAAACCATTTATACCAATGAAATAAATCGTATCAAAGAAACTTTCATAAAAATTATGTAGCTCTTAAAAAAACAACAGTATAAAAAAAAGGATTCAACAATGTTGAATCCTTTTTTTTATATAAGTATTGCTAAATTCTAGCTTTCTTGATGTTGAACTTCAACAGTTTTTTTCTCTTCTTTAGAAATTGTATCCACCAAAACAGGAGTCGCAATAAATAATGAAGAATAGGTTCCGATTACAATACCGATAAGCATTGCAAAAATGAATCCTCTAATAGACTCACCACCAAATACAAACATAATTAATAATACAATAATCATTGTCAAAGAAGTATTGATAGTTCTAGACATTGTAGAATTGATCGATTTATTTACAATATCTGCGAAAGATCCTTTAGTTTTTCCGTCAATAAATTCACGAACCCTATCATAAACAATAACGGTATCATTCATAGAATAACCAATTACAGTCAAGATTGCCGCAATAAAGTGTTGATCTATCTCCATACCAAAAGGCATGAATTTCCAGCATAATGAGTAAATTCCTAATACAAAAATAACGTCATGAGCTACAGCTGCAATCGCACCTAAACTATATTGCCATTTTCTAAAACTTATTACCAAATACAACCCAACAATAATCATTGCTCCAAGTACAGCCCAATATGCATTAGTTTTGATATCTTCGGCAACAGTTGGTCCTACTTTTGAAGCTTGTACAATTCCTAATTTCTTACCATCATAAGCTGTTACAAATTTGTCATAAGTCATATCTGCTCCGTAATGTTTTTTCAAAGTTTCAAACAATTTCTTATTTGCATCCTCGTCTGCAACACTTCCAGTTTCTTCAACTCTATATTTAGTTGTAATTTTTAATTGATTGTCCTCTCCAAAAATCTTAACCTCTGCACTACCAAAAACAGCAGTTAACTCTTCTTTAATTTCTTCAGGTTTCATTGATTTGTCAAAACGAACTTGGAAAGTTCTACCTCCTACAAAATCAACTCCTTGATCAAATCCATTTGTAGCAATAGAAAAAATACTAACAATTGTGATAACAATAGAGAATAGATAAGTCCATTTTTTAAGACCTAAGAAATCAAAATGGAAATTAGTAAAGAAATTTTTAGAGAATCCTGTTACGAAGTTCAAATCATTTTTACCTGCAATATTTTTATCAATGAAAATTCTAGCGATGAAAATAGATGTAAATAGAGATGTAATAATACCTATTAACAAAGTTGTAGCAAAACCTTTAATCGGACCAGAACCAAAGATAAACAATACAGCTCCAGTTAAAATGTGAGTAACGTTAGCATCTACGATAGAACGCATTGCTCCTGTCCAGCTATAAGAAGCTTTTACAGCTTCATCAAGTGTTTTACCAGCTCTTAATTCTTCTTTTGCTCTTTCGTATATAATAATATTCGCATCTACAGCAGTACCCATTGTCAAAACGATACCCGCAATACCAGGCAGAGTAAGTACAGCACCTAAACTAGCCAAGATACCAAACATGAATAATAAATTCACTGCCAAAGCAATATTAGCATACCAACCTGCTTTACCATAATAAATCATCATCCAAAGTGACACCAAAAGTAATCCAATAACTGCAGAATTAGTACCATTATCAATAGCTTCTTGTCCCAAAGATGGTCCTACAACTTCAGACTGAATAATTTCGGCTGCTGCAGGTAATTTACCAGCTCTTAAAACGTTCGCTAAGTCTTTAGTTTCTGTAACATCAAAATTACCTGAAATTTCAGATCTACCTCCTGCGATTGGTCCGCTAGAAACTCCTGGGGCCGAGTAAACAACATCATCAAGAACAATAGCGATATTGCTTTTTTGAGTATAAGCTCTTCCTGTTAATTCTTCCCATTCTTTAGCTCCAGTATTGTTCATTTGCATTGATACCGCAGGTTTACCCATTTGATCAAATGTATCACTTGCATCAGTTACAACACCACCTCCCATTGAAGCTACATTGTCTCTATTCCCTTTTAAAGCGTATAATTCTACAGCTTCAATTTCTTTATCTTTTTCACCTTTTATTGTTGTAGGTTTTCCCCAAACAAATTTTGCATAACGTTGGTCACCAGCCAATAAAACTCTGATATCAGCTCTTTTAAAGTAAGAGTTAATTACAGCAGTATCTTTTGGAGAGAACATAGCCAAAACTGGTCCTCCTCCTTGAGCAATAATTTTATCTAAAATAGGATTGTTTCCTTTTTTAGTCGAGGCAGAATCTTTAGCATCTGTTAATAAAGCACTTAACGAATCCTTAGTTACTTCTTTAGTCTCAACTTTAGCAACTTCTGTTTTTTTCAAAGCTTCATTAGCAGCCATGATAAAATTACCAATCTCTTCAATTTTATAAGTTTCCCAAAACTCTAATTGAGCTGTACTTTGCAATAGTTTTTTAATTCTATCAACATCTTTAGCACCAGGAAGTTCGACTAAAATTCTTCCAGATTCTCCTAATTTTTGAATATTAGGTTGCGTAACTCCGAATTTATCGATACGTTTTCTCAATACTCCAAAAGCACTTTCTACAGATTCGTCAACTTTTCTTTTGATTACTTTTTGAACTTGAGCATCGGTCATTTGAAAAGTTACACCACCTTCACCTTGCAAACTTCTGTTTGCGAAAATTTCAGGAGAAGCTAATTTTACTGACCCTTTAGAGTTTGCTTCAAAAGCTTCGAAGAAAGCATCAAGATATGTTTGATTACCTTTTTGATTTGCAGTGGCGTCAGCCAAAGATTTATTAAAAACTGGATTTTTCGAATTATTTGATAATCCTTTCAAAATGTCTTTAACAGAGATTTGAAGAGTTACGTTGATCCCTCCTTCTAAGTCAAGTCCTTTGTTGATTTGCTTATCTTTTACTTCATTAAATGTAAAATCAGTAAACCCTAAATTGAAAACTTTTTCTTTTCCAATAGAATCTAAATATTTTACTTCTTTTTCTGGATTACCCCCAGCAAAAGATTTTGCATCGCTTTTGACTTTATTAGAGACAAAAGTGAAAGAAAGTTGGTAAATACTTACCAATGCAAATAGAATTGCGAAAAATTTAATAAGTCCTTTATTCTGCATTATTACTAAAAATTAATTAATTTATTTTTTGTTTTAAACCCTATAAAATAACCCTTTACATCTATTCTGAAAACAAAAAAAGACATACACTATTTACTTTATTTTTTTTAAACCGAGCAAATATATAATTAACGGAAACATTTACCAATTTATTTATTAATTAAAATCAAAAAAAAGACTGCAAAAATGCAGTCTTCTTTTTTAAAAACTCCTAAATTATTATACTAAGACCGATTTTAGGTCTGAATTCATATTTCGAACTGCATCTGCACTCTTTGCAAATGCCACTTTTTCAGAATCATTTAAAGCAATATCAACGATTTGTTCGACACCGTTTTTACCAATTATACAAGGTACACCGATACAGATATCATTTTGACCATATTCACCTTCAACAAAAACAGAACATGCAATCATTTTCTTTTGATCATTCAATATACTATCTACTAAATATGCTACAGAAGCCCCTGGCGCATACCAAGCAGACGTTCCCAACAAACCTGTAAGTGTTGCTCCTCCGACCATAGTTGCAGCAGCTACTTTATCTAATTCTTCTTGAGATAAAAATTGAGAAACAGGAATACCGTTATATGAAGCTAATCTCGTTAACGGAATCATGGTCGTATCACCGTGTCCTCCAATTACCATTCCAGAGATATCATTTGATGGCTTATCTAAGGCTTTAGACAAATAATATCTAAAACGCGAACTATCTAAAGCTCCTCCCATACCAATAACTCTATTTTTTGGCAAACCTGTAGCTTTTAATGTCAAATAAGTCATTGTATCCATTGGATTAGACACCACAATAATAATTGCATTTGGAGAATGAGTCAAAACATTTTCAGCTACCGTTTTTACAATTCCTGCATTGATTCCTATTAATTCCTCTCGTGTCATTCCTGGTTTTCTAGGGATACCCGAAGTAATCACAACAACATCACTATTTGATGTTTTAGAATAATCATTCGTAACACCAGAAACATTGGTATTAAAACCAGTATTGGTAGCACATTGCATAATATCCATGGCTTTCCCTTCGGCAAAACCTTCTTTGATATCTAACAATACTACTTCACTAGCTATTCCTCTATACGAAATTGAATCTGCACAGGTTGCTCCAACGTTCCCTGCTCCTACAATGGTAACTTTCATTCTTTATTTGTTTTAAATTAATATCAAAAATCAAAAAAACATTTACCCTAAAAATTACGCATCTATATTGGCGTAAACAGCATTCTTCTCAATAAATTCACGTCTTGGTGGTACTTCATCACCCATCAACATAGAAAAAACTCTATCTGCTTCAACAAGACTATCAATATTCACCTGACGTAACGTTCTAAACTCTGGATCCATTGTCGTTTCCCAAAGCTGTTCTGCATTCATCTCTCCAAGACCTTTATATCGTTGGATAGAAGCACTTCCTCCCATTCTTTCGTTTGCAGCATCACGTTGATCATCATTCCAAGCATACTCTTTTTTGTTTCCTTTTTTTACCATATATAAAGGAGGAGCTGCTATATACACATGTCCTTCTTCTATCAGTTCTTTCATAAAACGGAAAAAGAATGTCAATATTAGTGTAGAAATGTGGCTACCATCGACATCGGCGTCACACATGATGATCACTTTATGGTAACGTAATTTAGAGATATTCAATGCTTTACTATCCTCTTCAGTTCCAACTGTTACCCCAAGAGCAGTAAAGATATTTCTAATTTCTTCGTTTTCGAAAACTTTATGATGCATGGCTTTCTCAACATTCAGAATCTTACCACGCAAAGGCAAAATAGCTTGAAAATTACGATCACGACCTTGTTTTGCAGTTCCACCCGCCGAATCTCCCTCGACAAGATACACTTCACATTTAGCTGGATCTTGTTCCGAACAATCCGACAATTTTCCTGGCAATCCACCGCCACCCATTACGGTTTTGCGCTGTACCATTTCACGTGCTTTTTTGGCAGCGTGACGAGCTTGAGCCGCTAAAATTACTTTCTGAACAATAGTCCGTGCATCATTTGGATTTTCTTCCAAATAATTCTCGATCATTTCACTAACCGCTTGACTTACTGGCGAAACAACCTCTCTATTCCCTAATTTTGTTTTAGTCTGCCCTTCAAATTGAGGTTCTGACACTTTTACCGAAATAATTGCGGTAAGACCTTCACGAAAATCGTCTCCAGAAATATCAAACTTCAATTTATCTAACATCCCAGAAGCATCTGCATATTTTTTCAAAGATCTAGTAAGACCCGTTCTAAAACCTTGCAAATGTGTACCTCCTTCGTGTGTGTTGATATTATTTACATATGAGAAAATATTTTCGCCATAACTGGTATTGTAAATCAATGCTACCTCAACTGGAATTTCTCCTTTTTCGTGATCCATCGAAATTACATGCGCAATAATTGGCTCACGATTCCCGTCTAGGTAACGGATGTATTCTTTTAACCCTTCGGTTGAATGAAATACTTCACCGATAAAATTTCCGTCTTTGTCTTTTTCTCTTTTATCTGTAAACGAAATTGTAATTCCTTTATTCAAGAAAGCCAATTCACGCATACGAGCTGATAAAGTATCATATGAATACTCCGTTGTTTGCGTAAAAATAGTTGGATCTGGATAAAAAGTTTGGCGCGTACCTCTTTTATCTGTTTCTCCGATTTGTTTTACTGGATACATGGCCTTTCCTCTTTCATATTCCTGCTCATAGATTTTTCCTTCTCTAAAAACAGTCGATTTCATATGAACCGAAAGCGCATTCACACAAGAAACCCCAACACCATGAAGACCTCCCGAAACTTTATAAGAATCTTTATCAAACTTACCTCCAGCACCAATTTTGGTCATTACTACCTCAAGCGCAGAAACGCCTTCTTTTTTATGCAAATCTACTGGAATTCCACGACCATTATCCTCAACCGTAATAGAGCCATCTTCATTTATTGAGACATTAATGGTATCACAATGACCCCCCATTGCCTCATCAATAGAGTTATCTACAACTTCATAAACTAAATGATGTAGCCCTCTAACCCCTACATCTCCAATATACATCGAAGGACGCATTCTTACATGCTCCATTCCTTCTAATGCCTGAATACTGTCTGCTGAATAATTGCCCTTCTTAACTTCTTCGCTCATATAATTTATTCTAAATGTAATTTTGTCTAACAAGCAAATATATAAAAACGCAAACTATATACCGTTAAAAATAGCCTATTAGTATCTTAAGTTATTAACAAAAAGTGTCAATTTCGATTACAAAAATCAATTTAAATGGCAATCTCAAAAGTCAATTTCAATAACAATATCAATTACCTTAAACCCAGATTACGCATTAAACACACATTATCACAATCTACTAAAAAAAAGATAATTAGGGCGTGCCACCACCAAGCAAAGGGGCTTACTTTTACATGCGCTTATTCAGCCCCTTTACTTGATGCTGTCAGGCTATCCAGGCTACTTCGGTAGCTTCTTCCTATCCTTCACGCAAATCCAGAGTTTCAAAACAAATTTTTCGTTCATTAAAAACTTAGCGATATCGAACAACAGTTTGTATTTTTGCAGCATGAACGACAATTTTATAACCGAATTTTTCGGCATAGGAATACAAAACGGAAAGACTCCTGAAAACTTAGGTGTTTTATGGAGAACAGCTCAAAACTTGGGAGCTAGTTATATTTTTACTATTGGGAACCGATATGCTAAACAAGCTTGCGACACCGAAAACGCTGTAAAATCGATGCCTTATTTTCATTATGAAAATTTTGATGAATTTTATAAAAATTTACCAAAAGGTGCTCGCCTAGTTGGAGTTGAATTGGATGACAGAGCAGAAGATCTAGAAACTTTTAAACATCCTCGCCGTTGTGTTTACTTACTAGGTGCTGAAGACAATGGACTTTCTAAACAAGCTATTGCAAAATGTCATTCTTTAGTAAAATTCAAATCCAAAAAAAGTTTGAATGTTTCTGTGGCAGGAAGCATTGTCCTTTATGATAGAGGACTTAACAAACCGAGGTCATAGCAACAATACCATCCATCAACATGAAAAAAAATTACTATTACATTTTATTATTATTTGCATGCTATTCCAATGCTCAAACAATTGATCTAATTCCATTTAAAAAAGGAGACCAATACGGCTATTGTAACAAAAGCAAAAAGATTATAATTCCAATTCAATACACAAATGCTTATCCGTTTGGATACCAAACTATCAATGGGCTCTATGAAGATTACGCTTCTGTTGAAAATGAAAAAGGTTGGTTTATTATCAATAAAAAAGGAGAAATCATTGACACTAGGAAAGATTTCAACAAAAAAGCAGAAGAAGAATATAAAAACAGCGAAGCACCTCCAACAGTTGAAGAACTAAAAACTATTGGTTTTGAAAAATATGCTGAAAATGACAAAAGAGGCGTGAAGGACGAAAATGGAAATATCATACTTAAAGCTACTTATGACAATTTATATCTATTTAGCTTTTCACGACACTATGACAATGGAAATCACAAATACTACAAGCCTACTTATGCCAGTGTTGAATCAGACAAAGAATCATATTTAATAAGAGTTGACCAACCAAAATATTACAAGGATTACACTCTTACTAAATATGAAGGCAATGACTTTTTTATTGTTAGCACAACTAAAAACGGAGATAAACAATATGGGATTTTTACAGAAAACGACGTTAAACTATATGATTCAAAATATACCAAAATCATGAAATACTATAAGCAATTACATTTATTGTTTGTAACTAAAACGGTAAACGAGAGTTCTTATGATTTTTATATTGATGAAAATGGAAATGAATATTATGAATAAAACGTTGCAACTTCGTTAGCTGCAAATCATATTATTTTAACATCAAAAAGCGGATTTATATCTTTTGATACAAATCCGCTTTTTAAATATATTTAGATTTTAGAATCTATTTATTGATAATGCGAACATTCATTTCTTCAACTTTTTTATCTGATAAAAGTGTTGGAGCTCCAAACAATAAGTCATCACTGGTTCCTGTTTTTGGGAAAGCCATCACTTCACGAATAGAGGCTTTTTTCTCCAAAATCATCATCAAACGGTCAATTCCCCAAGCAATACCTCCGTGTGGCGGCGCTCCGTACTGGAAAGCTTTATACATCGTCCCTACACTCTTAATCATCTCTTCTTTATTGTAACCCATATTTCTATAAGTTGCTTCCAAAATTTCCGATTTATGCGCACGAACAGAACCTCCACCAATCTCATAACCATTTAAGATAATATCGTACTGCTGTGCAATAATAGTTCCGATTTCTTCTTCTTTTCCGTTCAAATGTTTTTCCAAATCATAAACGGCCGGCATCGAGAACGGATTGTGTGTAAATGTCCATCTTCCTTCATCAGTTTTTTCGAACATCGGGAAATCAACTACCCAAGCTGGACGTAATTCCTTCGGATTAATCAAATGTAACATTCTACCCATTTCCTGACGCACCGCATCCAAAGCTTTATTAGCTGTAGCATAATCCGCTGCCGAAAAGAATACAATATCCCCTACTTGTGCATTGGTTGCTTTTATGATTCCTGCTGCGATTTCTTCACCCAAAAATTTAATAATTGGCGATTGCAATTCGTCTTCATTCACAATAATATAAGCCAAACCCCCCAAACCATGCTGTTGCGCAATTGCCGTTAGAGCTTCGATTTGTCCTTTAGACATACGTTTATTCCCTTGCTCCTGAGCCGAAACTTTAATACATTTTACAATTCCACCCTCTTCAATTGGTTTAGAGAAAACTTGGAAAGTTGTATCTTTTACAATTTCGGTAATGTCTTGCATTTTCAAACCATAACGCAAATCAGGACGATCACAACCGTAGAAATCCATCGCTTCTTTGTAGGTCAGCACTTCAAACGGACGCAAAATCCATTTGTTGCCGTACACTTTCTTCACTACTTCATTGAACAACTTCGTATTCAAATCGATAATTTGCTGCATGCTTGCATACGCCAACTCCATATCCAACTGCGTAAACTCTGGCTGACGATCTCCACGAGAATCCTCATCTCTAAAACAACGCGCCACTTGGAAATATTTCTCATAACCACTCACCATCAACATCTGTTTGAACTGTTGTGGAGCTTGTGGCAAAGTATAAAAAGCCCCTGCTTGTTTACGTGAAGGCACAATAAATTCACGTGCTCCTTCATCGGTACCCGCACTTAAAATTGGCGTTTCAATTTCTAAGAATTCTTCTTCGTCTAAAATATCACGAATTAGTTTGATGACTTTATGACGATTTACAATTGCTCTTCTTACCTCATCATTTCTATGGTCTAAGAATTTGTATTGAAAACGAACCGTTTCATTTGATTTTGCTGCTCTTTTAATTTCAAAAGGCAACGTTTTAGACAAATTCAGAATTTCTAAAACCGAAGTTTCCAACTCTATTTTACCCGTACGTAATCCCGCATTGTAGTCATCTTCATGTCTTCCTACAACAATCCCTTTTACTGAAATAACTGATTCCGGTTTCAATTTCACCAATTCATCAATATTCGGAAACGATTCTCTACTGATACGAACTTGGAAAACCTCATAACTCGAATCACGCAAATCAATAAACATCAATTCTCCGTGGTCACGAACACTCGCAACCCAACCCGACAAAGTCACTTCTTCACTGATATTTTCTTCGGATAATTGAGAAATTTTATGCGTTCTGTAGGTTTCCTTTACAACAATCGGGATTTCAGGTAATGCTTCTTCTTGAACTTCTTTTTGTTCAGTTATTCCTTCCTTAGTTACTTTATCCTGAGTTTCAGTTTTTCCAGCTGCGGTTGCAGAACCCAAAGTATCTAAAATAATCTGACGAATTACTTTTCCGTTAGCTCCTTTTCCGATAATACCTAGAATTTTACCAACCAAAATACCGGCTTTCCCTTGGTCACCAGCTTTAATATCATTAGCAACAGCTTCATTTTCTGCAATTACTTTAGCAATAACTTCCTGAATTTTATCTTCTGAAACCGTGTTTTCTGCAAAATATTTAGTGTAGTCAAAAGAAGCGTCTTTCAAGTAACTAGCCAATGCATTTTGAACCAAAACCGCTGTAATTTTCTCTTCTTTAAATAATTTGAAAATTGCGATTATATCAACAACATTTTTGATTTTATCATAATCCTCCGCTTTGATATTATTCGATAAAGTTTTGGCAACAAACGAAGGATCTTTAATCTCATTATTGATGTTTACAAACGTACTCGAACGCAACGCATCTGCCGTAAAAAACTTCGCATCTTGTGGTAAAACTCCACCACCAATCAAAATCGATTCTACTGCAAAAGGCAATGCGCTTGTATCCACTTTAATCGCTTCAACTTCACTTTTGATGGAAACAAAAGGCAAATCTGGTTCCGAAATAAAACGGTAATCGGCTTCGAATTCCTTTTTACGCATGGTTTTGGTTTGCTTCAAATCGGCATCCCACAACACAGTGGTTTGATCAGGTCTGAATGCTTTGTTTTCGATGAAATAATTGAATTGCTTCTCTACTTCTTCCTTCAAAGCCTCGACCATAAACTTAAACGAGTTCAAGTTTTTGATTTCGGTTCTTGGGTTCAAATCGTAAGAATGCTTTTTGCGCAAAGACACCGAAACATCCGATTTAAATTCCCCTTTTTCAAGATTAGCTTCAGAGATTCCTAAATTCTGAACAATACGTTGAATGTATTGCGCATAAGTCGAAGCATCTTCAATATTTCTAATGCAAGGTTCTGTTACAATTTCAATCAACGGTACTCCAGCTTTGTTAAAATCAACTAACGAAATTTTCTTTTCGTGCATCAATTTGGCCGCATCTTCCTCAATATGAACTTGAGTCAAATTCACAGTAAATTGTGTACCGTCATTTCGGTAACAAGATACGTGCCCGTCAGGAATGATCGGATTATGAAATTGTGTTATCTGTATGTTTTTCGGGTTATCTGGATATTCATAATGCTTTCTATCCCAAGAAATCACTTCATTACTAAAAGACGAATCAACCGCTTTTCCAAAATAAATCGCTTTGGTAACCGCTTCTTTATTTACGGCAGGCAGAACCCCCATTTGTCCTGTACAAACAGAACATATATTTACGTTTGGTGTTTCAATTTCTTGATTTGGACAAGAACAAAACAACTTGGTTTTGGTATTTAATCGAACGTGTGTTTCCAATCCGATTACCAATTCTAAATCGTGGGCTTTTATCGCCGCTGTTAATTGCTCTAATTCCATTCTTAAATTATATCTTTTAAAGAGTTTGCAAATTGCAATACTAATTCATCATTATTTTTTGCTGCAGTAATCTGCAATCCTGTAGAAGTTCCTTGAGGCACGGTTAAAGTTGGTAATTGTCCCAAACTGAAACCTACGGTATAAGCATCGGATAAATACATCGCCAACGGATCTTTTAAACTATCTCCAATTCTTGGAGGTGTACTTGGAGTAACTGGAGATAAAATCACATCCACTTCTTCAAAATCATGACTGAAATTTTCAGAAATCTGATCTCTTACAGCCAATCCTTTCAAATAAATTTCATCTGAGAAACCTTGTGACAACACTTGGTTTCCTCCAACGATTCTACGTTTTGTCTCTTCCGAAAAATTTTCAGAACGCGTTACCGCATAACTATCAATCAAATTTTCTCCTTCGATGCGGTTTCCGTAATTGGTTCCGTCCAAACGAGATAAATTCGAAGCGGTTTCGGCCATTGCCAAAGTATAATAAGTCGAAACCAAAATATCAGATTGAAAGAAATCTAACTCTTTTACCTCAATTCCTTTGGCTTTTACTTTTTCGATAGATGCTAAAAAGTCAGCTTTTATTTGCGCATCAATAGCTTCGCTTTCGATGAAATTTTTGAAATAACCAACCGTTTTTATAGTTGAAGTTGTTACCGATTCTTCAGCAATTGGAGTCGAAGCAATAGTCGTTTGATCTTTTGGATCTTTACCACTCATCACATTCAACACAATACGAATATCTTCAATTGATTTTGCTAAGGGTCCAACGCAATCTGTAGAAGACGCATACGCCATCAATCCGTAACGGGAAACTCTTCCGTAAGTTGGTTTCAAACCATAAATATGATTGTATCCTGCAGGCTGACGAATAGATCCTCCTGTATCACCTCCGATAGAAAAAACTGTATAATCTAAAGCGACATTCACAGCAGAACCACCGCTAGAACCACCGCCAACTAACTCTGGATTTACGGCATTTTTTACTGCGCCGAAAATGGTATTTTCGCTCGATGAACCATGACCAAAACTGTCGCAATTTTCTTTTACCAACGGAATTGCACCCACATTCAATAATTTCTGAATAGCAGTTGCTGTATAAGGTGATTTGTAATTTTTAAGCAATTCGGAACTTGCTGTCGTGTACGTTCCTTGAACCATATACACATCTTTAATTCCAAACGGAATTCCCTCTAGTAAACCAATAGTTTCTCCGTTAGCAATTTTGGTATCGACCTTGGCAGCCAATTCTAAAGCTAAAGTATCCAACAAAGAATTTACAGAATTGTATTTATTTTGCTTAAGTAAGTCTAATTTTTCTTGTACCAAAGCCGTACAAGTGATTTGTTTAGACACCAATTGTTGGTGTATTTTTTTTATCTGCGAATCCATTTTAACCTTCAATAACTTTTGCAACCACTAAAAATCCATTCTTTTTGTTCGGGAAATTTTCTAAAATAATTTCTCTTTCTATAGCCGAACTCTCTACTACTACATCTTCTCTCAAATCATTTAACGAAACACAATTACGATTGACATTATTAAAAGAATTCTCATTAGATGAATTTGCATTTTTGATTACATCAAATAATTTGTTCACGCTTTCTGAGGGCTGTGCTCCTTTAATACTCGACAAGATGTCGACTGTCATTATTTTACTCATAATTTTAATTCGTTTTAAAGTCAAACTTTTAAGCTGGCGAAAATACAAAAAGTTTTGTTAGGGATTCCTATTTTTTTAATGATTTAGGCAGTTCGAACAAAGGAAAACAGCAATTTAACATTATGTTTAATTTTGTTATAATATCAGAAACCGTTTTGAAAATATGACAATAAAAACTACAAAAGAGAAAATCAATTAATTTCCTCCACCAAATATTTTGTTCCGTGAATTTCAAAAGTGAATCCAACTTTATTCCCCATCAATTTATTACCAAGTGGAGATTGTGGAGAAAGCGCAATAACATTGATTCCGTCTATGGTTATTTTAGGCAAAGCCAATGACAGATACAAATAAATCCCGTTGGCTTTGACCAAACTCCCTAAAACTATAGTATCGGTTTTTGTTGTGGCATCAATTTTTTCCAGAACCGCTTTTTGATCCAACACTTCTTTGAGTTTGGCACTGAGTTTTTCCTGCTCAATATGCATCATAGACAGGGCGGTTTCGTGTTTATCGCCTGCCGAACCTTTGGCATCGTTCTTAGAATCTTCGGTCAAAGCCGAAATCATATCTCGGAAAGCGTCAATTCGGTCCTGAACTAATTGCAGATAATAGTGGTGTATTTTTTGTTTGAAAGTCATTTTTAATAAAATAGAAAACTACAAAGATACAAATCCTCTAAGATTTAAAACTCTTCGTTTCGCTTCTTCTTTATAACCTTAATAACAAAATAATATCAAGTTTAATCATATGCTATCAAATACAACATCCTTAGTACAATTCAAAATTTAACAAGTAATTAAGGGATTTTAGCAATCCAATCAATACTTTTAGCGATTCAATTAATCTAATAAATAATTATGAAAAAAGGAACCTTAATTGCAACAATGGCATTTGGAATGATGATGGTTTTTACCTCAAATGCAAATGCTCAGAAATTCCCTGGATTAGACAAAAGCCCAATGGATATGGCTTCTTATCCTAATGATTACAAAGACGCTAATAAAACTGTGAGAATCATTTATGGAAGACCTCAACTTAAGGGGCGTTCTCTAGCCGAATTAACTCCTGCTGGTAAAATTTGGAGAACTGGCGCTAATGAAGTTCCAGAAATTACTTTTTATAAAGATGTAAAATTAGCAGGTACCACAATTAAAGCTGGTTCTTATTCTTTCTTGACAATTCCAGATAAGGATTCATACACCATAATTATCAACAAAGATTTGAATGTTTCTGGAAGTGCACCTTATAATGAAAAAAACGAAGTTTTGCGTTTTAAAGTACCTGTAACCGAGGGAGAAGAATCTCTAGAAGCTTTCTCAATGGTTTTCACCAAAGGAGGTGGAGGCATTATTTTGAACTTAGGTTGGGATAAAGTACGTTTAGCTATTCCAATTATAGAATAACACATTTTAATAAACCGCAATTCGCAAAGAATTATTCAAGGTTTGCAACGTAAATTTGTAAATCAATCCAGATAAGAAAATGAAATTCTTATCGTAATTCCTTGCGAACTTTGCGGTTATTTTTTTATTAAAAATCGAATTTATAATTGGCTCCCACCATTATCTGGAAACCTTGAACAGGATAATTTAACCATTTTTCATATCCTTTATTCAAAATATTATTGGCTTTTAAGAAAGTAGTAAATCTTTCGCTGTATTTGAATCTCACATTAGCATTCAGATCAAAAAAACTATCTAGCGTAATTGGGTCAGGCATTGTCACATAGACAATATCCGAATTGAGTTGATAATCTTTACGTTCACCTACATAAAATAAATTTAGCCCAGCAAACCACTTCTCGGTAATAGCAAAATCAGCCTTTGCATTGAATAGCAGTTCTGGCAAATTCCAAGCTTCCAACTCTCTCTTTGTAGTATAACTGTTTAAAGTAGCATCTGCTTCTAAAGTCACACCTTTTGCCAAATCTGCTTTGATTTCACCATACAATCGCATAGTCGAAATATTATCATAAATCACCTGAAACGAATTTCCAAAAGCATAATTTTCATTGGTGTTATTTGCAGTATAATCATTAGCTCTAAACAAAGCTTTGTTATCATCATAAATATATGAAGCGGCTACATCATAACTAACGGTGCTGGCTAATTTACCTTTAAGTCCCGCATGAATATCATACACTTCACTCGTTGGTTTGATATCAAGTGTTGGTGAAACAAATGGATTTTTATCAACGAAATTCTTATAGGTATTCTGTTGTACTCCACCAAGAGCTCCTGCATAAAAAATCATCAAATCCCCAACAATTTTATACGAAGCCGTAACCGATGGATAAACATAAAACTTATTAGTATTATTCAATTTTCCCATACTATAAACCAATCCTGCTCCAACATTAATAGTCCAATCTTCTCTATTTATAACAAAACTTGGCTCTATCCCGATGTTTGTAAATCCATATTCGATAGGCGATGTGTTGATACCTGAATAATTCTCTTTGAAACTACCATCCACATAATCGACAAATATTTTGGTCTTAATGGCTTCATCCATTATATCAAATTTAAAAGTAGGCGCCAAAAAAAATCTATTTTCACCAGAACTAAACGCATCTGTAAAACGAGTAAAATCTAATTTTACACCATTGAATATTCCTTCTTCAAACATCAAATCTCCACCAGCCGTAAATGTATTATAAGACTGTTGTGGCCTGATGTTATTTACCAACGCCATATAATCTGGCTGTGCCAAAGTACTTCCTAAATCTGTAGGCAATCCGTACCAATTGTAAATTTGATTTTGATAACCCGCATGAATGTTCCATGACAATTCCTCTTTATTGCTACCATACAGTAAATCGATTTTGGTATCATAATAGTAATTATCGAGTAGTACTTCTTTTATATCTCCTTGAGCCGAATTATGGCGAAACATTCCGCTTACAAATTCAGTATTACTCAAATTTTCGGTTACATACAACTCAGCATTCAAACTACCGTAATTCCCAATACCTAGTGTTGCATAATTATCGAATAAACGTTCTTGTTTGGCATTTTCAACTCCTTGAGCAGTGCCTTTTGCTGGAGCAAATGTAGAGGCTACAGGAAAAGGAAGAACGGTATATTTTACATTCTCTTTTTTGGTATTTTCCTCAGTAGTAATTACAGGAACTTCTTTTTCTTTGAAAGCATCTGATATGGTTGGCGAATACGGTTTCACCACATTTACCACTTCGGTACCAATATTATCGCTTTTTTCCTGAGCCAATGAAAACTGAGAAATTAACAACACGCAAATTCCTGAAATTATTCTGCCACACCTATTGTAATTAAGAAACATTGATTCTTTATTTATGAATGTATATCTGTTTTTAATTGTCATCTTTTGTTTTTTCTGATTTCTAACTTCTTATTTCCTCCTTCTCCTTTTACACTTCCCATTCTCCTTTTGCAACGAACTGTACCTTACCTCCTATTTTTATATCAAAATTATCTCCAGATAATTCTCCATCAAAATAGATTCTTGAAGGTCTATTTATAAAATCACCTTGATGATTTACGGTTTTTATATTTGGAGAATGATATTTTAAAAGAAAGGCTTGCAAACAAGTGCTTGCGCTTCCAGTTGCGGCATCTTCGAATAATTGATTTTTCTCAACACAAAACATTCTGCTATGCAACTCTCCATTTTCATAACAATAAAAATACAATGCTCTATGCTTCGTTTTGCAATTGTCCTTTAACCATTTATCGGTAGCATTTAAATCTAACTGTAAACGCTCTAAGGCTTGTATGTTTTGAAGTGGCACAATCACAAAAGCACTTCCTGTGGTTACTTCTTGAATTGGTAACTGACTATCAATATCATTGCTTATTAAATTAGAAAATGTGCTAAAATCATCCTTAGAAAAAACATCCCAAAACTGAGGTTGAGCTGCTTGTAACCAAACCACATCTCCCGATTGTTTGATTGGAATTGGACCAACTGGAACCATCAATTTAAAATCATGAGGACGACTCTCTATTATTTTATTCATCAAAACCCATGAAGTTCCAAGTACAGGATGACCTGCAAACTGCATTTCCTTTTCGACAGTAAAAATTCGAATTGAGGCACTATTGCTTTTGGGCTGAATGCTGGTCACAAATGTACTTTCGGCAAAATTCATTTCGCAAGCAATCTGTTGCATTTGCTCTGAACTTAATTTAGTCGCTTCCAAAAAAACAGCCAACTGGTTTCCTGCATACTTTTTTTCGGCAAAAACATCAACTATATAAAAAGGTAATTTCATTTTGATCTGTTTTTAATAATCCTATTTGGAAATAGATGAATTTGTTTTGGATTCCTCAGCTTTAATTTTACCTAACTCTGTTTTGGCTTCAGCAACTACATCTGAATAATCGGTAAAATTCTCGATTACACTTTCCAAAATATAAGTCGCTTGGTAACTATCTTTCAAACCATAAAAATTCTTTGCCATCAAAACCAATCCTTTGGCTCCAAAATAACGGTAACTTGAATAATTTTTGGCCAATTTTTGAACGGCTACATTTGATGTTTCAAATTTTCCTTCTTTGTTTTTAAAATAAGCATCATAATATAAGGCTTCGGCCGCTAATTCTCCTTTACTTACAGTTAGTAATTTAGCGTAAGCTGTTTTAGCTTTGGCCTCATCACCCGTTTGCATTGCAGAGCGTGCTATTATAATTTGAGCATCACTTTTTACATTTTCCTCTGCTTTCGGATTATTCAAAACTTTATCAGCATAGACCACAGCTTTTGAATATTCTTTGGTTTCATAGTAACATTTCATCAAATTGGCTTGAGAAAAAGTCTTGTTTTGAGCAAAATCGGCCTCATTTTCTATTCGAACCAAAACAGGAATGGATTTGTCTGTTTTTTTCTCTTTCAAAAATATTTGAGCCAAACGCACCAATGATTGTTCGGTGTATTCGCAACGCGGCTGATTGATTACGTATTGATAGTGAGGAACCGATTTGCTTTCGGAACCTTCTTCAAAATACAATTGTGCCAACTCAAAATTAGCTTTTAAGGTATGATTCCCTTTCGGAAATTTCGACACATAATTTGCATAACCCGAAATCGCTTGTTTTTTGTTGCCTTGTTCTAGTTGTTTTTGTGCCGCTTCAAAAGTATCATTATCCAACTCCAAATCAGTAACCGCAACAAAATCTAAAGTACGAACCCAAGATGCATACTCATCTACTTTTCCATTGTCAACATAAATTAATCGTGCTGTGGCAACAGCTTCGTAAGCCTCGGGAGTCTTAGGAAATTCGGAAGCTACTTTTTTGAATTTTGCAATAGCCAATTCTCCTTTATCCGAATTATAATAAATCAATCCTTGACGCAAAATAGCTCTTGAAGTATAAGAACTGCTTTTATAATTCGCAATCAGCTTGTCATACGTTTTGATCGCTGAATCGTTTTTGTTTTCAGCTACATAAGTATTCGCTAATTCAAACAAAGCATCATCTTGATAATCAGATTTTGGATACAATGATAAGAATGAATTGAGTTCATCAATTTTTTTGCTGTTTTGGGAAAGAAAACCATAGCAAAGTGCTTTTTGAAAATAAGCATAATCGACATCTACACCTTTGGATTCAATTACTTTATTGTAAGCTTCTAAAGCTGGCTGATATTTGGTCGTTACAAAGCGACAATCGGCCAAACGCAAATAAGAATCATTCAAACGGAATTTATCTGTCTTATTATTATCAATTTGTTTTTGAAAAAAGTTTCCAGCCGTATCGTATTCTTTCAATTTAAAATTGGCATAAGCCATATTATAATTGCTATTTTTAAACTCAACCGTTTCTTTGGCTTTATCCAAATCAACAAACTGCTGATAGTTTACAAGTGCCTCTTTGAAATTATCCAAATTGTACTCCGATTCGGCTTTCCAAAAGGTAGAGCGAGCCGTTATCAGTGGATCTTTTTGCTCTTTCAATGCCTTTTCGAACATCGCTATTGATCCAAAATAATCGCTAGCGGTATATAATTCTACACCTCTATAAAAAGCTACTTTTTGATAAACGATTCTGTTTTCGGCTGTTTTGTTTTTTTCTAAGAGCGTCAGAGCTTCTTTATAATTCTTGGAAGAGATATAAGAATCTATCAATAATTTTTCTATCTCTTTGTAATTAGGATTGGTTGGGTATTTATTCATAAAACCCAATAAAACTTCGGGAACTGTCTGGTAGGAATTTCCAATTTCATAACTCAATTTGGCATAATTTAAACTTGCATCTTCCTGTAATTGCAAATTAAAATTCATTTCCGAAGCATTCTTAAAAGCGTTCAGAGCTTGTTGTTTTTTATCCGATTCCAGATAACTTTCGGCTAAATGATAATAAGCATTTTGAGCAACAAAGTCATTTCCATCAATAATTTTATTGAATTGCGAAATGGCATCATCATATTGTTTTTGCATATAATACGCATAACCTAATTGGTAAAAATCAGTATTATTCCATTTCCCATCTTTGCCTTTATAAGCAACCAAATACGGAATTGCTTTATCATATTGTTTTAGGTTAAAATAACTCTCTCCGATAATTTTATTCAGTTCCGATTTTTCTTCGGGAGTAGATTTTGCCATAGCTTTATTCCCAAGATCAATTGCTTTTTGAAATTCACCAGCTTTGAAACTCATATCCGATTTGTAGTAGGATAACTTTTCGGCATATTTTTCGTTACCAGAAACTTGGTCAAATTGCTTGTTGGCTTCGGCATAATCATTAGATTCATACGCCAAAAAACCCATATAATATTTGCTTTGAGCTCCATATTCTTCAGAATTGGAAACTTTACCAAAATAGTTTTTTGCTTGTTTTGTTTTTTTGGCATCAAAATAAGCATATCCTTTTTGGAAATTGTATTTGTCACGTCCTGAGTCTTTCAAAACACTTTCATCTACTCGCTCGAACCAATACAAAGATTCCTTGTACTCTTTGTGATCGAAATAATAATAAGCCACATCTATAAAAGCTTGATTTTGTTTACGACTTGCAGGATAATTCTCTACGAATTTATTGATCAATTCCTCAGCATTATCCTGATCGGTACGAATGGCGCAATTAGCAATGTAGTACGCACAATCTGATTCTAAACCTTCGGTAGTAGCTTTTTCCTTTATCTGTTCGAAGATAACTTGAGCCGATTTATATTGTTTATCTTCATACAATGAAATTGCCTTATCAAAATCCTTTAAAGGATATGTTTTGATTACCGATTGCTGAGAGTAAAGGGAAGTAATTTGAACAAGAAAAAAGGATAAAAAAAGTCCAGGAAGTTTACGCATTTTTGTTATTATTTAATATTCCAAAGATATTTAATTCTATATCTATAACGAAGTGCTCTTTGAATTTATTATGTTTTTTTTGGTCTGTAAAGTCAAATCAAGACTATCTAAAACTAGGAAAACAAATTACTAAAATTAGTATTTGAAATTATCTTTTCTAATTTGTAATTTGGATTTTATCTTTTTACTTTTACCCAATAAACAAATTCTATCATGGCACAATCAGTACTGTCTTTAAAAAACGTAAACATATATCAAGAAGGGAAAACCATTTTATCTGATGTAAATTTAGAAGTTACTCACGGGGAATTCATTTATATCATTGGTAAAACTGGTTCTGGAAAAAGTAGTTTATTAAAAACATTATATGCCGATTTACCATTACTAGAAGGCGAAGGGAAAATTGTAGAATTTGACCTAGCCACTTTGAAAGAAGATGACATTCCGTTTTTGAGAAGAAAATTCGGGATTGTCTTTCAGGATTTCAAATTATTGCCTGATCGTACAGTTAAGAACAACATGCTTTTTGTTTTGAAAGCAACTGGATGGGTAAACCAAACAGAAATGGATGCTAAAATTGAAGAAGTGTTAAGCAAAGTAAACATGAAAGATTTTGCTAACAAAATGCCTCATCAATTATCTGGAGGAGAGCAACAACGAATTGCTATTGCAAGAGCTTTACTAAACGACCCAGAATTTATTCTTGCCGACGAACCTACTGGAAACCTTGACCCACAAACCAGCGTTGAAGTCCTTGAAGTTTTAAGACAAATTAATGCTAACGGTAAAACTGTCATAATGGCTACTCATGATTATGCATTATTAATGAAGTACCCATACAAAACCCTAAAATGTGAGGATGCCACAATTTTTGAAGTAGTTCAAAAAACAGTGTAATGCTTTCTATCCTTATTCCTGTTTACAACTATAATGTTTATACACTTGTTGTAGCATTAAAGCAACAAGCAGACGAATTAGAAATCACATACGAGATTATCGTTCAGGACGACAATAGCAGTCAATTTATTAGCGAAAATTCAAAAATAAATTCTTTAGAAAATTGCAGTTTCTTCTCAAATACACAAAATTTAGGACGAGGCAGAACAATCAATTTATTAGGACAAAAATCAAAATACGACTACGTTTTGATTATGGAATCTGACGCTTTTCCTGAAAATAATTTTTATCTAAAAAACTACATTTTATTATTGTCTCAAACTCCTTCAATTGTTTTTGGAGGAGTTAACTATCCTGAAAATATTCCGCCTAAAGAAAAAATACTCCGTTGGAAATATGGGAAAATTAGGGAAACAAAATCTTTAAATCACAGGGTAAATAACCAATACGACTTTGTTTTTACATGGAATTTACTCATCCAAAAGCAAATTCTTTTAGCATTTCCTTTTCCAGAATTCATTACAGAATACGGCTATGAAGATACCATTTTTCTAAAAAAACTAAGAAGCAATTCCGTTGCGGTTACACATATCGAAAATCCGTTGATACATCAAAACAATGATGACAGCATCGTATTTATTCAAAAATCAGAAAAAGCCGTTCGTACTCTTTATCAATTACTATATTCTAAAAAAATAGACAGTAAAGATGTTAGATTGACCTCAGTTTATTCTCTTCTTCAAAAATTACATTTAGTTGACATTGTGAAGGTTATCTTCAGCAAGAACAAACAAAAGATTTTAGATAATTTAACTTCTGAAAAACCAAATCTATACTTGTTAGACTTTTACAAATTAGGTTACTTTTGCTCTTTATAATTCAGAATAAAATGGCTTATTTAAGTAAACTCAACAATAAATCATTCCATTCATTCATCACAACTGCTAAATCGTATTTTTGTGAACTCTCACGAGCTGTTGTACCCATTTGCCGTCTCAGATTTTGATCTTCTATAAGCGATAATGCTTTCTCTACAAACAAATCTATATTACCTTCTTCAATTAGAAAACCTTCTTGACCATTAGTAATAATTTGACTTGGTCCACACGGACAATCAAAAACTACAGATGGCAAACCACAAGACATTGCTTCAAGAAGCGCCATTCCAAAAGCTTCCGATCGAGAAGTCATTAAAAAAACAGAAGAGTCTTCAAAACCAGTTTGAACATCTCGTGTTGCAGCTAAAAAATTTACATTAGTCAAAACTTTCAAATCGCTTGCCATCCGATGATATTGCATAGAATTATCCCAATCCCCATAAACATTTAACTCCCAATCTGAATGTTTTTTCGAAACTGTTTGCCAAATCAGCAATAAACGATCCAAACCTTTTTCATAAGTATGTTTGCATACTGCGATAGCCTTCTTATTTTGCAACACATTTATTGTTGAAGTTACAAAGGAAATAGGATTTGGAATAACCAAACCATTTTGAGGATTCCATTCGCTAAGACCAGCATTGGTTACATAAACAACTTTATCAAATCTTTTTAACGTTTTTTTCTTTAGAAAATACACCAAATTATACCGAAAATCATTCCAAAGACCTTTATTTACAACTCTTTTTAAAGATGTAGAAAAATGAGTTTCTAACACAATTGGAATATTAACCCTCAAAAACCAAGGAAGTGCAACCCAGTTAGGTGCATCACAAATAATGAGGATATCCGGTTTTTGTTCTGCCAGTATTTTTTTGATGAAAGTTAGACTTTTGGATAAAAAAAACACATTTTTTTGCAAATCAATACAGGGATGCCAGTTTATTTTTGAATCAAAATCATAAAAAAAACTTGAATTATAAGGAGTTGGAGCAATTATATCAACTTTATAATCTAAAACAGATACAAAATAATTTACCTTAGAGGAAACCACACGCGAAATCCCTCCAGAATCAGACAAATCAGGTGTGATGTATAAAATTTTCATTGTTTAGATTTCAAAAAAACATCAAAATCACGAATATAGTCATCTTCATCAAAAACTTCAGACGCTAAAACCAAACAAACAGCACCTGACGAAAAATTTTCAATTTCTCTCCAAATATTTTTTCCGATATACAATCCTTTATTCGGTTTATTCAAATTGACAACTTTTTCAGTTATCCCGTCTTTTAAAACAACATCAAAACTTCCGGATATGGCAATCAAAACTTGCTCTAAATTTTTATGAGAATGGCCTCCTCTAACCGAATTACGCGGGATATCATATAGATAATAGACTCTTTTTATGGGAAAAGACACAACATCATTTTCGATTACAGCAATGTTCCCTAAAGTGTTTTCGATTTTTGGAATATCAAGAATTCTTATATTCATTTGTATTTTGGACGAAATTAATCAAATTTTTATTGTAAGCTAAAAAACGACAATTAGCCTCAAAAAAACATCTTTGCAAACAAATATACCTCTGTTTTTTAAAATAATTTGAAATTGACACCCAAAAAAGATTCGGCTCCTTTAAAAACTAAATTTGAAATAAAGTTTCCTAATTCTAAAAATGGAAAGAATTTCTATATTGTATTTTATTTAGCAAAATGTTGTTATAGTTCTATATCCTTTTATTATAAAATCTAAAATCTATAACGTATATTTGCCTTTATTTTTATTAAGGAATGAACAACGAGCAAGAAAAAAAAACGATAGAGTTTTATGAAAGACTGAAAGCTGAATTAGACAAAAGTAATTCATGGCCTGCACCCTATTTGTTTAAATTTATAGTTCCCACAACTGACGAAAACATTCTTAAGGTAGAAAACGCCTTTAATTGTATGGGAGCAATTATCAAAACAACAAAATCCAAAACAGGAAAATTTACAAGTATATCAGTAGATATAACAGCCAAAGATTCGCAAGAAGTTATAGATAAGTACCAAGAATTATCCACAATAGAAGGTATAGTTTCCTTATAGTTATGATCGAAAAATACAAAAAAGAAAACGCTAATGATGTTGTTTTTAATTTAGAATACAATTCTGAAAGAAAACATTTAATCATTCCTGAGTATGGCCGTCATTTGCAAAAATTGATCGAGCAAGCTACTCTTATTGAAGATGATGAAAAGAGAAATAAAACAGCCAAATACATCATTCAAGTAATGGGAAGCCTAAACCCGCACTTGAGAGATGTCCCTGATTTTCAGCACAAACTTTGGGATCAACTTTTCATTATGTCTGATTTTAAATTAGTTGCTGATTCTCCTTATCCAATTCCTTCAAAAGAAGTATTACAACTAAAACCAGATGCTTTAAAATACCCACAAAATTATCCTAAATACAGATATTATGGTAACAATATCAAATACATGATTGATGTTGCCAATAAATGGGAAGAAGGAGAACTAAAAAATGCATTGGTAAAAGTAATTGCCAATCACATGAAGAAATCGTATTTGAGCTGGAACAAAGACACTGTAAAAGACGAAGTAATCTTTGAACATTTGTATGAGTTGTCCAACGGTAAATTAAATTTATTACAAAGTTCTGAAGAATTATTAAATACTACTGATTTACTGAGAACCAATAAGAGAACCTCAAATAAGACTGGTACAACCAATCAAAACAAAAATCAAAACAACAAAAACAATAAAAACGGAAAACAAAAACCGTTTCAAAAAAATAAATAATTAAAATTACTAAAACACTAAGTTCCTTACATTTGAATACATTTGTGTAGAATTAAAAACTTAGAACTCAAAACCCAGAACCTTAAAAAATAACCATGGAAGTTTTCAAAATTGAAGGAGGAACACGTTTAAAAGGAGAAGTAATACCACAGGGCGCAAAAAATGAAGCATTGCAAATTTTATGTGCTGTACTTTTAACTCCAGAAAAAATTACAATTAATAACATCCCAGACATTATTGATGTCAATAAGTTGATAAAACTTTTAGGCAATTTGGGAGTTAAAATAGAAAAATTAGGAAAAGGTTCTTATACTTTTCAATGTGACGAAGTTAATGTTGGTTATCTAGAAACAGAAGCCTTCAAGAAAGAAGGAGGTTCACTTCGTGGTTCTATCATGATTGTTGGCCCACTTTTGGCTCGCTTTGGAAAAGGATATATCCCAAAACCAGGAGGAGACAAAATTGGACGTAGAAGATTGGATACTCATTTTGAAGGATTTATCAATCTTGGTGCAAAATTTAGATACAACAGAGAAGACCACTTCTATGGAGTTGAAGCCCCAGAAGGACTTACTGGAACCAATATGTTACTAGACGAAGCCTCAGTTACTGGTACTGCCAATGTTGTAATGGCAGCAGTTTTAGCCAAAGGAACTACAACTATTTACAACGCTGCTTGCGAACCTTACTTGCAACAACTTTGTAAAATGTTGAACTCTATGGGAGCCAAAATTACTGGTGTTGGTTCTAATTTATTAACTATTGAAGGAGTTGAAAAATTAGGAGGTTGCGAACATAGAATTTTACCAGATATGATTGAAATTGGTTCTTGGATTGGACTTGCAGCCATGACAAAAAGCGAAATCACAATTAAAAATGTTAGCTGGGAAAATCTAGGAATTATTCCAAATGTTTTTAGAAAACTAGGTATTACTCTTGAAAAACAAGGAGACGATATTTATATTCCAGAGCATGTAAATGGATATGAAGTAAAAACCGATATTGATGGTTCTATTTTAACGATTGCCGATGCACCTTGGCCTGGATTTACTCCAGATTTATTAAGTATCGTTTTGGTAGTTGCTACTCAAGCCAAAGGAGATGTTTTGATTCACCAAAAAATGTTCGAAAGCCGATTATTCTTTGTGGATAAACTGATTGATATGGGGGCAAAAATCATGTTGTGTGATCCTCACCGAGCTGTAGTAATGGGACATAATTTCGAATCAGTTCTTAAAGCTACAACAATGTCATCACCAGATATTCGTGCGGGAATCTCATTATTAATCGCAGCACTTTCTGCAAAAGGAACCAGTACCATTCACAACATAGATCAAATTGATCGTGGCTACGAACTTATCGACGAACGTTTACGAAAACTTGGAGCCAAAATAGTTAGAGAGGATCTATAACAATAAAAAAAATCAATTTTAAACCGCTTAACTAAATTTAACTTTCATTTGAAAAAATTTTTTTTAAGCGGTTTTGCATTTAATGAGGAATTAGTATGTCTAATGAACAAAAAGCCATCAGAGCAACTTATTTTAGTATAATAGGAAACACTATTTTGGCTTTAATAAAAGGGCTTGCAGGTTTTTTTGGAAACTCTTATGCCTTAATAGCAGATGCTATAGAATCTACGACAGACATTTTTGCTTCGTTACTGGTTTTATTTGGCATCAAATATTCTAGCCGCCCCGCAGATGAAAATCATCCTTACGGACACGGAAGAGCCGAACCTTTGATTACTTTTTTGGTAGTCGGATTCTTGATTACCTCGGCAACAATCATCGGTTACGACAGCATTATGAATATTCAAAAACCTCATGAATTACCCAAACCTTGGACACTTTTCATACTTGGAGCTATCATTTTATGGAAAGAATATTCGTTTCGACTGGTTATAAAAAGAAGTAAAGAAACCAACAGCTCTTCACTCAAAGCAGATGCTTGGCATCACCGTAGTGATGCATTGACTTCTATTGCTGCCTTTCTAGGTATTTCGATAGCATTGCTTTTAGGAAAAGGATATGAATCGGCAGATGATTGGGCAGCCTTATTTGCATCTGGTTTCATCCTCTACAATAGTTATTTGATTTTCAGACCTGCATTGGGAGAAATTATGGACGAACATTTGTACGATGATTTGGTTGTAGAAATCAGGAAAGTTGCCAATAATGTAGAGGGAATTGTTGATACCGAAAAATGCTTAATTCGCAAAGCTGGAATGAAATATCATGTTGATCTTCATGCTAGAGTAAATGGAACTATTACTGTCAAAGAAGGCCATGACTTATCCCATAAACTCAAAGATACATTACACAAAGAAATTCCAGAATTGGGCAATATTTTAATTCATATTGAGCCTAATTAGTAAATTTTATACCAAAAACAACACCGTCTTTCTGAAATCCATTTTGATAAGAACGTACGTAATTCAATTTAAACACCTTAAGTTTTCCAAAGCCAAGATTATCCAAACCTACACTATATTCTGAATATGGTTTTGTATTTGGTATAGCCAACAAATGATATCCTAAAACTAAATTTGATTTTAATAAATTTAGCAACGGAATTTTATTCATAATATACCCACGATCATTATGCTCCATGTGTAATTCAAAAAAACTATCATTAGTACTATTACTATAATACGGTAACAACCCAAAAGAGTTTAAATACTTATCTGACAAATCAACATGTGTTTGATTTCCGTTGAAATGTTTGTAATCTACAAAAGCAATATTTTCGGCATTAAAGAATTTGCCTGTTTTTATGTTTAACCCAAAACTGCCTTTATTACCAAATGTGTGATTGTATTTGAGTTGAGCACTAATTTCTTCATATTCATATTTTTTTTCGCTACCAGCAAAACCTTTTGTAAAACCAACATAGAAAGTTGGGTATTTTTCACTTTTAATATTAAGCTTTCCATCCGGTCTTGAGGAATATTTATTTCCAAAATTGATTTTCGCATTCAAATCAAGTTTAGCCAAGTGATGCTTTTCAAAACCTGGGTTTATATAATCATTTGGATCCAATGGATTATTTGATGAAAACACATCATCCCTTTTAAAAAAAGAAAAATCAGAAGTATTGAATAAAGGCTTTCGTTCTTCAAAATTGATTTTTCCGTTAAAATGCACCCCATTTGCAATATCTTGAGCAAATTCAATTTCGGCAAATTCTAAATTATACAGTTTCATATAATTATCTCTAAAAAACAATGTACTGATAGAGTTGATTAATCCCCAAATAGGTTCCTCTCTATTAAATTGCATTACAGTACTTCCTCCTGATATTGTTAGATTAGCATAATTTTGGTTATTAAATTGATGCCAATATTTGCCTTTAACTCGTAAACGATCCCCCGAAAAACCATAATTCAATTTCAAATCGATATCCGTTCTTCTTCCCTTATCATCATTTCTCCAATTTGAAAAAGAAAAAGCAGTACCAAAATTCCACCCCTGAACAGTATTAAAATTCAAGCTGCTAAAATCTAATAAACCATCATATCGTAAAGAATATTTTTTCTCACTATTCTTATAAGTATAACCAGTTATAGGATCAAAAAAATGAAATTTATTGTTTTTACGATCAATAGAATCCAAATACCTTTTAGAATTGCGTACGCTATAAATACTGTCTTTTCTAATATAATCTGTGCTTTCTTCTGTAGTTAGTGGCACAGGTCTATTAATTTTCCAGAATACAGAATCTTTTTTATTAGAATCTATCTCAACACGTGTTATTTCGTTTGTAAATGTATTTTTATCAAAAGAATCAACAAATTCATAATTAGTATAAACATATGTGAACTTACCATTGAAGCCAATCCCAAAAATTCCTGCGTTAAAATCTAAACTCTGAGTGTTTTTAGACCAAATTTTGCTAGACTTATTGTAACTGAAATTCTGCTTCAAAGTCATTACCTCAATGAATTCATTTTTCATGCGATATCCTTTAATATCTAAATCAATCGCATAAATTGCCCAAGAATCCTCAACAATATAAATATAACCTTCAAAAACAGGTTCTTTATCCCGCTTGGCTATAACTCTTATTTTATTGATAGTTTGCTTGTTATCGTCTTCAAAAGTGCTTTCGAGTTTATATTTATAATAATTGAAAGCATTATCTGCAATAGGCGAAATCATATTAACACTAAAATTTAAAGTGTTATCATAAAAATCATAGAAAGATGACCTCGCTGTATTGTAAGCATATCCTTTATTATCACCGCTTATCTTTGAGGCGGTCACCACTTCTTTCAAATTATTTGGCTTTTCAAAAATAATTTTAGAGAATGTCTCGGACAATGAAATAATCCCTGTTCCTGTTGAATCTAATGCTCCATCCATATCCCCAATTTCTTGACCTAATATTTTTTTGGGAGCATTTTTCAATTTAAAAATACCACGCGAATAGAAATCTGCTTTAAATTTGGTTGTTTTAGCTGTATTTGCTTTTTTATGGGCAATCGCTTTTTTTATGATTAGATCTGCAGGATTACCTTTGGTATTTATAACTACTTCATTAAGTTTAAAACTTTCTTCAGATAATTGTAAATCAAATGTAAATGGAAAAGAAATAATATCGAGTGTTTGCTTTTGAGTTTTAAAACCTAGATATTGAAAAACAATAGTGCATTTACCTTGCTGTTTTATATTCAATTCATAGAAACCTTGTTCGTTAGAAGTTGTCCCGTTATAAGTATTTTCTTCGTATATACTTACGGATGGAAGAGGATTCCCTTTTTCGTCTGTTATCCTACCTTTAATTTGACCAAAATGAATTAATGACGAAAGTAAAAAGAAGAGCAAAAAAGCGTTTCGCATAAATATTTTTTTTTATGTAAGACGCTTTTTAGCAGGCGATGTTACATACACAACATCTTGATTTTAGTATTATTTTACAAAAAAGATTGGATAGCCAAATCATAACTTTTCATTCCAAAACCCAAAACTACCCCTTTTGCATTTCCTGAAATATACGATTGGTGCCTAAAACTTTCACGAGCATAAGTATTGGATATATGTACTTCGATAACTGGAGTTGTCACTGCTTTTATAGCATCACCAATACCAACCGAAGTATGTGTATAAGCACCCGCATTCAAAATAATTCCATCATAAGTAAAACCAAAATCTTGAATTTTCCCAATTAATTCCCCTTCAATATTACTTTGATAATAAGTCAATTCTATTTGAGGAAATTTGTTTTTTAAAATTTCAAGATAATCTTCAAATGTTTGTGAACCGTAAATTTCAGGCTCCCTTTTTCCAAGTAAATTTAAATTTGGACCATTAATGATGGCAATTTTCATATATCGTTATTTATTGTTTTTGTAAAAATAAATAATACCATTTAAACTCAATTCATTTTTATATTAAAATCAATCATTTTAATTTATCAAATCAAAATCCAAAACTTATATAAGAAAAACTTTAATTTAAACCCTTTGTTATTGAAAGTTTTAAAACAGAATTGCTTCATTTTACTATTAAATTATACCCAATTAACATAATAGTGATGGTTTTTTCGTACATTTGATTCCGTATTAACAAACAAATAAAAAAAAATGAAAAAAATTATTGTAGCATTAGTAACTGTATTTGCAATGAATTTTGCAACTGCACAAGAATCAGGAATGCCGAAAGCAACTTTTTCTGCTGGAGATATGTGGCTTGAAGGAGGTATTAGTTTAACAACTGGTGATAGTGATAACGACTATTTTGCAATTAACCCAAAATTTGGATATTTTTTAGACAATAAATGGGCTGTAGGAGGTGATCTTAATTATTCATCTGTATCTTATTTACCAAATAATGGTGGTCTTGACAAATCAAATTCATTTGGAATAGGAGTATTTGCTAGATATTATTTCTTAAGTTTAGGAAATTTAAAAGCATATGGTGAAGCTGGATTAGGTTACAATAACACAAAACTAGATTATCTTGATGGAAGTTCCGATACAAGTAATGGGATCAAGGCTAATATTGATTTGGGACTGAATTACTTTTTCACTCCAAGATGGGCAGCAACATTTACATTAGCTGAAATTTTAAGCTACAACAACGCAAGTCCAGAAAATGGAGAAAGTACAAGCGATTTGGTTATCAATGTAAATTTATTCAACAATATATTTGCACAACCAAAATTCGGACTTTTATACAAATGGTAATTTCTTGATTTTATAAAAAATAGAGGCTGTCCAAAAAGATATAATCTTGTCAAGCTGAACTTGTTTCAGCTTCTTTAGACGCTAGATTATCATTTGTTTTTTAGATTCCGAAATAAATTCGGAATGACAAAACAAGACTTTTAGGACAGCCTCTTTTTTTGAACAATTTTTACCAATACTGCAATACGTATTTATAATAAAAAAAGCCCCAAATAGTTTGTAACTATCTAGGGCATATTCAAAATATGAGAGTTCTAATCTTATATCCTTTTTAAAACTGATAACCCACTCGGATTCCTCCAAAAGCAGCCGTTACGAAAGATGATTCTTTAGAACCAGGAGTTTTTGAACTATCAGAAACACCTCCAAAATAGCTTGAATATTCAGCATCTTTAAATTTCTCTGACATAAAGCTTATTCCTGCCTCAACACCAAAATATAATTTTTTAGCTACATAATAATCTGCTCCTGTAAATAAACCAAAACCAAAACCTGAGTTTTTTTGCTCAAAATCTTCATAATCTCCATTATCGAAAGATGTTTCTGAAAATTCTTTACCAAAACCAAAAATTACTTCTGCCCCAGCATATGTTGAAAGCCTATTAGTTCCAGCAAAATGTTTCTCAACTCCTAATTTTATATTGTTATCTGAATTTTTTTCAGTTTCAGAACCATTATTAAAATAATCTACATCTTTATAACTGCTTATTCCCAAACCTGCTCTTAAAGCAATATCGTCTTCTAGGAAATATCTAAATTTCACAATTCCGTCATTCAAATCAATTTCAGCATTGTTTAAACCACCGTTTAAACCTACTTCTGTTGTAACTGTTCCTTTTGTTGGTTTGTAAGAAATGGACTCTTGTGCATTTACTGCTTGGAATGCAAAAAATCCTAATGTCAATAAAAATACTTTTTTCATTGTAAATAATTAAATTTTTAAATTAGTTTTGATTTGTAAAAAAATCCGTGCAAAAATAAACAAAACAATTAGTTTGAAAAATAATTTTGTAAGTTTTTTTAATTATTTTTTGGACACAAAAATACATCTCACATAAACCATTGAACTCCAAAATCATAGACAACCATTTTATTCCTTAAATGATAACCCTGATTGCATGTTGCGAGAATTGTTTATATTTAAATCAGCTCCAAATAGCTTTTTTTATTTCTAATAAATAAGTTTTCTTTGTAAAATGGATTGGAATACTTACATCAAAAACTATCAATCGTATCTAAAAATCGAAAGAGGTTTGTCTAAAAACACAATAGAAAACTATACTTTTGACATAGAACGATTATGCTTATTCTTAGAACAAAATAGAATAAACATTTCTCCAATAGTTATAAAAGAAGAAGTTTTACAACAATTCATTTATAACATTTCTAAAGAGGTCAACCCTAGATCTCAAGCAAGAATCCTCTCTGGATTAAAAAGTTTTTTCTCGTATTTGATTTTTGAAGATTATCGAAATGACAATCCTTTAGAATTAATAGAATCACCAAAAACAGGACGAAAATTACCCGATACACTTGCAGTAGAGGAAATAGACTCGTTAATTTCTGCTATAGATTTAAGTTCAAATGAGGGAGAACGAAATCGAGCATTATTAGAGACTCTTTACGGTTGTGGTCTAAGGGTATCTGAGCTTGTTGCTTTAAAATTATCAGATTTATTTTTTGAAGAAGGTTTTATCAAAATTACTGGTAAAGGCAACAAACAGCGTTTTGTTCCAGTAGGCGAATTGACTCAAAAATATATTAACATTTATCAAAATACTATTAGAACCCATTTAAATATTCATAAAGAATTCGAAGACATCCTCTTTTTAAATCGAAGAGGAAAACAGTTGACAAGAGCAATGATCTTTACCATCATAAAAGATTTAGCAGTAAAAATCAATTTAAATAAAAAAATTAGTCCTCATACTTTCAGACATTCATTTGCAACACATTTATTAGAAAACGGAGCCGATTTGCGTTCGATTCAATTAATGTTGGGACATGAATCTATAACTACTACGGAAATATATGTTCATTTAGACCGAAAATATTTAACCGAAGTACTGAATAATTATCATCCTAGAAAATGATCCTTAAAATAATATCCTTCTTTTTATAACAATATCTATCTAATATTCAATATTTTTGCAAAACATCAAGTAAAAATTAAAATATGATCTTTACTACAAATAAAACACCCGAAGATTTAAATAAATTATACGAAAGTTTAATCAAACAACTTCCTAATATTATCTTTCAAATAAGAGTGAACAGCCTCAAACAAATCACAATCGATTTTTTGAGCAAACCCATTGAGTTTCTAAACGAATTCTCGATAAATGATTTTTTAGAAGACACCTATAAATTATCCAACTACAAGATTTACGAGCCAGATTTAAAATGCTTTTTAGAATCATACGAAAAAGCCATATCAACCAACGAAAAATGGGAAATTGATTTTAGATTACTACTACCTGAAAGTGGTTACAAATGGATTAGAATTGACGCAACACCCAAGAAAAAGAAAAACAACGACATCCTTTTTTACGGACTTATTTCGGATATAACCGATATCAAGGAACAAGAAATTAGATTGAAAGTAGCCGATGAAAGGTATCATTTTGCCGTACAAGCATCAGACAGAGGTGTGTGGGACTGGGATTTAATCACTAACAAGGTATATTATTCTTCCGAATCTATGAAAATTCTGGAATTAACCGAATCTGATTTAGTAGCTGCACCTGAAGAATGGGACGAAAGAGTTCATCCTGATGATCGAGAAGAATATTACGGAAATATCAATTTGCATTTTGAGAACAAAATTCCATTTTACGAAACCTGTCACCGTGTTTTGTGTTCAGGCAGATACAAATGGATTCTCGATAGAGGAAAAGTAATCGAAAGAGATGATACCGGAAAACCTTTGCGTATAGTAGGAACACATACTGATATTTCCGAACAAAAAAAGAAAGAGCTAGACCTGTCTCAAATGCTCGAAATTGTAAATACACAAAACAATAAACTTCTCAATTTTGCTCACATAGTATCTCATAATTTAAGGACACATAGCGGAAATATAAAATCCTTGTTAGATTTACATGCCGAAAATTTATTATCCGAAAAAGACACCTTACACAATATACAAATCGTATCAGACGAGTTGTTCTCTACAATCGAAAACCTAAACGATTTGGTAAGCATTTATACCGAAAAAGAGAACAACATGCAACTCCTAAAAATTAATAGTTTTATAGACAAAGTTTTAGATGTTTTATACGAATCTCTAAAAGAAAAAAGAATACAAGTCTTAAACTACGTTCCTAATTCTATCAAAATACATTGTTTACCAGCTTATTTAGAAAGTATCATGCTGAATTTAGTAACCAATGCTATTAAATATTCGGATCCTAACAAAGAGCCTAAAATTATTTTTACGACCGAAATAAAAGATAATTTCGTAGTACTAAATGTAAAAGACAACGGATTAGGAATTGATTTAGAAAAACACAAAGATTCTATTTTTGGACTATACAAAACGTTTCACTCCAATAATGACGCCAGAGGAGTCGGTTTATATTTAACCAAAAATCAGGTAGAAAATATGGGCGGTAAAATTGAAGTAGAAAGCACACTTAATTTTGGAACCACTTTTAAAGTCTATTTCAAAAAAGGGTAAGAAAACCTATTTATTACAAAAACAAAAAATCCAAATTTCAATCTTTACAAGTTGAAATTTGGATTTTTGTATAAGTCATTACTGCTATTATTTAGCAATATTCACCGCTCTTGTCTCTCTAATTACTGTTACTTTTACTTGTCCTGGATAAGTCATCTCAGTTTGTATTTTTTGAGAAATTTCAAAAGATAAATTTGCCGCATTATCATCTGAAACCTTTTCGCTTTCTACAATTACACGAAGCTCTCTACCCGCTTGGATAGCATAGGCATTTTTTACACCATTAAATCCATAAGCTACATCTTCAAGATCTTTCAAACGCTGAATGTACGAATCCAACACTTGTCTTCTCGCTCCTGGTCTAGCTCCTGAAATAGCATCACAAACTTGAATAATTGGAGACAACAATGATTTCATTTCAATCTCATCATGATGCGCTCCAATTGCATTACAAACCTCATCTTTTTCTCCATATTTTTCAGCCCATTGCATCCCTAATAAAGCGTGTGGCAAATCACTTTCGGTATCTGGAACTTTACCAATATCGTGTAACAAACCAGCTCTTTTAGCTAGTTTTACGTTCAAACCTAGTTCGGCAGCCATGATACCACACAACTTAGACACCTCTCTTGAGTGTTGCAATAAGTTTTGCCCGTAAGACGAACGATATTTCATCCTACCTACAACTTTTATCAATTCAGGATGTAATCCGTGAATTCCTAAATCGATTACAGTACGTTTTCCTACTTCGATAATTTCATCATCGATTTGTTTTGTCGTTTTTGCAACTACTTCTTCGATACGAGCTGGGTGAATACGCCCATCAGTAACCAACTTGTGTAATGCTAAACGAGCAATTTCTCTACGAACTGGATCAAAACAAGATAAAATAATAGCTTCTGGAGTATCATCAACGATAATTTCAACACCTGTTGCTGCTTCTAAAGCTCTAATATTTCTACCTTCACGACCAATGATTCTACCTTTTACATCATCCGATTCGATATTAAATACAGAAACGCAGTTTTCTACAGCTTCTTCGGTACCTACTCGCTGAATAGTATTGATAATAATTTTTTTAGCTTCTTGTTGTGCTGTCAATTTAGCCTCTTCGATAGTATCTTGAATATGAGACATTGCTTTGGTTTTGGCTTCAGCCTTCAGGCCTTCAACCAATTGCTCTTTAGCTTCTTCTGCAGACAATCCAGAAATTACCTCTAATTGCTGTAATTGACTTTTATGAAGCCTATCAACTTCTTGTTGTTTCTTTTCTAAAGTTTCAATTTTAGAATTATATTCGGCCGTTTTTGCTTCAAAATCATCATTCAATTTTTTAGATTTTGACAATTCATTTGAAACTTGAGATTCTTTGTCACGAACTCTTTTCTCTACTTCGGCAACTTTTTTATCTCTTGCCAAAATTACTTGTTCGTGCTCTGCCTTCAATTCAATAAACTTCTCTTTAGCTTGAAGAATTTTGTCCTTTTTAATATTTTCAGCTTCAAGATTAGCGTCTTTTAGAATTGAACTAGCTTCTTTCTTTGCGTTTTTAATTAAATTAGAAATATTACTTTTCTCTATAATTTTGGCGATTCCAAATCCTAGTGCAATACCTACAATTCCTGAAATAATTATTGTTATGATGTCCATGTTTGTAAAAAATTTATATATAAAAAAGCCTACATTAGAGGTTGTATAAACTCGAAAAGACAAGTTTTGAGCTAACTCACTGTTCAAGTTTCCTTGCCGAAGCATGGCATACTATAGTAGTGATGATTCGCTCATTCTAAATTGTTAGTGTTGAGTTTACCAATATGAACTAATGTAGGCAGTATCTTAGTCTTTATGCAAGAACGTTTAACTTTCGAGATATTCGTCTAAAAGCGAATTGAGTTTATTTAATCTATCGATGGTTTCGGTGCCATTTATAGCATTATCAATTTGCCTTTGTTCTACTTGAGAAGCAAATTGTAAAGCACACATAGCTAAAACATCTTGTTTATCTCTTACAGCATAATTTTCTTCAAATTGCTTGATCATAGCATCAATTTTCTTAGAAGCACTCCTAAGCCCTTCCTCTTGAGAGAAATCTACCGTTAACGGGTAAACTCTGTCGGCAATTGATATTTTAATTTTTAGCTTTTCGTCCATCTTTTTTAATCTGATAGCTGGGCTATGCAGTAATCAATTTCACGAATCATTGAATTTATCTTAAGCTTTGTATCTCTTTTATTGTCGTCACTGCCAAGCAATGTATTAGCTATTTTGAGTGTTTCTACTTGTGTTTTCAACGCCTCAATCTCGTTAGATTGATTTTGTATTAACACTGCAGCGTTTTGTAACTCTATCCTTAAATCTTGATTATTTTTTTCTAAAACTTGAATTTTTAGAAAAAGTTTTCCAATCTTATTTTCAAGAGTATCAATTATTTCTGCAATCACACTCATTATAATTCCAATTCATTACTTAATCTTACAAAGTTAGTATTCCTTTTTATTATTACAATATTTTATTGATTTTTTTACATTAAAATAACCAATATATTAAAAATCAATTAGTTACATTTTGAATTAATTTTATCTTGTAGGTCTAACTTCCTTTTTTTAACTTAGCAAAAATGTATTCCGAAAAACAAAAACGAATACAAATTAACAAAAAACACAAAATGGAGATACATCAATTCCCTATCTCCATAAAATTACAATTGCATTATGAGACTCCCGTTTTTTTTACTATTATTTACAACAACTTTATTTGCGCAAGTTGAATATCCAAAAGATTACTTTCGTTCCCCGCTGGATATCCCGCTACGATTATCTGGAAATTTTGGAGAATTAAGACCCAATCATTTTCATGCTGGTTTTGACATGAAAACTCTTCAAAAAGAAGGATTAAATGTATATGCTGTTGCCGATGGTTATGTGTCGAGAATAAAAATATCCACTTTTGGAAACGGGAAAACTATCTATATCGATCACCCAAATGGATTTACTTCGGTTTATGGTCATTTGCAAAGAGCAACAGATTCTATTGAGAGTTACATAAAAAAAACACATTACAGAGAACAAGCATATGAAATCGAAATGTTTTTCAAACCCAATCAAATGCCTGTTACCAAAGGACAACTTATAGCTCTATCTGGAAATACGGGCTCTTCTGAAGGGCCTCATTTGCATTTTGAATTTAGAGATACGAAAACCGAGAAAATAATCAATCCTTTATTTTTTGGCTTTGACAGTTTATTAAAAGATACCAAAAAACCGATAGTTTCGAATTTATATGTTTATCCTTTAGATTCTAAAACAATTGTAAACAACTCTAAACGACGAATTCCTGTAAATTTATCACTGCAAAAAGACGGAACTTATCTCGCAAACAAAGTTGTTGCAAATGGCAAAATAGGTTTTGGGGTAACTACTACAGACACCGATGATCTTTCCTTTAATAAAAATGGTGTCTATAATGTGAATTTACTTAGTAATGGAAATTCTATTTTCAATTATAAATTTACGACTTATGCTTTTGATGAAATGCGGTATATAAATGCATTAATCGATTATTCTTTTTACAAAAAAACAGGACAACGAATTCAAAAACTTTTTATGAATCCGCCCTATAATTTGAGTATTATTCAAACAGACAATTCTAATGGTATTATAACAGCAACCCCTAACCTAACTAATATTTGCCATTTAGATGTTTCTGACTATTACGGAAACAAAACATCAATCACAATTCCTGTCGAATTTGATTCTCTTACTACAATTGTTGACAAAGAACCTATTGTAGCCAATTATACCGTGAAAGCATCAAAGGATTGTTTTTTCGAAAAAGACAAATGCTCTGTTTTCTTTCCTGCTGGAACATTTTACAATGATTTTGATTTGAATTTTGATGTAAATAGTGGGGTTCTAACTGTACATGACGATACAGTTCCTGCTCATAGCAATTTCACCATTACCATCGAAAACGATCGTTACAGTGACAAAAAAGATAAGGTTTACATAGCTCGTGTAAACGGAAACAGTCTTAGCTACAATACCACTCGTGAAAAAAATAATGTTTATGAAATCCGAACCAAAACACTTGGCAAATACAAATTAGCTATCGATACTGTTCCTCCAGTAATTACCATTCCAAAACCTATCGAAGGAAAAGTTCTAGACAATCAAAAAACCATTCAAGTAAAAATTTCTGATAGTCAATCCGGAATTCAATCATACAACGGCTACCTTAACGGCAAATGGATATTGATGGAGTACGAAAGCAAAACCCGTACCCTGACGCATTATTTTAGCGACGGAATTGTTACAAATGGTAAAAATCTTTTAAAAGTGGTTGTAGTTGATAATGTAGGGAATTCTTCTACCTTTGAAACACATTTTCAAAGAAATCAAAAACAATAAAACTAAAACGATTTGAACATTCTAAAAGCCTTATTTTGTATTGTTTTTTTATGGATGGGAATAAATTCACATGCTCAAACGGCTTTGGTAAGAGGAGTTGTTTTAGATAAAAAAAACAATCCAATAGAAGGGGTAAATATCATTTGCAGTAACAATTTGACCCAAACAAATTCAAATGGGCAATACAAAATTGACATTCCTGCAAATGAAAAAACAACAATCGAATTTACGCATATTTCCTTAAAAAAAGCCAGCATAAAAATACTCCTGAAACCCAATGAAGTATATGTTCTAAATATATTCATGGATAATCAAGAAGAACAAATGGGCGAAGTAATTGTTAATGCGAATAATAAAAAAACGGTTCAAGGAATACAAACTTTTGAAGCCAAAGACATTCGTTTTATTCCTGGTGCCAATGCTGGAATTGAAAACGTGTTAAAAACATTACCCGGTGTAAATTCTAACAATGAATTAAGCACACAATACAGTGTGAGAGGCGGAAATTATGATGAAAATTTAGTTTATGTAAATGAAATCGAAGTGTATCGCCCTTTTTTGATACGCTCAGGTCAGCAAGAAGGATTAAGCTTTATAAATACTGATTTGGTTCAAAATATCGATTTTTCCGCAGGAGGTTTTCAAGCCAAATATGGAGACAAAATGTCATCGGTCTTAGACATCACCTATCGCAACCCGTCTCAATTTGGAGCCTCACTCGAATTGAGTTTTCTTGGCGGAAGTTTTGCCTTTGATGTCATTTCTAAAGATAAAAAATGGTCAGCAATTACAGGAATTCGGTACCGAAACAATAGCCTTTTAGTAAACAGCCAAGATACACAAACCAACTACACTCCTACTTTTGCAGATATTCAAACCAATATCACCTATCAAGCATCTGCCAAATGGCAATGGAGCTTCTTGGGAAATATTTCTCAAAATCACTACTTATACGAGCCACTTACTCGTCAAACCAATTTTGGTACAATAAATGAACCTATGGCACTTGCTGTATATTATCAAGGAAAAGAAAAAGACATTTACAAAACCTATTTTGGAGCTATAAAAACCACTTATCAACTAAACGAGAGTACATCATTAAAACTCATTGGTTCTCTGTTTCACACCATTGAACAAGAGTATTTTGATATCTATGCGCAATATCGATTAGGCGAAGTTGACACTAATATTGGCTCTGATTCCTATGACGATATTCAATACACAAGAGGAATTGGCTCACAACTCAATCATGCTCGAAACGATCTTGACGCACTAATTGGCAATTTAGAATTAAAAGGATTAAAAAATTGGAAACAAAATCAAATTGAATGGGGCATAAAATACACCAAAGAATCTATTCATGATCGAATATCAGAATGGGAAATGATAGATTCAGCTGGTTTTTCGATACGTCCACCAGTAATACTTCCTAAAAATGACCAACCTTACCAACCTTATTCTGGATTATTAATTCCCTACCAATTTGTTAGAGCAACAAATTTCACGGACATTAATAGAATTTCGGCTTACACACAATGGAGTCGAAAAGGCAACATAGGTAGTAACGAAATCTGGTATAATGTTGGAGTACGATTGCAGAGTTGGGAAGTTTCGGGAACTAATTTAAACGGAAAAGTTCAAACTATTTTTAATCCAAGAGGACAATTTGCCCTAAAACCAGATTGGGAAAAAGAAATCTTATTCCGATTTACAATTGGCCTCTACGGACAACCACCATTCTATAGAGAATTAAGAGATTATGACGGCATCGTTCAACCAGATGTTAAAGCTCAAAAATCGTTAAACATTGTATTCGGAAGTGACTATAGTTTTGAAATGTGGAAACGTCCTTTTAAACTCACCACCGAAGCCTATTATAAAAAAATGACAGACGTAAATCCCTACACCATAGACAATGTAAGAATACGATATTTGGCTCAAAACAATGCTGTTGCCTATGCACAAGGACTTGATGTTAGGCTCAATGGAGAATTTGTCCCAGGAACAGATTCTTGGATTAGTTTTGGATATTTAAAAACCGAAGAGAATTGGGATCACAAAGAATACATTGCACGGCCAACAGATCAACGTTTAAAATTTGGTCTTTTGTTTCAGGATTATATGCCCAAAATTCCAAGCTTAAAATTATACTTAAACTTAGTTTACAACACTGGACTACCAGGCGGATCCCCTTCTTATGCAGACCCGTATTTATATCAAAATCGCTTAAATGATTATCGTCGAGCGGATATTGGATTTTCTAAAGTTTTTATCGACCAAAAAGTTGGCATGTCAACCAGAAGTTTTTTCAAAAATTTCAAAGAATTATCATTAGGCTTTGAAATCTTTAATCTCTTTAATAATCAAAATGCAATCACAAATACATGGGTTCGGGATGTTTACACCAAAACCGAATATGCAATTCCAAATTATATGACAAAAAGAGTTTTTAATTTGAAGTTGAATGCCAGATTATGAACCATTTTAGAGTAAATTAGAATAGAGTAAAAAGAATAAAACTACTTAATATTTCGTTTTTCATTTTTAAAAATGATTACATTTGAGTTTATATTTTAATATTTAAAATTAGTATGAGAACATCACATTTTGTTTGTATAGGAATATCGCTTTTGTTTTTAGCAAGTTGCAAAAAAGAAGAAATAGAAAAACCTAAAGTAATTTATGGTGCCTCAAAAGCAGTAAAACAAACCCCCAGAATAGATTCGAGCCAAATCAAAATAGCCGATTTGCCAATACAAATGCAAGGAACAAATTACCTGATTCATCCTGTTGGAGACTTAAATGTTTATGGCAAAGGATTAAAAAACAGATACGGTTCTTCGAGTGTAAATGATGTAAGTTTTACAATTTCTAATGCTGCCGAATATGAAATCACCGGTTATTTGCAGAATCTTAAATTTCAAAAAGTAGATTCTGATTCTATAAAAGCATTGACAAATGATCCTGTTTTAATTCAAACCGCCACCTATTTAAAAGCAGTTTCCGACAAGATAAACAAACAAATCATGGTTTACACCATGTGTGATTCCGATACTAATAAAGATGGAAAATTAGACACTTCGGACATCAAAGCTTTGTATTTAAGTAAAATTAGTGGTGAAAAGCTTACCAAAGTTTCTCCCGATTTTCAAGAATTAATCGATTGGTCACTGGTTGAGGCCAAGAACAGATTGTATTTTAGAACCGTCGAAGACACCAATAAAAACGGAGAATTTGACAGCAAAGATGTGGTACATTATAACTACATCGATTTGACTAAAAAAGACTGGACAACTGAAACCTATAACCCAATCTAACTTTTAAATCAAAATATCACTTTCCAAATCAGATTTTTCTATTTCGAAATTAAAACCGAGTTGTTTTACCAATTGAATCACAAGATTTTTATACCAATTCTCTGATTTAGGGTGAATATAAATTTTCTCAATTAATTGATTGATATCAACACTTATTTTTAGACCGTCATTCAATTTCATATTATTATCCGAAACATCTGTAATAATTCGGACTTCGCGTTCGTATTGAAAGCTTTTTCTTTTGAACAAAAAAGGGAAAAACATATCATCAAAAGGAATATACTCTTTCTTATAATCGATATAATTTACCTCACCAATGTATTGTTTGTAATTGTTTTCGGGAGTCAAAGCATTTTGAAGTCTTTGGATTGTAGATTGTATTGCTAAACCTTCACTATTTTGTGTAAAAATTTGCCACATGGCAAAAGACTCATATTCATTGATATGCCAACTACTTATAGCTACTTTTTCACGATGCGTTTTGTAAAAATTTAAAAAATCAGGATTATCAATAGAAAGTTTTTTGATCTCTTCGTAAGTAGGTTCGCTAAAAGTTCCTTCATATTGATCTTCAAATTTATCCGAACGAGACATGAACAATTTTCTCGAAAGCAATAAATCCAAAAACTTAGACAAATCAAGATATTTCCATACAATTGTATTGGGATCTTGCGGAAGTATTATATTTGAATTGTTAAAATACACACCGTTTAAATTTAAATTATCTTATTCTGAGAATCGAAAATCTAAAGTTCGCCATCTAAAATCGTTATTCCAAAGATTGCATTGTTACCAATTTGTTATATGTTCCGTTCAAAGCGATTAACTCGGCATGAGTACCTTGTTCTACAATCTTCCCTTTTTGCATCACAACAATTAAATCGGCCTTTTGAATCGTTGAAAGACGGTGTGCAATCACAATTGAAGTTCTGTTCTGCATCATATTTTCAAGAGCAACCTGAACAAATTTTTCGCTTTCGGTATCCAAAGCCGAAGTTGCTTCGTCTAAAATCATAATTGGAGGATTTTTCAAAACCGCACGTGCAATAGATAATCGTTGTTTTTGACCACCCGATAGTTTATTTCCACTATCACCAATATTGGTATAAATCCCTTCCGGTAAATCTTTTACAAACTCATAAGCATTGGCAATTTTCAACGCTTCGATAATTTCCTCATCCGTTGCGTCTTGTTTGCCCAAGGCAATATTATATCTTATCGTATCATTAAACAAAATACTGTCTTGTGTAACCAACCCCATTAATCCGCGAAGCGAATGTAGATTCAAATCTTTTATGGCTATTCCATCGATTAAAATAGTACCTTCATTCACATCATAAAAGCGTGTCAGTAAATTTGCAATTGTACTTTTACCACTTCCTGATTGTCCTACAAGAGCGACCGTTTGTCCTTTATTTACCGTAAGCGAAAAATCTTTTAAAACATTCTCTTTTTCATATCTAAAATTGATGTTCTGGATAGTTATCGAATTCTCAAAAGTATTTTTCTCGATAGCATTTTCCTTGCTAGTAATTTCATTTTTTACCTCTAAAACTTCAAAAACACGTTCGGCTGCTGCCAACCCATTTTTCACAGCATAAGAAGCCTTAGATATCGCTTTTGCTGGTGTAAGAATATTATAAGCTAATGTTAAGTAAACAATAAATGCAGAACCCGCTAATGTCTTTTCGACCAAAACCAAATTCCCTCCATACCATAACAATATAGCAATAGTTGTAATTCCCATAAATTCACTCAACGGCGAAGCCAAATTATTTTTATTTCCTATGCTGTTTGAAAGTTTTAACAATCTAGAAACAGAAGCGTGAAATTTATTCTTGAAACTGTTCTCGGCATTATAACTTTTTACGACTTTTAGACCTGTCAAACTTTCCTCAACTATAGAAATCAAATACCCTCCCTCGTTTTGTGCTTGTAAGGATTTTGCTTTCAAATTTTTTCCAATTTTAGAGATTATAATACCCGAAATTGGAATAAAAATCAATACAAAAATGGTCAATTCTACGCTGATAGCAAACATGGTAATTAGTGCAAACAAAATAGTTAGAGGCTCCTTTACGATAAGTTCTAATATTGAAAAAAAGGAATTTTGAACCTCTCCCACATCTCCAAGCATACGTGACATTACATCACCTTTTCTTTTCTCGGAATAATATGATACTGGCAATTCTATTATTTTATCATACATGGTTTGTCTTAAATCTTTCAAAACACCATTTTTGAGATGCATGATATGATACGAAGCCAAATAATTGAAAAAGTTTTTTAATAAAAACGTTGTAATCACTAATGATACCACTAACAATAAGGCAAATTGAGGTCCAGTCGTTTTTGTTAATTCTGATATTTTAAAATACAGTAAATCTTTACCGTAGCCCATTATATCCCCTATTCCGGTATAAACTGGTTCTTGAGGTATCGCTTTGGTTTGACCAAAAAGTACCTCGAGCATTGGTAGCAACGATAACATCGAAATAGTACTGAATAAAGCATAAAGTATATTGTAAATTATATTCCAAACAATATGGCTCTTGTAAACTTTAGCATACGGAATTAATTTAAGCAAATTGGAGTCTATCATTTATTTGAATGTTATTTTTTTTGCTGCAACTTAAAGTTTTTAAGTTTTATCGGGTGTGTTTTTTGCAATCCAAAATTAAATTGATTTATAAATGAATTACATCAAACAATTAAAAAACAAAATTAAACCAATTGGTTAGTTTTGCTATAATTTTATCATTTTTTTCACTAAAATCTCTATAGCCCTATTAATGCAATTGTGCAGACTATAACAATCTGCACAATTAAAAATTCTATAAAGCTTTAAATTTTATTCGCTAAATCCTTTCTCAAATAAATTAATTCAATTTCATTTCAGCAATGATTTTTTGAATTTTTTCATCTAAGAATTTTTCTGTTGTTTCAAAATTAGCAACAGCATCTAAATCAGTTTTTACACTGATGTAAAATTTAATTTTAGGTTCGGTACCACTAGGTCTAGCGCATATTTTAGACCCGTCTTCGGTATAATAAATCAACACATCAGCCTTAGGCATATCGATCGCTTCTTCTTCTCCTGTAAATAAATTTTTAGCAATAGAAGATTTGTAATCTTCAACCATTACAACTCTTTGTCCATTGATTTCTTTTAAAGGATTTTCGCGTAAGGAAACCATCATTTTATTAATTTCACTTAAGCCTTCCATTCCTTTTTTGGTAATAGAAACCAAGTATTCTTTATAAAAACCATGTTCAACATACAATTGTTGTAGTTCTTTGTAAACTGAACTTCCTTTAGCTTTGGCCTGAGCAGCCACCTCACAAATCAACAAAGTAGCGGCTACAGCATCTTTATCACGAACAGCATCACCAACCATATAACCAAAACTCTCTTCTCCTCCACCTATAAATTCTAGTTCAGGGAAATCTTTGATCATTTTGGCAATCCATTTAAAACCAGTCAAACCAACTTTAAAACCAACTCCATAAGCTGAAGCTAGTTCCATAATCATTGGTGTAGAAACAATTGTAGAACCAACAAATTGTTTTCCGTTAATTTTTCCAGCTTTTTTCCATTCTTCTAATAAAAAAGCAGTCATTAAAATCATGGTTTGGTTACCGTTTAACAAAGTCATTTTACCTTCGTTGTTTCGAACAGCAATACCCAATCTATCGCAATCTGGATCAGTACCAATCACAATATCAGAATTGGTTTTATCTGCCAAGGCCAAGGCCAATGTTAAAGCTTCTGGTTCTTCTGGATTAGGCGATTTTACAGTTGGAAAGTCACCGTTAGGCACTCTTTGTTCTTCAACAATATTTACGTTTTTGTAACCCGCTTGAGACAAAACATCTGGAACAGCAGTAATAGAAGTCCCGTGTAAGGAAGTAAATACAATATTAAGATTATCTTTTGCCTCTTGCAAAGTGCCAAAACTTGCATTTTCTATAGTAGATTTGACAAAAGCCTGATCTACTTCTGCATCAATATATTGAATCAAACTTTCATTTGCATCAAATTTAATTTCATCATATTGTAATTTTTCGATACTGTTGATGATTTCGCCATCTTGCGGGGGAACAATCTGACCACCATCTTCCCAATACACTTTGTATCCGTTATATTCAGGGGGATTATGTGATGCTGTTAGTACAATACCACACTGACAACCTAAATATTTTAGAGCGAAAGATAATTCTGGTGTAGGTCTCAAATCCGAAAATAAATACACCTGAATCCCATTTGCAGAGAAAACATCAGCAACAACTTTTGCTAAAGTTTTACTATTATGACGACAATCATAAGCTATAACCGTTTTCAAAGGTTGATTTGGAAATACTTTATGCAAAAAATTTGACAGTCCTTGAGTACTTTTTCCAAGCGTATATTTATTGATACGGTTGTCTCCTACCCCCATGATACCACGCATTCCGCCTGTACCAAACTCTAAATTTTTATAAAAACTTTCCTCAAGATCTTTTGGCGATGTTGTCATTAATTCTTTAACAGCTTCTTGAGTTTCATTATCAAACGTAGGGGTAAACCATACATTCATTGCGTCTAGAATGTTTTGAGCTATGTGCATTATCTTTATAGTTTTAAGTTGTTTGTTCAGTTATTGTTTTGAAAATTTTAAAATTCAAATGTTATATAGAATCAGTTTAATGTCGTTAAAAATTCAATTCTGTAGAAACTTTGTACCGATCTTCATTATTTTTACTTCTCAAAATTATTTCACCAAGGAATCCTGCCAAAAACAATTGAGTTCCCAAAATCATTGTGGTCAAAGCAATAAAAAACCAAGGATTATTGGTTACCAAAATATATTTCATACCATTATACATATGGTATAATTTTGAAACACCGATATATCCAGCAGCAATAAAACCGATGATAAACATAAAAGATCCAATTGCTCCAAATAGATGCATTGGTCTTTTACCAAATCGAGAAAGGAACCAAATTGTGATTAAATCCAGAAAACCATTTATGAAACGTTCCATTCCAAACTTGGTTTCCCCATATTTTCTAGCTTGGTGTTGCACTACTTTTTCGCCAATTTTTCCAAAACCGGCATTTTTGGCCAAAACAGGAATGTATCGATGCATTTCGCCTGATACTTCTACATTTTTTACAACCACATTTCTATAAGCTTTTAGTCCGCAATTAAAATCATTTAGTTGCACGCCTGATGTTTTTCGGGCTGCCCAATTGAATAATTTTGAGGGAATGTTTTTAGCAACAACAGAGTCGTATCGTTTCTTTTTCCAACCCGAAACCAAATCGTATTTTTGTTCGGTAATCATCTGGTATAAACCTGGAATTTCGTCTGGACTATCCTGCAGGTCAGCATCCATAGTAATAATTACATCGCCTTGAGCTTTGGCAAAACCAGCATGTAAGGCTTGTGATTTCCCGAAATTTTTCATAAAACGAACCCCTTTTACATTAGGATTTTCAGTTGCAAAACCCGAAATGATATTCCAAGATTCATCAGTACTTCCGTCATCTAAAAAAATGATTTCGTAACTATAATTGTTCGATTTCATTACAGATAGTATCCAAGTGTACAATTCTTGTAAAGATTCCTCTTCGTTTAGAAGCGGTATAAGTATTGATAAATTCATTATTTGTATTCTTGTGATGTAGCGTTGGATTTAAAAAAAGCAGCCAAAATTAATCCTAAAATCGAACTAAAAACAATACTATAAATAGCCCCTTTAGCTAATTCGATGATAGAATAAGGATTACTCTCTTTTAACTTAGCTACCGCTTCTTTGATGGCAGATTCTGGGGTTCCAAATTTCTGCATCATTTCTATAGTATATTTTGCTGTTAACTCTTTCAAAGTGTCTTTCGCACTTGGATCGATAAAATTGAACAAGACAATATTAAAAAGAGTTGAAATAATTATTCCGATAAGTACTGCGATAAAATAAGTTGTAAACGCATCTTTAAAAGGCATCACTCCATTCAAATCCTTTTTTGTCTTTACAAGCAAAACAATACAAATAATAAGGTAAAATCCTATTATTGCGGCTCCTAACCAACCCGACAGGAAAAGATTAATATCTATAGCATAAATTGTAGCGGTTATTAAGGAAGAAATAATCCCAATTGTAACACCAAATGTAACTCCGTTTCTTTTTATAATTTCGTTTATCATATTTAGCCGTTTTTTATGAATCCACAAATATAACAATTCCCAATTTACTGACGAGTAAAAAATAATTTTTAAGCCTATTATAAAAAAAACAATATAAAGGTTTGAATATTGAAATTTTAATGTAAATTTGCAGACTCAAAATAAAAATTGTAAAACAAAAAGTTATAGTGCGTTTATACCTTATCTAAAAAGAAAAGCTGCAAAACAAATTATAACCAAACAAATAAAAAAGATTTAAGATGAAAAAAGGTGTACACCCAGAAAATTACAGATTAGTTGCTTTCAAAGACATGTCAAATGACGATGTTTTTATTACTAAATCTACAGCAGAGACAAAAGAAACAATTATTCACGAAGGTGTTGAATATCCAGTTGTAAAAATGGAGATTTCTAGAACTTCTCACCCTTTTTACACAGGTAAATCTAAACTTATCGATACTGCTGGACGTATTGATAAATTCAAAACTAAATACGCTAAACACATTAAATAATTTTAAGTGTTTCAAAATACAATCAAAGCCTTGCAAATTGCGAGGCTTTTTTATTGTAAAATTGTTTCCATTGCTACAAAAGCAGCATTCTACAAACCAATAAACATCTAAAAATAATTGTAACTTTGGCGATGATAACCAAAATCACATTTTAATAATTTATTTTTATTTAATTTATGAATTACATTCTTTTTGACGGTCCTGCTCGAAATGCTTTGTTACCTTTTACTTTTACTCGCCCCGTTGCTGATATTCTAGTTGGAATAATGACCATTCGTCAAAAATGGGAAACTTACTTAGGCTCTACAACCACTACTGTTACAGAAGAGTATTTATCAGAAAAATTCCCAATGGTTGAGTTAGATGAAAATATTATGATTAATGCCTCTTTTTTACCGAATTCTATTTTGGTAGAAATGATTAAAAATCTACAACCCAATCAAGCTATTTTTAAAGGAGATGACGTAATAGCTTTTTTTACCAATAACCAGCAAGAGTCAGTCGATTTTGAAGATTATGAAATTCTAGAATACACCGATGAAACAATCTCAATTGAACACACTTGGGATATTTTTTCAAAAAACGACATCGCAATCCGTGAAGATTTTAACTTAATAACCGAAGACAGAAAATCACAACCCATCCCAAAAAGCGTTAATGTAATTGCTCCCGAAAATATTTTTATCGAAGAAGGAGCAAAATTAGAATTCGTTACATTAAACGCTTCATCAGGACCAATATACATTGGCAAAAACACCGAAATCATGGAAGGTTCCATTATACGAGGACCATTTGCTTTATGCGAAAATGCTCAAGTAAAAATGGGAGCAAAAGTATATGGAGCGACTACCGTAGGACCACATTCTAGAATTGGTGGTGAAGTAAAAAATGCTGTACTATTTGCTTACTCAAACAAAGGGCATGATGGCTTTCTTGGCGATTCTGTTTTAGGAGAATGGTGCAACATTGGAGCTGACAGCAACAACTCTAATTTGAAAAACAATTACGAAGAAGTAAAACTATGGAACTACGAAACCGAAAGCTTTACAAAAACTGGACTTCAATTTTGCGGATTAATGATGGGAGATCACAGTAAATGCGGAATCAATACCATGTTCAATACGGGAACTGTAGTTGGTGTCAGCGTTAATATTTTTGGCAGCGGTTTCCCTCGTAATTTTGTTCCAAGTTTTTCTTGGGGAGGTTCTACAGGATTCACCACTTACACTACCAACAAAGCTTTTGAAACAGCAAGATTAGTTATGAGCAGAAGAAATGTAGAATTTGACGAAAAAGAAAAAGCCATATTAGAACACATTTTTGAAGAATCTAAAAAATGGCGTAAAGAATAAAATCAAATCTAACGAAACAAAAGCTTTCCGATACAAAACAAAATCGGAGAGCTTTTTTCATACACCCTCTTTTTTCTATGGTCAACCACAAAAAACAACACAACAATATCACACACCCCCCCTATTTACTACAAGGGTCAAAATAAATAAAATGCATTTTTTTCTAATTTACATCAAATTCTATTAGTTTTTTCTATCCAGAAGTTATAGTTTTACCCCCGTATTTTCACTTTTGAAAGATTTTATTGCATTATTAATAATTTAAAAAAAACGAATAAACTGCTATGGGAGAAATTGTATCCTCTTTAAATGAAATTGTATGGAGTAACGCTTTGATTTTATTATGCTTAGGAGCTGGGCTCTATTTTTCAATCAGAACTAGATTTTTACAAGTTCGCCATTTCAAAGAAATGTTTCGTTTATTATTCGATGGAGAAAGTACCGAATCAGGAGTTTCTTCATTCCAAGCGTTATCTATGACGTTAGCAGGAAGAGTAGGAACTGGAAATATTGCTGGAGTTGCTACTGCTATTGCCTTTGGAGGTCCTGGGGCTATGTTTTGGATGTGGACCGTTGCGTTTTTAGGAGCCAGCACCGCTTTTATCGAAGCGACATTGGCTCAAATTTACAAAGAGGAAGACAAAGGATTACTTAGAGGAGGCCCTTCATTTTACATAGAAAGAGGATTAGGCGTTAAATGGTTTGCAACTGCTTTTGCAATTGTAGCAGTGGTAGCAATGGGAATTCTACTACCAGGCGTTCAGGCAAATTCGGTAGCCGAAGGTTTTCAAAATGCATTTCAACTAAATACTTGGATAACAGGTGGTGTTTTGGCATTGATTTTTGCCGCCATCGTTTTTGGAGGCGTAAAACGTATTGCAAAATTCGCTGAACTAATTGTTCCTTTTATGGCTGCTGGGTATATTATCGCTTCAATTATTATCGTAGCAATTCATATTGATCATTTACCTCATATTGTATCACTTATTTTTAAAAGTGCCTTCAATCAGGAAGCTGGCTTTGGAGCTGTTTTTGGTCTGGCGATACAATGGGGTGTAAAAAGAGGAATTTATTCTAATGAAGCTGGACAAGGTTCAGCTCCACATATTGCAGCTGCGGCAAATGTTTCACATCCAACAAAACAAGGATTGGTACAAGCTTTTTCTATCTATATCGACACTCTTTTAGTTTGTTCTGCAACAGGTTTTATGATTTTAATAACTGGAACTTACAATGTACAAAACCCTGCTTTTGGTACCCAAGGAGCTTCGGAGTTTTTATACACTGGACTTCCAGGAGTTTCGCCTGGAGCAGGATACACCCAAAGTGCAATGGATAGCATTTTTCCAGGATTTGGGTCTTATTTTGTTGCTTTTGCGTTATTTTTCTTCGCATTCACAACCATTATAGCTTATTATTATATTGCGGAAACAAATATTTCTTATCTCACTAGAAAGTTTAAATCATCTATAGCCAACCAACTTTTAAGAGTTACAATGATTTTCATTATCATTTACGGAAGTGTAAATACAGCAAAACTTGCTTGGGACATTGGTGATCTGGGTGTAGGATTAATGGCTTGGTTTAATATTATTGCTATTTTAATTTTACAAAAACCAGCTTTGGCTGCTTTGAAAGATTATGAAAGACAGAAAAAACAAGGCAAAGAACCACAATTTGACCCTAAAAGCATTGGAGTTCATAATGCTCCAATTTGGGAAAAAGAATTCGAAGAAAGCCAAAAAAACTAGATATATACTTATCTAGAAATTAGAAAATACTTTATCACAAATTCGTTATAACCAAAACGAATTTGTGGTATTTTTTTTTATCATTTTCCAATTGAATCATTTTCTAATTATCTAATTAATCTATCTTTGCACCTTCAAAAAAATACTAGCTTACAATTTAAGCAACCTAAAAACTAAAAAATCTAAATGATTACAATTAACGATATTTCGGTTCAATTTGGAGGGACAACCTTATTTAGCGATGTTTCTTTTGCCATAAACGAAAATGATAAAATTGCCCTTATGGGTAAAAACGGTGCAGGAAAATCTACTCTTTTAAAAATAATTGCTGGACACGGAAAACCTTCAACCGGAAGTGTATCTGTTCCCAAAGAAGCTGTTGTTGCTTATTTACCTCAACATTTATTGACAACAGATGGTGCTACTGTAATGGAAGAAGCTTCTAAAGCATTTAGCGACATTTTTAAAATGAAAGCCGAAATAGATGAAATCAATGAGCAATTGACCGTTCGTACTGATTATGAAAGTGATGAGTACATGAAATTAATTGAAAGAGTTTCGGATTTAAGTGAAAAATTTTACGCAATTGAAGAAATCAATTATGAAGCCGAAGTAGAAAAAATCTTAATTGGACTTGGTTTTGTTCGAGAAGATTTTACACGTCAAACTTCTGAGTTCTCTGGAGGTTGGAGAATGCGAATTGAGTTGGCTAAAATCCTTTTGCAAAAACCTGATTTAATTTTATTGGATGAGCCTACCAACCACATGGACATCGAGAGTATCCAGTGGCTAGAAGATTTCTTGATTAATTCGGCCAAAGCAGTTGTGGTTATTTCGCACGATAGAGCCTTTGTTGATAATATTACCAACCGTACCATCGAAGTTACAATGGGACGCATTTATGATTATAAAGCAAAATATACTCATTATTTAGAGTTACGCAAAGACAGACGTATTCATCAACAAAAAGCCTATGACGAACAACAAAAAATGATTGCCGACAACAGAGCTTTTATTGAGCGATTCAAAGGAACATTCTCAAAAACCGATGCTGTTCAATCTCGTGTTAGAATGTTAGAAAAGCTTGAAATTGTTCAAGTTGATGAAGTTGACACTTCGGCTCTTCGATTGAAATTCCCTCCCGCAGCACGTTCAGGGCAATATCCTGTAATTGTAAAAGAAATGTCTAAATCTTATGGAGACCATGTGGTTTTTAAAGATGCTAATATTGTTATTGAAAGAGGTCAAAAAGTAGCATTTGTTGGAAAAAATGGTGAAGGTAAATCGACTATGATTAAAGCGATTATGAAAGAAATCGGTATTGATAGTGGATCTGTAGAAATTGGTCACAACTCTCAAATCGGTTATTTTGCACAAAACCAAGCCGCTTTATTAGATGAAAATGCTACTATTTTTGAAACAATAGACAATATTGCAGTTGGAGATATTAGAACTCAAATAAAAAATATTCTTGGAGCTTTCATGTTCCAAGGTGATGATATTACCAAAAAAGTCAAAGTCCTTTCTGGTGGTGAAAAAACACGTTTGGCTATGATTAAATTGCTTTTAGAACCCGTAAACTTACTGATTCTAGATGAGCCTTCAAATCACTTAGATATGAAAACTAAAGACATCATCAAAGACGCTTTACGTGATTTTGACGGAACTTTGATTTTGGTTTCTCACGACCGAGATTTCCTTGATGGATTAGCAACAAAAGTATTCGAATTTGGGAACAAACGAGTTATCGAGCATTTTGAAGACATCACTGGATTCCTAGCTCATAAGAAAATGGACAGTATGAAAGAAATTGAAAAATAATCAATTTCAAAATGAATAAACAAAGGCTACCGATTAATTTGGTAGCTTTTTTTGTATTGTAACCTCAACTAATCTTCATTAAAGACAACCACAGGTTTCCAATATTTTCTAGTGAAAATCTCTTAACGCTTTCGAATGCGTTTTCTTTGCAAAAAAGATACAAAAGCTCATCTTCTACAAACAAGTTCATTGCTTCGGTTAATTTTTCGGTATTTTGATTTTCTACTAAAAGTCCGTTATTCCTATGAAAAATCATTTCGCTGGGCCCTACTTTACAATCAAAAGCAATCACAGGAGTATGACAAGCCAACGATTCTAAAATTACATTAGAAAATCCCTCATTGGCACTACTCAAAACAAGAAAAAGAGCTTTTTTTAAGTATTTATATGGGTTTTCTTGAAATCCCATTAAATGAACAAATTCAAAAACATCATTGTTTTTCGCAACAGTTTCCAATATCTCTTTATTTCCATTTCCTAAAATGACAAGGTGAATTTTCTTTTTCGAAAGAATAGAATTAGCATAACTACAGATTAATTTATCGAACTGTTTAATAGAATCTTCATACTGTCCAATTGCAATGATATACTTATAATCAATAGAAAACGATTCTTTACACTTAACTTCAACTTCTTCTAAATAAATTGGATTGTGAATCGTAGTCACGTTTTTTAAACCATACTTACTCTCGACCAATTCTTTTATTTCATCACCTACGGTGATTGTTGCATAACATTTGTCATAAATTAATTTCGAGAGCCAAACACTTTTTGGCATATAATAGTCTATCAAAAAACTATGAATGGTCAAGATGGTTTTGGCCTTATAAATAAATCTGGCAATAATTATTTCCTGTAGAGTCTTTGTTCTTGGTCGTAAATCTATGATGAAGTCAAAATTATGTTGATTCAAATACTTCTTCAAAACATACATTCTTTTGAATTTATTGAGAAATCCATTCTTTTCATCTTTCAAAAGTCCAAGATTAAGCAATTCACCAGAATAAGTATAAGAAACTTCATCAAGAACAGTGATGGTATGAACTTCAATGTTTTTGGAATGAAAAAAGACAGACAAATTAGCCATTACTTTTTCAGCCCCGCCCCCACTCAACCGAAAGCCAATCAATGCGATCTTACATGTTTTTTTAGGAGATATCATTCCCAATTTATAATTTTAGCCTCAAATATAAACATTTAAAAATAATGCTTCAGACTCCATTAGTAACTGTTATCTGTTTATGCTATAACCAAGAAGAGTTTGTTGTAAAAAGTCTGGATTCTGTACTCAATCAATTGTATCCATCAGTACAGCTTATTGTTATGGACGATTGCAGTACAGACAATTCAAAATCTGTAATTAAAACTTGGTCACAAAAACATCCTGACATCCAAATTATTTTCAATGATACAAATTTAGGCAATACCAAAGCCTTTAATAAAGCATTGCGATTTGCCAAAGGCGAATATATTATCGATTTGGCTGCTGATGATATTTTATTGCCAAATTGTATAATGACTCAAATTGACCGTTTTACCAAGAGTCCGTATAAAAATCTGGGAGTTGTTTATGGGAATGCTGCAGTAATACTCGAAGACGACACATTTGATTCCTATTATTTCCCTGTAAACGATCAAAAAAAAGTATTACAAAAGAGAATCACAGGAGATATTTACAGCAATGTTCTTTCGGATTTTTATAGCATGTGTTCAGTATCGGCAATGATAAAAAAAACGGTGCTAACCGATTTACAAGGTTATGATGAAAAGTTAGCTTATGAAGATTTGGATTTTTGGATACGAGCATCTCGAAAATATGAGTTTGACTTTATAGATGAAATTATTATGCAAAAAAGGATTGTATACAATTCTTTGGCCAGTAATTTTAAGAAAAAGAAAGATCCACAAACCAAAAAACTTGATTATTCTACTTATTTAATTTTAAAAAAAGCGATTCAATTAAACAAAAGCAAGTTAGAAGATTTATCCGTTCAGAAGAGAGTACATAATGGCATTGTACAATGTTTAAAGAACAGAAACTATTGGATACTCTGTAAAAATTTAGAGCTAAGATTGCTTTTGACTTGGAGAAAATGGTTTAAAAATTACAGTTCTAATTAATTCCTCACCAAATTTGAATCGTTCTTTTGATGCTTTTTTACATAAACCTCTTTTACGAAATTGAATAAAAAGGGAATTTTAAAAATGATTACCAATAAAATATATTTGAATTTGAATGACAATAAAGCGTATCCAAAATTCAAAAAATAAAAAGCATTGACTAGCCTTTTTTGTTTAAAATCAGATAAAAACAACTCAACTTCTCTCCTTTCAGAATCAGATTCGAAAGTATAAAGTTGCAATTGTACCACTAATTGCAAGTATCTGCTAAGTATTGAATACTGACTGTTTATAACATACTTTTTATCAAAATTATGTTCTTTGATCAAAACAAAAACCCTAAATAAAGTGTTGAGCCCATAAAAATTTTTGATCGAAAATGTTTTGGTTATCGCATTTGGATTATCCTGCCTATAATAGAAAACACCTTGGCTAAAAGCCACTTTATTACTTTCTAAAAACAATTTTCGAGTAACAAATTCATCGCTATCAAAAGCGTCTTTTGGAAAAAATACATCACTTAATAAAGTTGTCTTAACCAATGCAAAACCATGAATGGTCCAATCCAAAGATGCTGCACATGCTTGTTTTCCGCTCAAAATACATTTTCGATCACCATTTAATCCAATGATTTTTTTGTTATCAGGAATGTTCTCAAAATAAAATTCCATATCTGGAAGCACACAATCGGCATTGGTTTCTTTTTGTTTTGCAATCATTTTTTCGACAAGATCAACAGAAAAAAGATCGTCTTGAGAAGCATAAAAAACAAAATCACCTTTTATTTCAGGTTTTATAAAATTCCAAGATGCAGCAACCGTTCCGCCATTTTTTTTCTGAAAAAATAAAAACCTATCATCACTATTTACAAAATCATCAATAATAGTTTTGCAACTATCTGTAGAAGCATCATCTACCAATAACACCTCTATATTTTTATAGCTTTGATTTTGAATAGACAACAACGTTTCTCGGAGATATTTTTCACCATTATAAACAGGCACAAAAACCGTTACTAATACATCCTGAATCATATCGTATTGTTTCTACTTTTAAAATAAAACTTTCCTAAAATACAACAACAGTACCAATAGATAAACCAAATTTTCGATTGCTTGTGCTATCACGACACCTTGCAGACCAAACTCTTGAATACAAAACAAACTAACAAAGTACAAAAAAATAAGTGCTGTAATTTCGATAAAAATATAATGATTGATATTCCTCCTGGCCATCAATAAAATTCCCAAAATCATTCCAGCTACCTTAAAAACATCACCCAATAATTGCCAAAAAAACAAATCTGTAACTGGCAAAAAATCGGTTGTAAAAAGTGTTTCAACAATAACTTTTTTTAAAATATAAATAATACCCATTGCCAGAATAAACACTGGAAGAATGTATTTATAAAAACTCCAAATCACTTCTTTGACCTGAATTTCACCTTTGGATCTGATAATTTTAGGATAAAAATATACACTCATCAAAGTCCCAATAAACAACAAATATAGATTTGAAACTCTAGTAATAGCTTCCCAATATCCTGAACTCTCTAAGCCTACATTGGCAATCAAAAAATTTCTAATCTGCAAATTGAAAATCGGACTTATTATTGTAGGTGGAATAATCATTAATGAAAATGCTCCTATTCTTTTTAAAATTTCAAAATCAAATTCCCGAAAGTTTAATCGCTTCAAAATCTGAATTTCCATTGGCAAATAAAAACAGGAAACTACGACTAAAACAACTGGAACGATGATGATTGAAACAAATGCCCCTATAGTTGTAAAGTAATAAATCAATACAGCCGAAAGCATCAAGCAAACTAAATTTGTAATAAGGTTGATAAAAATCACTTTATTATACTTCCCAAATCCATTTATGATAGACGTAAACAATACCGAAACAACACTCCAAGGCAAAACAATTGCAACTGCTTTGAAAACAATAGTATACTGACCATAATTACCAAAAATCTTATTTCCTAAATAATTTGAAAAGACAAAAATCAATCCACTAAAAAAAAATGTCACAACTAAAAATGTGATTAAAATAGTCGAAATAGTCTTTTCGAGTTCCTTTTTATTGTTCTCATTTTCGCCAACATATTTAACAATTCCAGACGAAAATCCCAAAGAAGAAATTCCTTCCAAGGAAGAGAAAAAATTCCTGAAATTTCCAACCAAAGCCATACCACTCGAACCTACAAAAACAGCTAATAACTTAGACACAATAAATCCTGTTCCTATTTTTAATAAGACACTTAAACCATTTAAATACGAGATTTTAAACAGATCGGTTTGGACTATTTTTTTTATAGAACTCAAATTTAATATTGGTTTAAAATCGCAATAATATAACTTACTTCATCCTCAGTCAATACAGGACTAATTGGTAAACTCAACACTTCCTGATGAATTTTTTCGGTAATCGGAAAATTGAAGGAATTCCATTCAGTCATTGCCTTTTGTTGATGTGGCGGAACAGGATAATGAATAACCGTTTGAATATTTTTTTCACTTAAAAATTGCTGTAATTGATCTCTGTTTTGAGTTCTAACAACAAACAAATGAAAGACATGATTGTTTGAAAAATCCCAAAAAGGAAAAATTAGTTTTGCGTTATCAATTTCAGTCAAATATCGTTTTGCTATTGCTCTTCTTCTATCATTATTCAAATCCAAATGAGGCAATTTCAAATTGAGAAAACCAGCTTGGAGTTCGTCCAATCTGGAATTTTGTCCAACAAGTTCGTTATAATATTTTGTTTGAGAACCATAATTACGCAATAACCGAATCGTACTTGCCAAATCCTCATCATTAGTAATAACCGCTCCTCCATCGCCTAAAGCTCCTAAATTTTTAGCGGGATAAAAACTATACGCTACAGCCGATTGTATATCACTAGTAGCACCGTGAGATTGTGCAGCATCTTCGATTACTAAAAGGTTGTTCTGTTTTGCTATTTCGGTAATTTCGTTCATTTCGGCCAATTGACCATATAAATGAACAGCTAAAATAGCTTTGGTTTTTGAAGTAATTTTTTCCTGAATTAGGTTTGGATCAAGAGTGTAAGTTTCGATTTTGGGTTCTACTAAAACAGGTAGCAAATCCGCTTGAAGAATTGCCAAAATACTTGCTATATAAGTATTGGCTGGTACTATTACTTCATCACCTTTTTGCAATTTCCCTAACGAAATATATCCTTTGAAAATTAAGACCAAAGCATCTAATCCGTTACCAACCCCAATACAGTGTTTGGCATTGCAATATTGGGCAAAATTGTTTTCAAATTCTTGAACTTCATTCCCTAAAATATACCAACCAGACTCTAAAATCGATTTCAACTTTTCTTGAAATTCAACTTCATAAGGTTCATTTATTTTTTTTAAGTCTAAAAATGGTATCATTTGAACACGTTTTCAAGTTTAGAATAATGAATAGTAGCTACTTCATAAAAATCTTGTGTTATACAATTTGCTCCAAAACTTTCTTTCCAATAGGACAATCCTTTGTTGAGTATTTTTCCGTTATTTTCATTTGAATTACCAAAATCAAAATAACGCTTGGAGGCAAACACTTCCTGAATCAAATAATCAAACAAAAAATCCAAACTTCCAAAATTTTCATTTTCTTCAAACTTAGAAATATACTGGCAATGTGCGACATTTTCGGACTCAAAAATAGTGGTTCCTGCTACGATTTTATCCTCAAAATAAACATTAAATTGTCTGATATTTTTATCAAACCGCTTTTTCAACAACCTAATTTCTTCAAGCGAATGTACGGGTTTTGTGTGGTGTCTCGCTTTTAAATTTGGAATAAGAATCTGATTCCAAAACACCTCAAAATCATCTTCTTCTTTGACAATCAAATTATTGTTTTTCCCTTTTTGAATACAACGAAGTCTAATTTTTGAATATCGAAATGGTTTTGACAAATCGATTACCGATAATGCATCTCTTCGGGTTAATTGAGCTTCGGCCAAAAACAAAGCATAACTAAATTCATCTGCTGGTTTTTGATGGTATATTGAAGGAAGTAATTTAAAGAAAGCTTTATTGATATTGTTCTTATTCAAATGCGACAAAACCAATCTAAAAATTGTTATCACAGATGCTAGCTTTAATTTTTCTTTATAGACTAAACCTCCATAAGACAAACCTTGATGCGAATAGATGCAATCTCCTACTCTATTGGCTGGCAAAACGGCAACTATTTTTTGATCCTCAAAAACCATCAACGAAAAATCTTCAAATCGATCACCATGATAATTTATAAAATGTCGATTAAACAAAAAAGTAGCATTTTTGGATTGGCTGACAAAAGTATTCCAGCTATCAAAATCACTTTCCTGATATTGTTTTACAGTGTAGTTTTTCACAATGGCATATTAAAGAATGGAAATGTACACAATTACGCTAATATTCTAAGGCGAAATTTCAAAAAATCATCAAATCTGAGAATCAAAACTTTTTATCCTTGCTATCTTATAACTCCCTTAGAGCCTGTAGGACTTGGAATTAATTCTAAGACTGCATTAGGCGAAAGATTCGATTCGACTCTATGCGATACAAACAAAATAGTGCTATTGGTTTGTTTTTTTATGGTATTGATAAGCCTAATTACCAATGCCACATTATGATCGTCTAATCCTTCTAATGGTTCATCTAGAATTAACAAAGGAGGGTGCTTAATCACGGCTCGAATTATAAGTGCCAATCGTTGCTGTCCAGTTGAAAGTCTATTGAAAATTTTGTTTTTGAAAGCACCCATTTCAATCAAATCCAACCATTGCGAAGCTATTTTTCGTTGCAATGTTGTGGGTTGAGTATATAATCCTATTGAGTCAAAAAAACCAGAGAGTATCATTTGCTCCAAAGTGGCATTTCTTTCAAACAAATCGGTCATGGCAGTTGAGTATAAACCAATTTTCTTTTTGATTTCCCAAATACTTTCACCACTGCCTTTTTTTCTACCAAATAGCTCTAGGTCTTGCCCATAACCTTTGGTGTTTTCGCCCGAAATTAAAGATAAAATAGTGCTTTTCCCAGATCCATTTGGCCCAATAAGTTGCCAAAACTCTCCTTGGTTTATTGTCCAAGAAATAGAATCTAAAATAGGCCTTTCGTCATAAGAAACCGATACATTTCTCATCTTTACAAGAACAGCATCATTAAAAACCTCATCATAAATTGGGATATGATAATTACTATCTTCTAATGATTGTACAGATTTTATTGGCTTCAATTCAAATGAATTATCATCGATTTGCGCTTTATTGGTGATAAATGAAAGTAAATCAACGGAACGATTTACCAATTGAATAACACTTACAGATGTTGAAATGGATTGAATTTCTGATGCTAATGCTAATCGCGAAGCATGATCCAAATGATCCATTGGATTATCGAGAATGATAAAATCAGGATTTTGATTGAGGCAATATTTTAAAAATTCTTTCTTTCGTTCGCCTGATGAAAACGTACGTAGGTTTCTGTTAGCTTCAACAGTTGCTTCTATCGATTGATGACGAAATTCTTCTTCAATTAATTTTTTAATGGCAATATCCGAAAATAAAATTCCTTTTAACCCATTAAAAAAAGACAATTCACCTTGGCTATTTCCCGATAATACTGTGTTTATAAATTCTCCTTTATCTACCTGATTGGATAAAAGTAAATCCCAATGTTTCATTTTTACTTTGAATTGATAATGAATCTCCAAAGTTGGTGAAATTAGAACTGTAATGCAATTTAATAGGATAAAAAAAGCCTCCAATTGAGAAGCTTATAAGTCTATTTTTAGAATTATTTTAAAGGAAAATTAGATTCAAATTGCTTGAATCTACCTTCCAGATCTTTTAATAGTTGCTTTTTCACCTTAGTTTCTTGAATAAAACTATAGTTGATGCTGTTGTAAACAAATTGCTTAATATCGGCATAAGAAATACTAGGATACCTTTTGGCTAGTAAAACAAATTGTTCTGTCATATTAGTTCTTAGAATTCCAGCATCATCAGTACTTATCATAATTGGCACACCAAATTCTTTGTATAATAAAATAGGATGACGACTCTCTTTTACCTTCAAAATAAATTCATTGCTAACCAAATTGATTTCGACAGGAATATCATTTTTAGCCATATATCGCAACAAATCATAACTTTTATCTTCATAAGCAATATCTACTCCATGTCCTATTCTATTAGCTCCAGCAGTATGTACAGCAGCATTTATATGCCATGACAATTCTTCGGGACGCACCAAACCTAAGGTGAGTTCTCCAGCGTGCAGAGTATATTTTACTTTTGGAAATCGGCTATGGCAATATTTAAACATCAGCATGTGTAATTCATAATCTTTCATCGAAGTTTCGCCATCTTCTGGAGAAACGATATTCACACCCGCCATAAGCTCACTACTATCAGCTGAAAGAAAAGCAACAACTAGATTTTTAAACAAATCTACTGGTTCCATAAATCGCAGAACAAAATTTTGATAACGCATTGTAAACTGTTTATCATCAATTTTTAGATTATAATGCATTTTTTCGACGAAATTGGTGTTGAAGTCTGCTGCATATTTTTTGGCATCCTTTTTTATGAAAAAAGTGTACAGCGAATCCAAAGATTTCATCAGAGCTTTTTCATTTTTATCAGCAACAAGTTTTCTCAGATAAGTGTTGTATTGAACCAAATCATTAGTCTGTATTGCACAAGGAATAGTCGATAATTGAGTTTCGATATAGCTTACATTTTCTTTGATTGCTCTATTTTTTAATTCTACTAAACCTGCTTCAAAATTGCCCTGAGTGGCTGGTTCAAATTTCATAAAAGACTCAAAAAACTGCTTATCCGAAGGGTAATCAACATAATTAAAGTCTTTAATAGACCATTTATGGATTATTTTTTGTTTGTATAAATCTAATTGGCCGTTTTTTTGTAAAGTCGAAAACAATACCCAGTTGGTACCAATTTGCTTCTCTTGACTCACTGTCATACTTAAAGTATCGAGATAAAAATCTTTTGCAATAGCGTGATTTAATAAAGGTTCGGCATAAATAGAACCCGAATAATGATGGTGCAAATCACCACCCTTGGGCATTTGAGAAAAGAAAGCCGTGAGAGCTACTTCGTTATTTCTTATTTTTTCGAAATATTGATCTACTGATTGTGAAAATCCAATGTGAAAAAGGATACAGAGAAGTGAAGTATAAAATAATTTCATTTTTTATATTTCTTTGCAAATATAACAAACATCCAACAAATTGTTTTATAATAACTCTATTTTAATTTTCTATCTAGCTATTAAACAATTCAATTTAATGTTTCCTAATTCTAAATTTCAATTTGTATTTTTGGGTCAAATAATATTTTATCTATGAAAATTGTATTATCGCCTGCCAAATCATTAAATTTTGAACAAGAATTGCCAACCCCATTACATAGTTTGCCTTCTTTTTTGAAAGAATCCAGACAAGTCCATAAAGTTTTGAAGCAACAATCGCCTAAATCATTATCTGAATTAATGTCTATTTCGGATAAATTGGCCGATTTGAACTGGAAACGCAATCAAGAATGGAAAACACCTTTTACTCCAGAAAATGCCAGACCAGCGGTTTACGCTTTTGATGGAGACGTTTATACAGGATTAGACAGTTATTCGATACCAGTGGGAAAATTAGATGATTTACAAGACAAATTGCGAATATTATCTGGGCTTTATGGGTATTTGAAACCATTAGATTTGATTCAGCCGTATCGATTAGAAATGGGAACCAAATTACCAATTGGCGAAAGTAAAAATCTTTATGAATTCTGGAAAAAAACAATTACCAATTCATTAAATAAAGAACTCAAAAAAGACGAATTATTTATCAATTTGGCTAGCAATGAATATTTTTCGGCTGTAGATGCCAAAGGTTTAAAAGTTCCTGTAATCACACCTGAATTCAAAGACTATAAAGACGGTAAACTAAAAATGATTAGTTTTTTTGCCAAAAAAGCAAGAGGATTAATGGTTCGTTATATTTTAGACACGAATGCAGAAACAATTGAAGATTTAAAAGGCTTTAATTATGAAGGCTACCAATTTGACTCCAATTTATCCAAAGGAAATAATTTAGTTTTTACTAGATAATCTGTAAGTATATCTTTTAGAATATTATACCAAAAAGCCACAAATTTTGATTGTTAAAATTTGTGGCTTTTATACTTTACTCTGCTTCAATTTCTTCCTCTAAAGCAGTTTCAAACTCCATAGGATCTTCAAAATCCTCTTCCTTAATAACTTCAGGTTTAGAATTCTTAAGAGTATTAAACTTTTCTAGTTGTTCTAATTCATCTTCTTCACCAGAAAAATAAGGAAATACATCCATAATAGGTGACTCAGCAATAGCAGGAATAGTATAATCGCCCATAGTTCCTTTCATCGTATGAACAGTGTTATCATAAGCCTCTTTTACATCATTGGCTTGAACCAAGAAATACATGTTGGTTTTACGTTCCTTACCACTTTCTTCGTCATAAGCAATTAACGAAATCTTAGATTTAAACCATCGATCAGTATTTTCAAATGGATGAATCTCAGCAAAATTAGCCACCTTTATAGTAGTGATTTTAAATTCTTCATTGATATAAGCCTTCATTTCTTCATTAATTCGACTTTCGGCTTCTGTATAAGACAAAGCATCAACCAAATAGGGTTCGGTAGTCACTTTTTGATTACCAGTTTCGTCTGTTTTTCTGTATTTTACTTTGCATTCGTACCAAATTGCACTCATAGATTTCATTTTTTTTTTTATCGGATGTCAAAGATAGATTTTAAAGAAAAAAAAACATACAATTCATAAAATAGATATTCACAATTTACATTTGTATTGAAAACCAATTAATTACACAAAAACAATCGTAAAATGCAAAAAAATATAACTAACTTTAAACTGACATATTAACTTTTAAAAAAGTTAAAAAAAAGTTAAACAAATAATTAAACGATCGTTTAATTTAAACACTTGTTTAATTTTGCACTGAATTTAAAAAGCATAAAATTGAAAGCTGATTTTAACGATAAACAAATTCAAATTCTACAAGTAGCCGAAACGCTATTTGCAGAAAAAGGTTTTGATGGCACATCAGTACGAGATATTGCTAAAGAAGCTAAAATAAATGTTGCCATGGTTTCCTATTATTTTGGATCAAAAGAGCAATTATTAGAATCCTTAGTTCTTCACAGAGCTTCAAACGTCAAACTACAATTGGATCAATTAATTCTGGAGGATTTGAATCCTTTAGAAAAAATAAACAAACTCATTGGTATGTACATAACTACAATCAATGGCAATAGATGTATCTATAAGATTTTACATTTTGAATTTTCTTCAAATAAAAGAGGCATAAATCTAAAGGCCTTTACCGATTTAAAAATGGCCAATCTAAAATCGATGAAATCAATTATTTCGGAAGGACAAGAAAAAGGAATGTTCCAAAAAAATATCAATATTCCTTTACTGATACCGAGTATTTTAGGTCCTTATTTTCATTTTCACTTGAACAGACCTTTTTATGAGAATTTGTTTCAATTGGACACCGAAGAAAAATACGACAACTATATCAAAACAACTCTAACAATGCATATTCAACAAACAATTAAAGCTCTCTTAACACATGAAAGTTAGTTATTTAGTACTCTTTGGAAGTTTCTTCGTAGGAGTTACAACCATAACAGCCCAAGAGAAAACCAATTTGAAGCTAGAAGAAGCAATACAATTGGCTTGGACAAAAAGTAATGAAGTTTCATTGGCCAACACCAAAGTCGATACCAAGAAACACGAATTACAATCGGTAAAAAACAATCAATATCCAGACTTGGCAATTTCTGGACAATTTCTTGGTTTAAATGAACCTACTTTTACATCTAGTTTAAGTACTGGAAGCGAAGATATTCCGGTTCCTGGTCACGTAACAGTTGGTCAAGCCAGTCTAAAAGTACCAATTTTTGCAGGAATGAAAATTCACAATGGTATCAAATTACAGGATAATTTGTATCAAGCAGAAACAGCAATGGCTTCTAAAACCAAAGAAGATGTAGCTATGAGAGTCATAAATCATTATGCCAATCTTTATAAAGCTCAAAGAACCATTGAATTGATAAAAGAAAATCAAAAAAGTGCACAACAACGTGTAACTGATTTTGAGGCAATGGAAAAAAATGGAATCATTCCTCGTAATGATTTATTGAAAGCACAACTGCAAGTTTCAAAACTGCAATTATCCCTAGATGAAGCACTTAATACCGAAACTATACTGAATTATAATTTGGTAACTTTATTAAAATTACCATCAGGAACAAAATTAGTAGTCAACGAAAACGACTTAATCAATTTCCCTAAAAGTGAAGTTCCTACAAGTGAGCAACCTGCTCTAGAAAATCGAAAAGACCTAGAGGCTTTACAATTCCAATCAAAAGCATCAGAAAACAATATCAACATGGCAAAATCAGGATATTACCCTGTTGTTGCTATAACAGGTGGTTATGCTGCATTCAACATCCAACACATTATGCAACTAGAAAACGCAATGTTTTTAGGGCTTGGTGTTACGTATGATTTGAGTGGAATTCTAAAAAACGGTACTGAAGTAAAAATTGCCAAAAGCAAAGCTCTTGAAGTAAAAGATTCGGAAGAAATTTTAAAAGATAATATCCGAATTCAAGTACAACAAGCCATTACCAATTATGATTTGGCTATCAAACAAAATGCTGTTTTAACAGAAGCAGTAGAACAATCGGTAGAAAATTATCGAATTGTAAAAGACAAACACGAGAATGGGCTTGCCGATACAAACGATTTATTGGATGCAGATATAGAACAACTTCGATCTAAAATTAGTGAAACCATCGCTAAGGTAGATGTTATTCAAAAATATTACGAATTACTATCAACTACTGGTCAATTATCACAAACCTTCAACCTTTCTAAAATATAACCAATACCATGGAAAAGAAAAAAACAAACAAAAAATTCACTATAATCCTATTGGTTTTAGTCCTTGTAGGAGGAACATACGGAATTATAAAATACAATCATGCACGCAATCACGAGGAAACCGATGATGCGCAAATTGAAAAAAACATGAACCCTATAATCCCGAGAGTTTCGGGCTATGTTAGCAAGGTTTATGTTAAAGATAATGACTATGTAAAAAAAGGAGACACCTTATTTACCATTGACAAAAGAGATTATCAATTAAAAATTGAAGAAGCTAATGCAACCTACTTGGCAGCAGAAAGTAATTTTGCTTCGGCCAAAGAAGATATTGGAAGCGCATTGGCAAGTATAGCTGTTTCTAATGCCAATGTCCAATCGGCAGCAGGTAATATTGAAAGTGCCAAAATCCGATTAGGGAGAGCTAAAAACGACTATGTTCGTTATGAGAATTTGTACAAAAACCATTCGATTACCAAACAACAATACGAACAAGCATTGGCTGCCAAACAAGAAGCCGAAAGTCAAGTACGAATTCTAGAACAGCAACAAAAAGCTTCTTCTTATCAAAAATCAGTGATTGAGGCTAAATCTAGAGTTTCTGACAAACAAACTCTTGTTGCAGCTGCCAATATTAAAAAAGCAAAAGCTTTATTAGAATCAGCTCAATTGAACTTAACTTATACTGTAGTTACAGCCGCAATTGATGGTCAGGTTTCAAAAATTGACATTCAACCAGGACAATTAGTTCAAGCAGGGCAATCTTTATTTTACATTATTAATAATAACGAAGCTTGGGTTGTGGCTAATTTTAAAGAAACCCAACTTAACAAAATGGTGATTGGACAAAAAGTAAGTTTGAAAGTAGATGCTTATCCTGATTATGAATTTAAAGGAACTTTAACTTCGTTTTCACCAGCAACTGGATCTCGTTTTTCTTTATTACCTCCTGATAATGCTACAGGAAACTTCGTAAAAACGATTCAAAGATTACCAGTAAAAATCAGTTTGGATTCCAACAATGATGCCGAAAAAGTAAAATTATTACGTCCGGGTATGAATGTTGAAGTGGATGTTCATTTGAAGTAATTTTTAGATTGCAGAATTCAGATTTCAGAATTCAGATTATGAATTCGAAAAATCTAATAATCCAAAAGTCTAACTATCTAATTTTTATTTTATACAAATGACAAAAGCAACAATAGCAGACGACGATTTAGTAGAATACGGTTATAGACGTGTTCTGATCACGATAACAGCGGTACTTTGTGCCTTATTAGAAATCGTTGATACCACCATCGTAAATGTCGCACTTACCGATATGCGAGGAAGTCTAGGAGCTACCTTAACCGATGTCGCTTGGGTAATTACCGCTTATGCAATTGCAAATGTTATTGTAATCCCAATGACGAGTTGGTTATCTCAACAATTTGGAAGACGTAATTACTTTGTAGCCTCTATTATAATTTTTACTGCATGTTCTTTTCTATGTGGTAATGCTACCAATATTTGGGAATTGGTTGCCTTTAGATTCGTTCAAGGTATGGGAGGAGGAGCATTATTGGTAACAGCACAAACCATTATTACCGAAAGTTATCCAGTCGAAAAGCGCGGTATGGCTCAAGCTATTTACGGCATGGGAGTTATTGTAGGGCCTACACTAGGGCCGCCTTTAGGGGGATATTTGGTCGATAATTTCTCTTGGCCGTATATATTTTACATCAATATTCCGTTAGGGATTATTGCTACCGTTTTGGCTATTTCGTTCGTAAGAAGTCCTAAATATGGCGAAAAATTGAAATCCAATCAAGTAGATTGGTGGGGAATTGTATTACTAGCTGCATTTATTGGTTCGTTGCAATTTGTTTTAGAACATGGTCAACAAGACGATTGGTTCAACGATCCGTTAATTCTAATTTTGAGTATAATAACTGTATTGGGTTTAATACTCTTTATATGGCGAGAACTTACCTATAAGTATCCAATTGTAAACCTAAGCGTTCTAAAAGATGGAAACCTTAGAATTGGTACAGTTATGTGTTTTATTTTAGGATTCGGACTGTACGGTTCTACCTTAATTATCCCAATATATACACAATCTGTTTTGGGATGGACTGCAACAGATGCAGGACTTTTATTAATTCCTGGGTCAATAACAACCGCTTTTATGATGCCTATTATTGGTAATTTAATTCAAAAAGGAGTTCCGCAGACTTATATGGTTGCAGTAGGTTTTTTAATCTTTTTCTTCTTTACGTTTATGATGTACGAAAATATGACTCCCGATACAGGTGTAGAACATTTATACTGGCCATTAATTTTGAGAGGAATTGGACTAGGATTACTATTTGTGCCAATTACAACTCTTTCGCTTTCTACTTTAAAAGGAAAACATATCGGCGAAGGAGCTGCTTTTACCGGAATGATGCGCCAACTAGGAGGTTCATTTGGTATTGCGATTATTACAACATTTATTACCCGCTGGAGTCAAGAACATCGAGTAAACTTAGTTTCGCATTTAGACCCCAGTAAATACCAAGTACAACAACAAATTCAAGGCATGCAACAAAATTTCATGTCCAAAGGTTTCACTAGCAATGAAGCATTAGACAAAGCCTATCAAGCATTGGATTATTCCGTAATGAAACAGGCAACAGTTTTAGCTTATATGGATATTTTTCTTTGGTTGGGAATCATGTTTCTACTTTGCATCCCAATTATTCTTTTAGTTAAAAAAGGAAAAAACAAAGTAAACCCTGCTGATGCTATGCATTAAAAAAATAACAATTTTCAATTAATTGCTTACTAATCGAAAGATCCGATTCTACTTTGAATCGGATTTTTTGTTTATAGAAATTCAAGATCAAAAATAACGGTTCAAAATTTACACAAAACTATCCTTACAAAATAAAAGAAGGTTAAATTTATATTTTACTAATTTGTTTTCTTTTTTAATTAATTAGACTACTGTATATTTATAAAAAATATAGAGGTGTCAAAATTACAGTTATACAGAATTCAATAATGGAAAAGTCAATAAACAAGCTGGGGTACAATGAACTTCTTAAAAAAATTAAGGAGCAAGAACAAGAAATAAAAAAACTACATAACGAAAAAAATGACATCGACAATTTAGCACTTTTCATCAAAGACTCCCCAGACTTGATTTGCATAGCCGACCTTGATTCGTATTTCAAAATTGTGAATGAGGGTTTCATTACTACACTAGGATACACACGTGAAGAGCTATTATCTAAACCTTTTTATAATTTTATTCACCCAGACGACCTCGAAAAAACCATACAAACATTTCATTCCCTAAAAGGAAAAACAGCTGTAATGGATTTTGAAAACAGATATATCAAAAAAAATGGCGAATCGGTTTATTTACAGTGGAAATCGAGCTTAAACACAAATAACAATTTAATTTATTCTATCGCTAGAGACATATCTGCTTTTAAAAAAACACAAGAAAAATTATTATCTAGCGAAAGATCACTCAACGAAGCCCAAAAAATTGCCAAAATAGGAAGTTGGGACTTTCATCTGATTACGCAAGAGTTAAATTGGTCGGACGAATTATACAAAATTTTTGAATTCGAAAAAATTCCAAACGATCCAGAATTGTATCCTAAATTTCTAGCGAGTTTTTTTCCAAGGGATCGGGAAATATTAACAAAAAATATAGAAAACACAATCGCTACCAGAGTCCCATACGAAATGGAACACAAAATTATAGTACCCAATAAATCCGTCAAATGGGTATTTTGCACCGGAATCTCTATAACCGATGAAAACGACAATGTTGTCGCCCTAAAAGGAGTTGTTCAAGATATTACCCAAAAAAAAGAAATCGAAAATACTATAAAGGCTAAAGAAAAAGCTGAAGCTTCTAACAAAGCAAAATCTGATTTCTTAGCTAATATGAGCCATGAGATCAGAACACCGCTTAACGGAATTGTAGGTTTTACTGATTTATTATTGAAAACCAAAATTGATAATGATCAGTTAGAATATCTAACAACTGTTAATGAATCTGCCAGTATATTGATGGAAATCATTAATAACATTCTCGATTTTTCTAAAATAGAATCTGGAAAATTCGAATTGAATAAAGACGAAATAGACCTTTATGAGTTATCAAATCAGATCATAAAACTATTCAAATATGAAGCCAATTACAAGAAAATAGATTTGCTTCTTCACATCAATCATAATGTCCCGCAATTTATCAATGGAGATTCATTCCGCTTAAAACAAATTCTTGTAAACTTATTAAGCAATGCAATGAAATTTACTTTTTCGGGACATATAAAACTGATTATCGACCAAATCGATACCGACGAAACGACTTCTAAAATAAAATTTTCGGTAATTGATACTGGAATCGGAATTAAAACCAAAAACCAAGAGAAAATTTTTCAATCGTTTATTCAAGCAGATAATACAACTACCCGAAAATATGGAGGAACTGGTCTAGGATTAGCAATTACCAGTCAGCTTTTGGCATTAAAAAATAGCGAACTCAAACTAAGCAGCAACTACGGAGAAGGAAGCGAATTTACTTTTGTAATTGCATTCGAAAAAGCAACACAAAAACAAAAAGAGAAACTCAATAAAACCGATGTTCATTTAGACAATAAACCTATTGAATCTAAAAAAATTAAAACCTTCAAAATATTAATTGCCGAAGACAATAAAATCAACATGCTTCTGGCTAAAACTTTAGTCAACAGAATCTTAAACAATTGTACTATAATTGAAGCAACAAACGGTTACGATGCAGTCGCTCTTTCGGAAATTGAAATACCCGATATTATTTTAATGGATATCCAAATGCCTGTTCTAAACGGCTATGATGCTACAACATCTATAAAAAAATCTACAATTACCAAACATATTCCTATAATTGCCTTGACAGCTGGAGTTTTGAATGGTGAAAAAGAAAAATGTTTAAGCCACGGAATGTCAGATTATTTATCTAAACCAATAATTCAAAAGGATTTAGAAGATATTTTCAAAAAATGGTTAAAAACTGAATAATACTGACTTCTCTAGTCAATAAAAAAATAGCAAAGCTTTCTAAGAAATAATTCCTTCACTACAACAATATTTATTAAAGATAAATTCCATATCTTTAAGTATAATTATAAGCCGCTTACAAGTATTTTTACTTACGCATTAATTTAGTTGCACAGAATTGTATTCTTCAAAAATCAATTGCAACTCATTGTTTTCTATACAAAACATAAAACGAGTAATACATCTATTATTTGATAATTACTTGAGCCCTAACAATAAACATCAACCTATGAAAGAAAAACTACCATCAGTTGAGGAGTTGTTACAAAAATTAAAAAAACAAGAAAACACGATTTCTGTACTCCAAAAAAAGATTGACTCTATTACTAATTATGAGTTTTTCACAAGAGAAACATCCGATTTTATTTGTGTTTCTGATTTAAATAAAAACTTAGTCGATTTTAATCTTGTTTTCATCAACAAATTAGGGTATTCTAAACGGGAACTTCTCAAGAATTCTTTTGAGCATTACATGCATCCCGAAGATATTCGCAAAACAGAAGAAGCAATATTGCAAATTTTAAATGACAAAACCACAGTTACTTTTGAAAACAGAATAATTACCAAAAAAGGAGAAAACATAACAGTACAGTGGACTTCAATCATTAATCCCGAAAAAAAATTAATCTATTCGATAGGAAGAGACATCACCGAAATCAAAAACTTTCAAGAACGATTAACCAAAAGCGAAAATTTGCTAAACGATGCTCAAAAATTAGCAAAAATTGGGAGTTGGGAATTTAATTTAATCAACAAAGATCTAATCTGGTCCAAAGAGCTTCATCGCATTTTTGAAATGGATAATGTACCAAAATCTCATTTGTTTGAAAACTATTTTAATCATGTTCCTGACGAAGACAAAGCAATTATCAATTCTAAAATAGATGATTGCATAAAAAACAAATTACCTTATGAAGTTACCCACAAAATAGTCCTTCCAGGCAATAGGATTAAATGGATTTTTGGAACTGGTATTCCTATTGTGAACGATAAAGACGAAGTTGTTGCCCTAAGAGGAACAACTCAAGATATCACTGAAAAAAAACTAATAGAGATCGATTTTTTAAACAAAGAAAAAGAAGTATTTGCCATTAAAGAAAAAAAACGAGAACAAGAAAGCAATGCTAAATTTAGAAACTATGTTCAAAACGCTCCAGATGGAGTTATCGTAATCAATAAGCAGGGAAATTTTATAGAAGTAAATCCAGCAGTAACCAAAATAACAGGTTATTCAAAAAAAACTTTGCTAAAAAAATCATTAAAGGAATTAACCCCAAAAAATCATCTTGACAAAGTTGACACCATTTTTAAAAAACTTTTCAATAAAAAAACATACAATAGCATTCTTCCTTTTAAACACAAAAACGGCAGTTTGCATCGCTGGTCTATAGATGCTGTAAAACTTTCAGAAATACAAATTTTATTATTTGTAAAAGACATAACCGAAAAAGAAAAGGCTCAAGCCAAACTCAAGGAAAGTGAACTTTTCCTAAAAGAAACTCAAATCATTGCACAATTGGGGACTTATAGTATTGATGTTAACACCAACAAATGGACACGTACCGACTTATTAAATAAAATATTAGGAATAGATGATGGTTATGATTTAACCTTAGAAACCTGGACCGAATTGATTCATCCAGATTGGAAAGAAAATCTAAAAAATTATTTTCTAAAAGAAATGATTGAAAACAAAAATTCATTTGACAAGGAATTCAAAATCATTAGAATAAATGACAAAGTAGAAAGATGGGTGCATGTAATGGGAAACTTAAAATGGGATGAAGAAAACAAACCAACAGTTATTGTTGGAACCATTCAGGACATAACCGAACATAAATCACTACAATTTGAATTGATAAATGCTAAAGAAATTGCTGAAAAAAATGAAAAAAATCTATACCTAAAATACATCGAATACGAAGAAATAAACGAGCAACTTTATCAAACCAATATAGAGTTAAAAAAAGCTACCATACAAGCCAAAGAAGCCAGTAAAGCCAAATCCGATTTTCTTTCTAATATGAGTCACGAAATTAGAACTCCACTAAACGGAATTATTGGTTTTACTGATTTGCTAATGAAAACCAACCTCGAAAAAAACCAATTAGAATACATGTCAACGGTTAATGCTTCTGCCAATTCTCTAATGGAAATAATTAATGACATTTTGGATTTTTCTAAAATTGAATCTGGTAAATTAGAATTATTGCTAGAAGATATTGATCTTTTTCGACTGTTACATCAAGTCATAGAATTGTTTAAGCATCAAGCAAACCTAAAAAACATTCGCCTAACACTTGTAATCAATGAAAATGTTCCGCAATACATTCAAGCCGATTCTGTTCGCTTAAAACAAATATTGGTTAACTTAATTAGTAATTCTCTAAAATTCACTTCATTTGGTCACATTCGACTAGATATTGAACAAATTAAATCAAGCAAAAAAAATTCGACCATAAAATTCTCTATAAAAGATACCGGAATTGGAATCAAACAATACAATCAAAAGAAAATATTCAATTCATTTGTTCAAGAAGACAGTGCTACTTCTAGAAAGTTTGGAGGAACAGGTTTAGGATTGGCAATCTCTAATTTACTGTTAGGATTAATGAAAAGCAACTTGCAACTCAAAAGCAAATATGGTGATGGGAGCAATTTTTACTTTTCAATAAAATTTAAAAAAGTAGCTCCAATATTGGATACATTTATAGAATCGACTCCTGTTCCTACCCCCATACAAATTGATAATCCAGCCAAAAGAACATCTTCTTACAAAATTTTGATTATAGAAGATAATAAAATAAATATGTTATTGGCTAAAACCTTGGTCAAGAAAATTATTCCAAATGTGGTGATATTAGAAGCCTGGGACGGACAGGAAGGTATCGAAAAATTTGAAACAAACAAACCTGATTTGATTTTAATGGATATTCAAATGCCCATAAAAAACGGATATGAAGCAACACGCGAAATCAGAACACTAAAAAATGGTGATCTTATTCCTATAATTGCATTAACCGCTGGAATTATGGTCGGCGAAAAAGACAAATGCTTAGAATACGGTATGAATGATTACGTTTCTAAACCAATCGTCGAAAATTGTCTGAGTTATATTATCGAAAAATGGCTTCCTCAAAAAGTTACAGCTGATAAATAAAGGATTCCAAAGGTTGTAGGCTAATTTTTGCTTTTCCTTCACCATTTTCGATTACCAATTCAACAGCATTTTTACCGTATAATTGATCCTTTATAGTATAACTACCCTCTTTCAAATTCCATTTGGAAATAATTTCATTAGGAATTTTTAATTCAAAACTATTTGAAATGGTAGCCGAAAAATTAGTAAGCACTATTAATTTTTGATTATCAGACCAACGTACAAAAGAATAAATATGATTCGGATTGTATCCAAGTCCTGCGTTACGATTTATCTCTTGAAGATCTTCAAATTGTCCCATTACAGCAGAACTTTTTAAAGAAAAATTCAATAATCTTTTATAAAAATCACGCAAATCTTTTTCACTTGATGTAAGTTGCCCTCCATCAAAAGCGCCATTATTCATCCATCTTTGATGGTTTGGAACCCCAACATAATCAAAGATTGAAGTTCTAGAATGAGAACCAAATCCGCCATTTTCATTTGCGGCCTCCCCTACTTCCTGACCAAAATATACCATTATAGGAGCTGCTGAAATCATGGTAGAAACCACCATCATTGGCTTTCCTTTTTCTGGAGAACCTGCAAATTCTGGGCTTGCCAAACGTTGTTCGTCATGATTATCCAAAAACTTAAGCATGTGAACATCTATATCAGCCAACCCTTTTTGTATATAAGACAATCCATCGGGAGGTGTTTTTCCTTGAATGATGTCTTTCAATTTATCATAAGTTTCCACTTTGTCGTACAAGTAATCCATTTTTCCCAAATGAATATAATTGCGGTATTCGTTTGGATTGTAAACTTCGGCTATTAAAAAAGCATCCGGATTAACATTTTTGATTGCCGAATTCATATAGCTCCAAAATTCATACGGAACCATTTCGGCCATATCGTATCGAAAACCATCAACCCCTTTTGCGGTCCAATACAATGCAATATCTCTAAATTTAATCCACGAACTCGGAACGCTTTTATCTTTCCAAAATTCAAAATGCTCTTTAGAAGATCGTTTATCATAACCTTCTGGCAGTTCTGGAAAATCTTTGGATCCATCTGGACGAACCCCATAATTTACCTTAACCGTTTCGTACCAATCGTTTTTATCTGGTTTTGCCAATCGAGAACCATTTCCTGTCCATTTAGCAGGATTTTCTTCAAACTTACCATCAATAAGTGGGTTACTTTCTCCATTCAAAGGCTTATCACCATCTGGTAATTGAAATGGAGTATTCGGGATATAATAAAAATTATTGTCTCGTTTGTATTCTACAGTAACATCGTCATCAGCACCAAAATCTCTAACCCCTTTAGGGTTATTTTTTCCTTCATATTTTCGAGCAATATGATTAGGAACAATATCAATAATAACTTTAAGATTAGCTTTATGAGTGCGCTTTATCAACGCTTCAAATTCTTCTAGACGCTTTTCAGGATTAACGGCCAAATCGGGATTTACATTATAATAATCTTTTACTGCATATGGAGATCCAGCTCTTCCTTTTACCACTTCGGGATCATCATTAGAAACTCCAATTGCGGTATAATCCCTTATTACAGCGTGATGCGGAACACCTGTGTACCAGATATGAGTAACTCCTAAATCTTTTATCTCTAACAAAGCTTTATCAGTAAAATCATCAAATTTACCTACGCCATTTTCTTCAATCGTCCCCCATGGCTTATTGGTGGTGTTGGTATTACCAAATAAACGAGTAAAAACCTGATAGACAACTGCTTTATTTTCGAGAAGATTTACGTTCTTTTCTGTACTCATATTAACATTTTTAATTTTACATCCTGTTGCAAGAAACACCATGCTCAAGCCACAAATTACAATATTTTTCGTGTTCATTATTTTTAAATTAAAAATATATAATTGATACTTTTTTTATCCATATCAGCCAATAAATTTAATCCTTTTTGTAAAAAAACAACTCTAAAAACCTGTAGTCGTCTATCATTTATCAAATTTAAAAACAACTACAACGTGATAGGTAAATTATTTGTTTATAACTATTTCATTTTCCCTAGAAAGAACCGTTTCATCCAGTTGCTAAACTTTTATAAATAAATCTTAATACACATAAGGTTTATTTCAATTTTCATAAATTTACAAAAAAATTAAAACCCTTGAAGAAATCTTTACATTTCCTTATCTATAGCCTAATTTTACTTAGTGCACACCTAATTTTGGCACAAGCTCCCAAAAAAATTATCGTAGAACAATCAGACTTTGCCGATGTTGATGAAGTAAAGTTCCCCGATGCTCTTTTGCTTACCGGAAATGTCAAAGTAAGTCATGACGGTGTAATTTTGACTTGCAATAAAGCTTATGTTTTTCAAAAAGAGAACTACTTAAAAGCATTTGGTAATGTACAATTGGTTCAAGGCGACACATTGTACTTAAATAGTAATTATGCAGAATACAGTGGCGAATTAAAAAAAGCTTTTGCAACTGGAAATGCCATAATGAGCTCTCCAGATACTACTCTATCAACGGACACTATCAATTTTGACAGAAATACACAAGAAGTTTTCTACAATACGCAAGGAACCATTATCAATAAAGACAATACGCTAAAAAGCAAATCAGGAAGATATTTTGTAAAACAGAAAAAATTTCAATTTTTAACCGCTGTCACCCTTACCAACAAAACCAACGAAATAAAGTCGAATCATCTAGATTATTACAGTAATTCAGGACATTCGTACCTGTTTGGTCCTTCAACAATTACCAGTAAAACCAATTATATTTATACTGAAAAAGGATTTTATGATACCAAAAAAAATCTCGCCCATTTTTTAGATAAATCCTACATAAAATACGACGATCGGATCATAAAAGGTGATAGCTTGTATTATGATCGAAATAAAGAATTTGCCTCGGCTACCCGAAATGTAAAAATAACCGACTCCATCAATAGAGGAATTGTCAAAGGACATTATGCCGAATTATACAAAAACAAAGACTCTATGTTTGTGACCAAAAGAGCATTGGCCGTAAATTTTGTTGATAACGATTCGTTATATATTCACGGAAAAAAACTCCTGGTAACTGGAAAAGAAAACAACAGAATAATTAGAGCATTTAATAATGTTCGGTTCTACAAAACAGACATGAGCGGAAAATGCGATTCGATACACTCTAGTTCCAAAATAGCATTGACCAAACTAATCGGAAATCCTATATTATGGAATGGAGAAAGTCAAATCACTGGCGATGTCATGCATCTTATTGGCGATAAAGTAACCCAAAAATTAGATTCTCTCAAAGTGCTAAACAATGCTTTTATTGCTTCAAAAGACACACTCGGAACCGGATACAACCAGACCAAGGGGCAAAATTTATACGGCAAACTCATAAACGGTAAACTTCATGATGTAGATATTATCAAAAATGCAGAGGTTATATACTACGAAAGGAACGATGCTCAGGAACTTATGATAAACAAAAACATCTGTAGTAAAATCAATATTATTTTCAACGAAAAAGATATAGACGCTATTACATTTTTTACCCAAGTAGATGGGGATATATACCCCGAGAATGAGTTCCCCGTAAACGCTAGTATCCTCAAAGGGTTTAAATGGCGGGGTGACGAAAGAGTAAAATCTAAAGACGATGTCTTTACCGAAGAAGAAAATACAGAGGAACTCAAAATTATCGAAGCCACTCAAAAAGACAAAAACAAGAAAAGTACCCCCATGAAGGTTCGCAAAGAAACTTTGAATTACGATAAGAAGAATAAAAAAAAATAAATTAGTCGTAGTTTTAAACTTTTAAATAAAAAAAAGTGAATCCAGATTTCATAAAATACCAAGCGCAAACATCTCCTTACCCACTGGGCATGGAAGTTTCTCATGCTATAGGATCTTATATATATGATACCCGTAACAACAAATATTTAGATTTTGTTGCTGGAGTTTCTGCTTGCACCCTCGGACACCAAAACAAAAGAGTAAACGATGCTATAAAAAAGCAATTAGACAAATATTCGCATGTTATGGTGTATGGTGAATACTCGCAAAGCCCAGCTGTTGAATATTGCAAATTGATGGCTTCACTCCTACCAGCTCCATTAAGCAAAACCTATTTGGTAAACTCTGGAACCGAAGCTATTGAAGGGGCACTCAAATTGGCCAAAAGAGTTACTGGCAGGAGTCAATTAATTTCTTGTCACAATGCTTATCATGGCAACACCATGGGTTCAATGAGTGTGATGGGGTTTGAAGAACGCAAACAAGCATTTCGACCATTGCTACCGGATATCGACTTTATCACTTTCAATAACGAAGAAGATTTACAAAAAATAACCTCAAAGACCGCTGGAATTTTATTAGAAACCATTCAAGGAGGAGCTGGGTTTATACAACCTGAAAATAATTTTCTACAAAAGGTAAAAGCACGATGCGAGGAAGTAGGTGCATTAATGATTTTGGATGAAATTCAGCCTGGATTTGGAAGAACTGGAGCGCTATTTGGATTTCAAAATTACAATGTTGTTCCCGATATTGTTGTAATGGGAAAAGGAATGGGGAGTGGAATGCCAGTAGGAGCATTTACAGCATCCTCAGAAATGATGGATTTACTAACTGTCAACCCAAAACTCGGTCATATCACCACATTTGGAGGTCACCCTGTCATTGCGTCAGCCTGTCTGGCTACTTTGAAAGAATTAACTGAAACTACTTTAATTACAGACACATTAGCCAAAGAAAAACTATTCAGATCACTTTTGGTACATCCTTTGATAAAAGAAATCAGAGGAAGAGGACTAATGCTAGCAGCTATGACTGCCAGTGCTGATATTACTAATGAAGTGATTTTAAAATGTCAAGACCGAGGTTTAATCCTGTTTTGGTTACTTTTTGAAGGTTGTGCCATTCGAATAACGCCACCATTAACCATTTCCGAAGAAGAAATTCGAGAAGGCTGTGCTATAATTCTCGAAGTAATGAATGAAATAATGAATTAATTTTTTGAACTTGTAATTAACCTCTAGCATTATTAATGTTTTTTGCAACTTGTTAATTAAATTGTTCACAACAAATAGAATTCTTCCTCATTTCAACAATACGTTTTTCCTAATTTTAAGATTAGGATAATTTAAAAACAGATAGTATGCAGTTAAGCAACGAAGAAGAAGAGTATAACTTATCCCTATCAAAATTTGAGTCTATGTTGAAAACCAACAAAGTGCTCTTTTTTGACTCCGAAGAATTTGAAGAAATTATTCTTCATTACCTCGATATGGGCAAGTCCGCATTGGCCAAAAAAGCTCTAAAATTAGCATTAGAACAACACCCGCGCTCCAGCGGTCTTAAGCTAGTTCAAGTAGAAATGCTAATTTACGAAGACAAACTCGAAATAGCCGAAAAGTTATTGAATGAGTTGTTTGCAATAGAGCCAACAAACGAAGAAATCTACATCCAAAAAGCAAATATTTGTTCTAAAAGGGATCAGCATGAAAAAGCAGTTGAAATGCTCAAAATAGCATTACAATACACTGATGATTATGCCGATGTTTATAACTTGATTGGAATGGAATATCTTTTTATGGACAATTTTGAAATGGCCAAAGAAAACTTCATTAAATGTCTAGAAGAAGATCTTGAAGATCAATCGGCTCTATACAATGTTGTATATTGTTATGAGTTTTTAGATCAAAATCAAGAAGCGATAACCTACTTAAACAAATACATCAACAAAAACCCTTATAGCGAAATTGCATGGCATCAGCTTGGGCGTTTGTTTTATGGATTAAAAGAATATGAAAGTGCTATTCATGCATTTGAATATGCTACTCTTATAGACGAAGAATTCTTAGGAGCGTTTATGGAAAAAGCAAAAGCTTTGGAACGCCTAAAAAAATACGATTTAGCAATAGAAAACTACAACAGAACATTAGAGCTAGACGATGCTACATCGTATGCTTTATTGCGAATTGGAAAATGCTATGAAAAATTGGGAAACAAAGTTTTGGCACTTAAATTTTTCAACAAAACCGTACACGAAGATCCTTTGCTAGATAAAGGTTGGATTGCAATAACTGATTTTTATGTTCGTCAAAAAAACTACCAAAAAGCACTGTTTTATGTCAACAAAGCATTAGCAATTGACAATCAAAACAAACTATACTGGAAACGTTTTGCCGCCATCAACAAGCAAATGAATTTGTTTGAAGAAGCAGAATTTGGATACAGAAAAGCCGTAGAATTTGGAGATTACCAACTCGACACTTGGCTGTTTTGGGTTGACATCCTTCAATTTTTAGGCGAATTTGACAGCGCCATCCAAACATTATTACAGGCTTCAGAATATTTCCCTGAAGAAAACGAAGTTGAATACCGATTGGCTGGTTTGTATTTCATGCTTTCAGACAACATCAAAGCAAAATTTCACTTGAGCAATGCTTTACGTTTGAAACCAGAAAACTACATTCTTCTAGAAGATTTATTCCCTGTAGTTTGGGCAAAAAAAATGGTACGTAATTATATTGATAAACACAACAAACAATAATGATTGAAGTTTTAAAGAAACGTTTTGGCTTATTGGGCCGTAATATTAGTTACTCTTTCTCCAGAGGATATTTTACAGAAAAATTTAGCAAAGAGCTTTTTAGCGGTTTTACCTATGAAAATTTTGATATCCCAGATATTAATTATTTTACAGAATTGCGAAAAAACAATACCGATCTCAACGGACTAAATGTTACAATTCCCTATAAAGAAACCATTATACCTTTCTTAGATAAACTATCAAAAAATGCGGCTCAAATTGGCGCCGTAAACACTATAAAATTCACCAAAAAAGGAAAACTAAAAGGCTACAATACTGATTATTACGGGTTTCAAAAATCTTTAGAACCTTTATTAGAACCTCATCACAAAAAAGCACTTATTCTAGGCACTGGCGGCGCATCAAAAGGAGTTGCTTTTGCCTTAGACAAGTTAGGTATCACTTACACATTTGTATCCCGTCAGGCGAAAGAAAACTGCATTGATTATTCACTAGTTAATGCCACTACTTTTGACAATTATCAAATTATAATCAACTGTTCGCCTGTAGGAACCAGCCCAAACATTGAGGCTTTCCCGCTTATTCCCTACGAATATTTTACAGAAAAACACATTGCTTACGACTTAATTTACAACCCTGCCGAAACAACATTTTTAGTCAAAGCCAAAGCCAAAGGAGCTATTACAAAAAATGGTTTAGACATGCTTATTCTACAAGCTGAAAAAGCTTGGAAAATCTGGAACAAATAAAAAATACAAGTTAGTTGAAAGCATAGAAAATTGTGCACAAATCAATAAGCCGCAATACGAAACGGAAGAAAGATTTTTTCTCAAATCAAAATTCTGAAATACGAAAAAATTTCTACAAGAAACTTTTGTATATTGGAATTTGCATTATCCCAATACTAATTTTTGGTGATAATAACGACGAATTTAGACTTGTTCCTTTGCCCTTTTTCTTTTTTGGGATGTATCAGCTATTGCAAATTATTGCACTTTCTCAGTTAATCGTTGACGATTTTTTTCCTCCCAAAATAAATTATGAATCGAAAACCAAATCATTCGACAAATTCGTATATTATTCTTCTAATACATTATTTTTCATCGGCTTATTAAGTCAACTATTTACCATACGAAATATTGACAATACCATAAATGGCATCCAACTTTTTTGGACAGGAGGAAGCATCGGAATAATTATAGCAATTATTCTAACCGCAATTCTTAAAACAAAATCCCCAAGTGTTTACTATGAAAGCTAAAGAAGATTTACAGTTCATTTAGGATTATTCATTGGATTATTCTTGTTGACTTCAGCTTTGATCAGTTTTATAAACAACACCTTTTCAGACGGAGTAAAAACCTATAAAAATTACAAAATAGAACGTAAAGGAAAAAGTAGTGGCAAAACCACTGAATATTATATTTACTTATCAATTAACAATAACAATGAACGATTTTCTGTCGGAAAAACAAGATTTAATCTTTTCGAAGAAGGAGAAGAAATTCAAATTTGCACCATCAAAGGTAAGTTTGGTTATGAATATATAACAGAATTCAACAAACTAAATTAGAACATCATTTTAACTGAAATTCTATTTTCTTAAAACTCAAATCCATCTCTTTAAACGTTTCAGGAACATTGTCATTCCAGTCTTTTATATTTCCTCTTAGCACAGAACCCTTTTTGGTTTCTGCAACAACCAGTAGCCTATTAATAATCAAATCGCTAAAATCATTTAAAGATTTAGGTGTCTTCTTATAGTCTATTTCCTGATAGAAAGACAATTTGTTTGCTGGCACAATAACACGAATCCACTGATCTTTTAAAACCTCTTGATCCAATTGAAAAATGATACTTGCATTATAATTTGTCTTATCACTTAATGTAATTCCAATATTAACTTTAGCATCATCTAAATTATCCACAACAGATTCAGGCACATAATTACTATAGATTGTCTTGATAGTTTCAATTGTGGGAATTTTGGTTTTAGAGCTATTAATTTTCAAATCAAAAACAATATTTTGCACATCAGCAAAACGAAAACCTTTAGCTAGTACAGTACACTCAAAGCCATTAGAATGCTGATGATTCCAATCGGCTATCTTTTTTAAAAGAACAATATCAATAGTGCTTATAGTATTACAACTCTTATTTTTGTTGGCGGTGGTGTTAAAATCATAATAACTTCCAGCTAATTTTAAATTTCCCCATTCAGTTGCGGAACCGTTAGTTGCATGATTCCAACCACTAAAATTGAGCACTGCAAGATCTTGATTTTGATTAGTACCATCAAAAAGAATAAAAACCTTTCCCTTATCCGAAATTGCATTTTGTCCACAATTAATAATTCGAGCAACTGAATAGTCTGAATACTGAACAAAATTCTGAACACTTTCATTTGCTGTATGAGGTTTTGACAAAGTTGAATTCGATTTGTACGACAATCCTTTTTTATCGCCACAAGAAACCAAGGAAAAAGTTAGAATTAAACACAAAACAATTGCAATTAAAGATTTCATTTTCATTCAAAAGTTGTTTTTAGATTTTTTTATATAAAATAGTATTAATGAGTATTTTAAGCTAAAATACAATAATGCTAATAATTTGCAATGCCCTGAAAACTTCCTCAAAATTTCATTTGGCTACAAACTTCTGCTTATTGAAATTCACCAAAAAGAAGACAGATAAATATAATTATTCAAAACAATTCAACAAAAGAAAGAAATAACTTAATAATTTAACTATATCCAAAAGTTTTATTTTGTATTTTGACTGACCTTTAGTATCTTTCGCTTTCAAAAAATAAAAACCTTAAACATTCACAAAATGTTAGAAGAAAAGAATGATAACCTGGCTGTTAACAATAATGGGTCAGACGGAAAACCAGTAAATGAATTGCAAGAAACAATTCAATCTGAAACAGTTATTATAGTCGAAGAAGATTCAGCAATTCAAGAGTCAACTAATTCAGTGACGGATGAAAAGCAAACTGTAATTGAAGCCATTGCCGAAACTAATGCCGAAGAGAGTGAAGACGAGACCCTAAAAGAGCGTCATGATATTCCGATGCTTGATTATGAAGCATTGCCAATGGATACTCTTGTAAACGAATTGAAAAATTTGGTTACAAATGAGAAAGTAATGTCAATCAAAGAGCATGTTGAAGAAATTAAAAAAGCATTCTTATCCAAATACAACCATCTAATTGAAGAAAAGAGGGAAGAATTTTATCAAGAAAACCAAGACCCTAACGAAGAATTTCAATATCATTTGCCTTTAAAATTGAAATTTGATCAATATTACAATCAATTCAAAGAAAACAAAAATGCTCATTTCAAGAGTTTGCAATCCAAATTAAAAACTAATTTAGAAGTTCGATTAGCAATTGTTGAAGAGTTAAAAGAATTAATCAATCCACAGGCCAATATCAAAGACACCTTAAATCATTTTAATGAATTAAGAGAAAGATGGAAAAATGCAGGAGCTATCCCAAAAGATAAATACAATCATGTCTGGAATAACTATCATTTTCATGTTGAAAATTTTTACGATTATTTGCACTTGGATAGAGAAGCAAGAGATATTGACTTTAAATACAATTTAGAACAAAAGCAAAAAATCATAACACGTGTCGAAGAGTTACTAAAAGAAGCCGATATAAACAAAGCTTTTAGAGAACTACAAGATTTACACCGTATTTGGAAAGAAGATATAGGGCCCGTTTCTAGAGAATATCGTGATGAAATTTGGAATCAATTCAGTGAATTGACCAAAAAAATGCATGATAAACGAGAGATTTTATTTGAAAATCTTAGAGGAACAGAACTTGAAAACCTTGAGAAGAAAAAAAATATAATTGCTCAAATTGAAGGTTTAGCTACTGAAAAAGTAAACGCTCACTCCCAATGGTTAACCCAAATTGAAAAAGTTGAAGCGTTGCGTACAGCATTTTTCGCAGCAGGAAAAGTGCCTACCGATGTAAATGAAGCAACATGGGCAGCCTTTAAAACAGCTGTACGAAACTTTAATAGTTTTAAAAATTCATTTTACAAAGACATCAAAAAAGATCAAAACGATAATCTTAATAAAAAAATAGCTTTGGTTAAAAAAGCTAAAGAATTACAAGAGAGTGTTGATTTTGAAAATACTACACCTATTATGAAACAAATCCAGGAAGACTGGAAAAAAATAGGTCATGTTCCAAGAAAATATTCCGACAAAATCTGGAACGAATTTAGAGAAGCTTGTAATCATTATTTTGACAAGTTAAAAGAACACAAAAACACTGAAAACGCTGAAGAAGTTGAATCTTTTAACAAAAAGAAAGCTTATCTAGAAACGCTTAGAGAATTCCAATTAACAGGTGAACATAAAACCGATTTAGATGCTATAAAAGCACACATCGAAACTTGGAAAAGTTTTGGGAAAGTGCCATTTCCAAGAAGACATATCGAAGGAAAATTTAACAAAATCCTTGATGCCTTATTCGAAAAACTAAGTCTTAGTAAAAAAGATACTGAGATGATGCGTTTCTCGAACAGAATGGAAAACTTATCTGAAAGCAACGATACTCGAAAAATTGACAACGAGAAAATCTTCATTATGAGAAAAATTGAAGAAGTTCAAAACGAAATTTTTCAATTGGAAAACAACATTCAGTTTTTTGCTAACACCAAAAATTCTAAAAAAGAAAATTCTATCGTATTAGAAGTTCGCAAAAACATCGCTATCCATAAAGAAAGTTTAGATGTCTGGAAAGAAAAATTGAAACAATTAAGAAACTTAAACCAACCAGAATAACTTTATTTTTTTTTCCAAAAAACAACTAAGCCTTAAACCAAACTGTTTAAGGCTTTTTTTATCCAATCAACAATACAAAACCCTTTTTTAACTTTCATTTACCAAAAATAATTGAGCCAATAGAAAACCTATTTTTACATTTGTCAAATGAACAACTTTTGGAAATATATCGTATTTATTGGACTCCTGTTCCAATTGAATTTTGCCTATTGTGCAAACCGTAGTACGACTCTTATTTTTACAAAAGAAAACAGCTCTAAGTTTGCCAAAAAGCACATAAGTCTTTACTCGTTTGTTCTACCTAACGTAGAAAGAGGAACTCCAGTCATTAAACACAACAACCGTATTCTTGTTGGCTTACAGTTGAATTCCATTTATTTCCAATCACTGTTTATTCTCAATAACAATGCTCTTGAAACTACCTTAACAAACGAAGATATTAACAAAAGCTATAAAGTTTCTGTCTTGCTTTTTCCTTTTCACTACCATTGGTGATTTATCATTATGATTCCGTTTTATAAAAGTTATACCAACTTTTAAAATCCTTTTTAATTCAGCCTGAGTTAAGAAACAAATCATTATATACAATCACAAAAAACAAAACATGGACAATTCTGTAACAATGATAGGACTTGCAATTACAGTTCTAATGGGTATTCCTTTAATAATAGCTTTCCGTTCCAACGTATCAAGCAGAAAAAAAATTAACGAAATAAAGAAAACCTACAGTAAAAATAATCACTATAATTTTGACTTAACAGAGGAACAAAACAAGAAAATTATTTCTTTAGATTCTAAAAAGAGAGGTCTATTGTTTATCGATTTTAGCTATAAAAAAGAAACCATCTACTTTGTAGATTTAAATCATATTCTTTTATGTAACAAGGTTCTTACCAATGACTCAAAATCAAAAGAAATTTCAAAAATTGAAATAGAATTGGTTCACAGAGACAGTATGAAAAAAGAAATGATTCCGATTTATGATGTCGAAAATCATTATCTCGATTTTAACTGCTTATATGAAGATCATAAATTTGCAGAAAAATGGGTAAAAGCAATTGATGATTGTCTTGCATAAGAATATCTAAGAGGTTCGGAATGAACCTCTTTTTTGTAAATAATGTTTGGTAAATATGATAATTATCATTTGAAATATTAAAAAGCAACTCTAATTTTGATATGTTTCTAAATTTCGAAAAATGAAAACTTCACTTATCCAAAAATATAATGTTCCCGGACCCCGATATACCAGCTACCCTACCGTACCATATTGGAATGAGTCTGGGTTTACTAATCAAATTTGGATTGAAACTTTAAAGAAATCTTTTCAAGAAAGTAATACTCAAGAAGGCATTAGCTTGTATATACACTTACCCTTTTGCGAGAGCTTGTGTACATTTTGCGGATGCAACAAACGTATTACCAAAAATCATGAAGTTGAAAATCCATATATTGAAGCTGTCTTAAAAGAATGGACCCTTTATCGCGAAATTTTAGGCAAAAAGCCAAAAATCAAAGAAATACATTTAGGCGGGGGGACTCCTACTTTTTTTTCGATACAAAATCTTGAGAGATTAATTCAAGGCATACTAACTATTGCTGAAAAAGCCGATAATTATGAGTTTAGTTTTGAAGGACATCCAAATAATACTACCTATGCTCATTTGCAAAAATTGTATGATTTAGGTTTTAGAAGAGTAAGTTTTGGAGTTCAGGATTACTCCGAAAAAGTTCAAAAAGCCATTCACAGAATTCAACCTTTTCATAATGTAGCCAAAACGACATTTTGGGCAAGAGAAATAGGTTACACCTCAATTGGTCATGACATAATATTCGGATTACCTTTTCAACAAATCGAAGATGTTGTTGATACTATCGAAAAAACAAACTCGTTAAAACCTGATCGATTGGCATTTTACAGTTATGCCCATGTACCCTGGATAAAAGGAAATGGTCAACGGGGGTTTCGTGATGAAGACATCCCAAAAGATGATGCAAAAAGAAAACTATATGAAAAAGGCAAACAATTGCTCTTTGAAAATGATTATTATGAAATTGGAATGGATCATTTTGCATTAAAGTCAGACAGCCTTTACGATTCATTTGAAAATAAAAAAATGCACCGGAATTTCATGGGCTACAGTTCATCTAAAACACAATTGATGATTGGTTTAGGAGTATCGGCCATAAGTGATAGCTGGTATAGCTTTGCCCAAAATGTAAAAAGTCTAGAAGAATACTATCAATTATTAAAACTGAACAAACTTCCCATTTACAGAGGACATCATTTGAATAATGAAGATCTTATAATTAGAAAACATATTCTAAATTTGATGTGTCACTTTGAAACCAGCTGGAAAAACTCTGAGGATTATCTTCCTGAAATTCCAGAAATTATTGAACAACTTAACGAAATGGTAAAAGATGAACTCGTAATAATTCAAGAAGACAAAATGCTGGTAACAGAAAAAGGTAAGCCTTACGTTCGAAACATTTGCATGGCATTTGATTTGAGATTGAAAAGAAAAACACCTGAAACAACCTTGTTTTCTATGACTATTTGATAATAAAAACGTTATCTTTTCTTCTATAAAATCAATTTACAACCAAAGCCAATTAATGACAATTGGCTTCTGTTTGTATAAACAAACTCATATTTGAGGGAGAAACATAAGGAATCCCAAGTCCTAGACCTCTAAGTATAAATAACACGCCTATAACAACACCTACATAAGGAATGATTTTTTGAATTTTGTTGCGAAACGAAACTGTTAAAAATGAATTTGCATAAACTACCAAACTCATCAAAGGAACAGTTCCTAATCCAAACAATAACATATACAGCACTCCAAGACTAGCATTTTGCATCGCAAAAGCACCAAACAAGGCAACGTAAACCATTCCGCAAGGCAAAAAACCGTTAAGCAACCCGATAACAAAAAGAGATTTAAAACTTTTATTTTTAAACTGACTTCCAAGCATCTGCTTCATTCTTGAAATCCATTTATAAACTGGCTTAGAAAAATTGTAACGAGACAAGACTTTTTCAGGAACTAAAATCACCAAAATCATTGCTACACCAATAAAAATAGACAATTGCTGTTGTATTCCCGCTAAAAAAAGACCTCTTCCTAGTAATCCAAAAAGCAAACCGATACTTGCATAGGCTGTTAATCTACCCAAATGGTAAGTCATAATTTGTATAACTTTCTTTGCAGGATTATTTCGCTCAACTGGCAACATCATAGCTATAGGACCGCACATTCCTATGCAGTGAAAACTACTAATAAGTCCAAATATTAAAGCCGTATAAAGCATTTTTATTATAGATTATAGATAAAGGAAGAAATACTAAGATTTAATTACAAAAATTCTTAGTTCTTAATTCTTAATTCTTAATTCTTAATTCTTACTATTTTATATAAATTTTTTCCTTTGTTAAAAAGGATTTGCCTTGATATTGCCATTCCATGTTAACCTGCCATTCACCTCCAATAAACTTGTTTTTTGGTACAGACAACGAAGCCAAATTTGTAAATGAAATAGGAACCACAAAATCGAATTTTTTATTTGAAGCTCTATAAAAAGAAACTGTTCCCTTAATATCTTTTGGAATAAAATTGGCTGGAAAAACCACTACAACTTCCTTTACATCTACCTCGATTTCGGGTTTTGTAGTTAAATCGTGAGCATTTTGAATTCGAGCCATTTCGTCTTGATAATGAGCATCATGTTTATAATATTCCTCTACAACTAAATCATTATCATATTTACTATCTGACTGTACTTTGATAACAAAATACATGATAAAACTGATAAATAGCGCAAAGGCAATAACCACATACGTTCCCCAATTATTTTTCATTTTTATACTTTTAAAATATTAAATAATAATTCATTGAACCCCTTAAAACTAATCGAAACTACGAGGTCCTAAAAAGTTTGTATGGGTAGTTTCGACTTTTTTATCACCTTCATAGAGATCAATTTCTAATTGGGTACGATCAGATTCTAATAAAAATTTATTGATTTCAATAAACATTGTTCCGCTTACCATTCCTTGTTTAGAAACTTTCAGTTCTTGAATTCCCACTACCTTCAAAGTTCCTTTTATACCGACCAATTTAAAGTGAATATTTTTAATATCATTATTAGTTTTATTAATAATCTTAAAAGTATATACGTTACTAATATTATCTCCTTTATGTTGATACAACTGTCCTGGCAATCTAAATACCGTTGCTTCGACTTCGGATCTTAAAAACAACAAACCTGTTAGTATTCCGACCAAAATAACAAGAACAGCGGTATATCCTTTCATTTTTGCTGTAAACTTAAACTTAGATTTTGTTTCAATTTCATTTTCAGAAGCATAACGAATCAAACCAACTGGAAGTCCAACACTCTTCATAATGGTGTCACATTCGTCTATACAAGCCGTACAGTTTACACATTCTAATTGCACTCCGTTTCGGATATCGATTCCTGTAGGACACACATGAACACATTGTTTGCAATCGATGCAATCCCCTTTTCCAGAGGCTTCTCGGTCTTCTTGTTTATTGAATTTCGCTCTACCTGCTTCTTTTTCTCCTCGAACAAAATCATAAGCAACATTGATAGAATTTTTATCTAACAAAACACCTTGTAATCTTCCGTATGGACAAGCAATGATACAAACTTGTTCTCTAAACCATGCGAATACAAAATAGAAAACTCCGGTAAAAATCAACAATGATACAAAGGTACTTATATTGGCTAAAGGTCCTGATTTTATCAAACGAAATAACTCATCGCTACCTATTAAATAAGCTAAAAACACATTGGCTATTGCAAATGAAATCACTAGAAATATAAACCATTTTATCGATTTTTTTCTAATCTTCTCTGCATTCCATTCTTGTTTTGCCAAACGAGTTTGTGCACCTCTATCGCCTTCAATCCAATATTCAATTCGACGGAAAACCATTTCCATAAAAATAGTTTGTGGACATATCCATCCACAAAATATTCGACCAAATATTACGGTAAATAAAAGGATAAATACAACTCCAATGACCATGAACAAAACAAAAATGTAAAAGTCTTGAGGCCAGAAAGGGAAACTGAAAATATTAAAACGACGCTCTAAAACATTGAACATCATGAATTGATTCCCATTTATTTTTAAAAAGGGGTTTATAATTAAAACAATCAATAAAAAATAGCTCACCCATTTTCTATAGTTAAAAAACTTACCTGAAGGTTTTTTGGGATAAATGTACTTTCTGTGACCTTCTTTATCAATTGTCCCAATGCTATCTCTAAAAGATTCGTCTGGAATAGTTGCCATTTTTTATAAACATTTAAAAAGAGCATTGCAAAGATTACTTTCGCAAGGCTCTTTTACTGAAAAATTAATTTGCTTGTGTACTATCAACTGCAGATGCGGTTGCTGCTGGAGAATTTCCATCTACCCAAACATCACCTTCGGCTGCTTTTGGATCTGGTGGATTGCTCCCTTTCAACGAGATGATGTAACTCGAAACGGCTTGGATTTCTTTTGGTTTCAGAGTCCCTTTCCAAGCAATCATCCCTTTTCCGTCACGACCTCCATTAGTGATCGTATGAAATATTTTTTCGATTCCTCCTCCTAAAATCCAATTATCATCGGTAAGATTTGGTCCAATTTGTCCTCCTCCATCGGCTCTATGACAAGCTGCACAATTTGTTGTAAAGATTTCTTTTCCTTTGCCTAAAGCATCTGCATCTGTCAATAATGTTACCGATTTTTCATCTAACAAATCGGGTGCTGTTTTCATATATTCTTCAACCTCTATTTTGGCTTGCGCTAATTCAGCTTTCAATTCAGCATCTTGATCAGGAGCTCCCATTATTTCATAACGAACTAAATATATCACAGCGAAAACGATACAAGCATAAAACAGATATACCCACCAAGGAGGCAAATTGTTATCCAATTCTTTGATTCCATCATAATCGTGATCCATTAGCAATTCTTTTTCCTCCTCGACTGTACCCGATTGTGTGAAATTTTCTTTTAATTTCTCGTACCAGCTTTTAGTATCCAATGCTTCTTGTTCAGCGATTTTAGCTTTTTCGGCATCTGATAATAAAGCATAACTAATTTTATCTACTGCCGATAATGTTACTTCAATTGCAATTAATACAAAAAGCAAGACTATCAAAAACACCAAAACCATAGGATATTTTATAAAAGCCGGCTGACTTCCTGAATCGATAAAATACTCGATCACTCCAAAAACAGCAAAAAACAGAACCAGAACTCTTATATAGGATGGAATAATTTTTTTCATTATTTATCTTTTTTTGAAATTGAACAATTTAATCTTTCAAAGGGATTTGACTAATCTCTTCTATTGTTTCTTTTTTGTACGAATACACCCAAATTCCTAATCCAACAAAAAAGAAAAAGAAAATTAGTAGCGATAGTACTGGAAAAATTGCGACACCTGCAATAGTTTCCATGTTGTGTTTTATTTGTTCGAACATACTTTTCAGATTTTATTATTCTTTCACTTTAATATCAGTACCCAATCTTTGCATGTAGGCAATTAATGCTACAATTTCTCTTTGGTTCATTGGAACAAATTCTTCGCCTTTGGCAATTGCTTTCTTTTTACTTTCTTCATAATTTTTTACAAAATCAGGATCGCTTTTCAAATTTTCCTCTATAGCTATAGCTTGTGCTCTCAAGTCTTTCAGTCCGTTAGTAATTTGTAAATCCGAATAAGGAACCCCCAAACTCTTCATGGCTTTCATTTTCTTCTCAGTCATCGAAACATCCATCGCTTTATTATCAAACAACCATTGATAACTAGGCATAATAGAACCAGCAGATGTACTTTGAGGACTCCAGAAATGATTGAAATGCCAGTTGTCGTTGTATTTCCCTCCAACTCTTAACAAATCGGGTCCTGTTCTTTTTGATCCCCATAAAAATGGATGATCGTAAACAAATTCACCTGCTTTTGCTTGTGGTCCATAACGCTCAACTTCGCTTCTAAACGGACGAACCGATTGAGAGTGACAACCCACACAACCTTCACGGATATACAAATCCCTTCCTTCTAATTCTAATGGTGTATAAGGTTTAACACTTGTAATGGTTGGAATATTTGTTTTCACCATAATTGTAGGAACAATTTGAATTATTCCTCCAATTAGGATTGCAATTGTAGCATAGATGGACATTTTAATCGGCTTTCTTTCCAACCAAGAATGGAATTTTTCACCTTTAATTCTTCCAGATTTTATGGTTACCAATGCAGGAGCTTCGGCCAATTCGTCTTCTACTTCATTTCCTGCTCGCACAGTTTGAATGATGTTATACACCAAAGTTAACATTCCAATTAAGTACAATGTACCTCCAATAGCTCTCATCCAATACATTGGCATGATCTGAGTAACTGTTTCAAGGAAATTTCCATAGGTTAAAGTACCATCTGGATTAAACTGTTTCCACATAGAAGCTTGTAAGAAACCAGCTAAATATAATGGCAATGCATATAACACAATCCCTAAAGTTCCTACCCAAAAATGGAAGTTAGCCAACTTTGTAGAGTATAAGTTTGTTTTGGTCATTCTTGGGATCAACCAATATATAACCCCAAATGCCATAAAACCATTCCAAGCTAAAGCCCCAACGTGCACGTGAGCTACGATCCAATCGGTATAATGTGCAATAGCATTTACATTTTTAAGCGAAAGCATTGGCCCTTCAAAAGTAGCCATACCGTAACCTGTCATAGCAACTACAAAAAACTTCAAAACAGGTTCTTCACGTACTTTATCCCAAACTCCTCTCAAAGTAAGCAATCCGTTAATCATACCTCCCCAAGAAGGAGCCAACAACATTACAGAGAAAACAACCCCTAAATTCTGAGCCCAAGTAGGTAAAGCAGAATATAACAAATGATGCGGCCCAGCCCAGATATATAAGAAAATTAAAGACCAAAAGTGGATAATAGACAACCTATAAGAATACACCGGACGATTGGCCGCTTTTGGAACAAAATAATACATTAGTCCTAAAAATGGTGTTGTCAGGAAAAAAGCAACTGCATTATGTCCGTACCACCACTGTACCAATGCATCCTGAACACCTGCATAAACAGAATAACTTTTCATTGCTGAAATTGGCAATTCCAAACTATTAAAAATATGTAAAACAGCTACCGTAATAAACGTGGACAAGTAAAACCAAATAGCTACATACAAGTGACGTTCTCTCCTTTTTAGCATCGTTCCAATCATATTGATACCAAAAGCCACCCATATTACAGCAATTGCAATATCTATAGGCCATTCTAATTCGGCATATTCTTTTGAAGAAGTATAACCTAAAGGAAGAGAGATAGCTGCAGCAACAATAATCAATTGCCATCCCCAAAAATTAAGATTACTCAAGAAATCACTGTACATTCTGGCTTTTAGCAAACGTTGTAACGAATAATAAATACCCGCAAACATTGCGTTACCAACAAAAGCAAAAATTACCGCATTGGTATGTAAAGGTCTCAATCGTCCAAAACTCAACCAAGAAATTCCTTCGGTCATATTTGGAAAAAGAAACATTGTAGCCAAAATAAGTCCAACTAACATCCCGACTACTCCAAAAAGTATGGTGGCGTAAATGAACTTTTTTACAATTTTGTTGTCGTAATAAAATTGCTGCATTTCCATATATATAATTGTATTTAAAGTTTATGAAATAGGTAAACAACAGTAAAACTCAAAAGATTTACTCGCTTTTAATCTCGGATTCGCTAGTTGAGGATTTGACTAATTCGTCGTCAAAAAGAATTCTAACCGATGGGGTATAATCATCGTCATATTGACCAGATTTTACCGCAAAAACAAATGCTATAAAAAAACAAATGGCGACAAAAATGCTGATTGCTATTAACAAATATATAACGCTCATATCTTAATATTTATTTAACAAAAGTATGTGCATCGTCTTTTATAAAAAATGACAATTATCATATTTCATAGGAACACAGTTAAATTTATAAAAAAAAACGTTGTGAATTATTTTGAATTATTCTAAATTACTATTACTAAAGTAGTTAGAAGCCAAAGTAACAAAACTTACAATTGTAATTGTACTCAAAGGCATAATAATTGCAGCTACCAAAGGCAAGAGATTTCCTGTTATTGCAAATCCCAATCCAACAACATTGTACAATAGAGATATTGCGAAACTCATTTTGATTGTCAAAATGGCTTTTTGGGATAATTTTAAAAAATAATTGAGTTTCTTGAATTCTTTTGCATCTAAAATGGCATCACAAGCCGGAGAGAAAACATTGACATTTTCTGAGATAGAAACTCCAACATTACTTTGGGCTAAAGCTCCTGCATCATTAAGGCCATCACCCACCATCATAACATTCCTCCCATTTGACTGTAGTTCTCGGATAAATTGTAATTTTTGCTCTGGTTTTTGATCAAAAATCATTTCGGTTCCTTTGGGCAAAAGCGTTTCTAAAACCGTACGCTCTCCATCATTATCCCCAGACAAAACCTTAACCTGATAATGCTTGCTCAATTTAGAGAACAAGTCGGATAATCCCTCTCGATATTCATTATTAAAAATATATTTCCCCAAATATACCCCACCTATCTTGACATGTACAGCCGTTTGCTGAATACTTTCGTTTGAGGAAGCACCCCTAACAAAATCTCCAGATCCCATTTGTATCAAAACCCCATTTATTGTGGCTTGGATTCCTTTGCCTGTGATTTCTTCAAATACATCAAACGGTATGCGTTTTACATCTGGCAAAAAATCGTACAACATTCTACTCAAAGGATGGTTAGAGGCTCGTAAAACACTTTTTATCAAAGCAATATTGTTCTCATTTAATATTTCCCCCTCATATGTAATATTAGATTTTGAATTGGTGGTTATAGTACCCGTTTTATCAAAAACAATAGTATCTACTTTTGCCAATTGTTCGATCACCAAAGCATTTTTCAGGTAAAAATTTCTATTCCCAAAAATTCGCAACATGTTTCCCATTGTAAAAGGTGCAGTCAATGCCAAAGCACAAGGACAAGCTACAATCAGCACAGCCGTAAACACATTGAAAGCAGTATTGGCGTCAATAAATATCCAATATCCAAAACCTGCAAAAGCTATTAGCAATAAAATTGGCGTAAAATAGCGACTAATTTGATCGGTTATGGTTTTGTGTTTTTGTTCTATTTTTTTCTGAAAAACATCATTACTCCACAACTGAGTCAAATAACTTTGAGAAACCGAAAGCAAAACCTCCATCTCCATGACTTTTCCTATTTGTTTTCCGCCAGCAAAAACTTTATCTCCCGATTTTTTGGTAATCGGGATCGCTTCTCCTGTAACAAAACTATAATCGATTTCGGCTTTATCAGAGATTAAAATTCCGTCAACGGGGATCAATTCTTGATTACGAATCAGCAACCTATCCCCTTTTTCAATTTCATAAATAGGAATACTTACTTCGGTAGCATCGGTATTTATTTTGGTGATAGCAATAGGAAAATAGGATTTAAAATCTCTCTCAAAACTCAAAAAACTATACGTTTTAATTTGAAACATTTTGCCCAACAACATAAAGAAAATCAAGCCCGTCAAACTATCAAAAAAACCCGAACCGTAATCCATTACAATATCAAAAGTGCTACGAACAAACATCACCACAATTCCCAATGCAATAGGAATATCGATATTGAGCATTTTTGACTTGATACTCTTATAAGCCGAAACATAATAACCACTCCCCGAATAAAGAAAAGAAGGCAGCGACAAAGCAAAAATCATCCAACGAAAAAAAGGGCGGTAATTGTCTAACCAAAATTCTTTGACATCAAAATACTCAGGAAACGAAAGCAACATGATATTTCCAAAACAGAAAAATGCAACACCAAGTTTGTAAATCAAACTTCTATCTACATTATTTTGGCCAGACTCATAATTCTCTAAACTAATATAAGGTTCATATCCTATAGAACTCAACAAAACGACTATGCTTTTTAACGAAACAATATCCGAATTGTAATTGATGCGAACCTTTTTTTCGGGAAAATTAACTTGAGAGGTATTAATTCCTTTTTGCAAACGTTGCAAATTTTCCAAAATCCAAATACAGGAACTACAATGAATATGCGGAATATTAAGCGAAATAATAGCTGTTGTATCTTCTTTAAATTCTAACAACTTCAATACAATACTCTCATTGTCTAGAAAATCATATTTCCCTTCAATTTCTTGCGGTGTAGCACCTGGCGATTTTTCAAAATCATAATAACAAGTCAAATCATTTGTGCTGAAAATCTCGTAAACCGTTTTACATCCCTTGCAACAAAATTTTTTTTCTTCAAAAACAATTTCATCCTCTTTTACTATCGCTAAACCACAGTGAAAACAGTTCTCTTTTCTCATAAACAAACCTTAATTTGGCGCTACAAATTTCACAAATTGATACTATCCAAAACAATGATAAATATCATATACCAAAAGTTCAATACCTATTCTTTTAGAAACAAAACAATAGTCTTTCTTAAAACAGGATGCCTGCTCTCCGTTTTATTCCGGATTAATAAAAGCTATAGCTAAAAAGCCTTTTTTCTAAATCGGGAGATATTACTGCGATTAGAACTCAAAAAAAGCCAAAGTCTTTTTTGCGATTATCTAAAATTACTATCAAACTCAATTATAAATGTATAACTTTGCAAACGAAAATCCTATTCAGTCATGAGTAAATGCGAACAATGTATTGTGAGAGAATTTAGTTCCCTAAAGGCTCTAAACAAAGATGAACTTATCAAACTTTCGGAGTGCAAAACCTCTAAAGTCATCAAAAAAGGAGAAAATATCTTTGAAGAAGGGGAAAATGTAAATGGAATATTTTGCGTTAAAGACGGAGTGTGCAAACTCACCAAATTAAGCCCAAATGGCAAAGATCAAATCGTAAAACTAGTTTCAAAAGGTGAATTACTAGGGCAACGTTCTATGATAAGTGACGAACCTGCAAATCTAAGCGCAATCGCATTAGAAGACATGCATGTTTGCTTTATTCCCAAAAATGAAATCTTAGGATTCTTTGACAAAAACAATCAGTTTTCTATGAATGTGATGAAAAGCATTTGCGGAGATTTAAAATCATCCGATGAACATATGGTTGCTATGGCACAAAAATCAGTAAAAGAAAGACTGGCTGAAACTTTACTTTATTTGCATGATACATTTGGCACCAATGCTGACAAAACTTTAAAAATCCAGCTCTCACGCGAAGAACTTTCAAGTATGATAGGTACTGCAACAGAAAGTTGCATCCGATTATTATCTGATTTTAAAAAGCTAGAACTTATAGAATTAGTGGGAAAAAAAATCATCCTTAAAGATTTGAATAAGCTTAGAAAAATGTCAGACTAAAATCAGATTGCAGTTGGTAGATTGCATAACTGAATTCTGAAACCTCAAATCTGAATTCTGAATTCTACATTTTCTTAGCTTCATTCCAAAATACGTCCATTTCAGCAAGAGTCATATCTTTAAGAGGTTTGCCCAATTCGTTGGCTCTACTTTCTAAATATTGAAAACGCTTGATGAATTTTTTATTCGTGCGTTCTAAAGCATCTTCGGGATTTATATTCAAAAATCGAGCGTAGTTTATCATCGAAAACAAAACGTCTCCAAATTCGGATTCCGTTTTATCTTGATCTCCGGCCTCGACCTCAGCTTGCAATTCCTGTAATTCTTCTTGTACTTTGTCCCAAACCTGATGTGGTTCTTCCCAATCAAATCCAACACCTTTTACTTTGTCCTGAATCCTACTGGCTTTTACAAGTGCTGGCAAACTTCTAGGAACCCCTTCCAATACAGATTTTTTTCCTTCTTTGAGTTTTAGTTTTTCCCAATTTTGTTTTACTTCTTCTTCATCTTTTACTACCACATCACTGTAAATGTGCGGATGGCGATGAATCAGTTTTTCACAAATTTCGTTACAAACATCTGCCATATCAAAATCGTTGGTTTCGCTTCCTATTTTGGCATAAAAAACGATATGTAATAACAAATCGCCCAATTCTTTTTTTACTTCATTCAAATCATTATCCAAAATCGCATCGCCCAATTCGTAAGTTTCCTCTATAGTCAAATGACGAAGAGTTTGTATCGTTTGCTTCTTATCCCAAGGGCATTTTTCACGCAAATCGTCCATAATATCTAATAATCTTTCGAATGCTTGTAGTTGATTTTGTCTAGAGTTCATCGGAATCGAGTTTTTGGTAAAAATAAGAAATCCTGTCAGAAAAATATCTTGACAGGATTATTATATTTAGTAGTTAGTGAATAGTTATTAGTCTAAAAGCACAAACATTTTTACTAATTACTAAGAACTAATTACTCCTTCTTTGCTTTTTCTTTTTTAGCAGTTGCTTTTGGTTTTGCTTCAACAACTTCCTCAGTAACTGGAGCTGTTTCTTCGGTAGCAGCTGCTGGAGTCTCATCTACCAATAATCCTTTTGCTTGAAGCGTGTTGTACCAGCTTACAATTTTCTTAACATCAGAAGCATAAACTCTTTCTTCGTCATATTCTGGTAATACTTCTCTAAAATAAGCCAATAATGTTGCATTATCTTCTTTGTGAGAAATAGTTTGACCTTTATTTTCCTTGTTTGCAATTTTTTGCATGATTTCGGCCAAAGGTTTTTCACCTTCATAAGTATAAATAGAAATTTCAGACAATAAACTTACATTACTTTTCAAACTTACTGTTATTTTTTTTCCATCTAATAATGACTCAGCTACAAAACCAGTACGTGTTTGTACTTTTAAAACATATAAACCTGGTTTTCCTGAAATCGCTAATATTTTCTCTAAACTCATTTTATTATTATTTTATTTATTTTTTTAATCAAAAATCTGAACACTAATTTCGAAACTATCGAGACACAACTGCTTACTAAAAACTATCTTCCTTTTTTAGCAAAAAATTTCATTCGGTAGTCTTGAAATGTTTTTCCTTCGGTGATATTTTTTAGTTTTTTCTGAATCAAACGTTTCTTCAAAGACGAAATTTTATCGGTAAACAAAATCCCTTCAATATGATCGTATTCGTGTTGAATAACTCTAGCAATCAAACCATCGAAAACTTCGGTTTTCATGACAAAATCTTCTTCACAATATTCAATTGTTACCGTTGGTTTTCTATAAACATCTTCACGTACATCGGGAATACTCAAACAACCTTCGTTAAAAGCCCATTCTTCACCTTCTTCTTTTATTATTTTAGCATTAATAAAAGTTCTTTTGAATCCTTTCAGCTTGTTTTGTTCTGAATCTTCTAGATCTTCGTCATCGCTAAAAGGGGTTGTATCAATAACAAATAAACGCAATGACAATCCTACTTGTTCGGCAGCTAAACCTACTCCACTTGCATTATACATGGTTTCGTACATGTTTGCAATAACTTCTTTCAAATTGGGATAATCTGGTGTAAGCTCCTCTCCTACTTTTCTCAAAACAGGATCACCATATCCTATAATTGGTAATATCATTTGACTTATATTTATTAATAACTAGCGTAAATAAAGGAAAAATTCCCTTTAATTAAGGTCGCAAAAGTAGTAAAAAAATAGATAATGACTTAACTCTCTTCAATAATTAGCATATTTTTGTTAAATTTAAATACCTCTACAAAACCAATAGTAACCAATAACATCTTATATTAGCTACAAACCCGTTTGCATGATTACCAAAATAGAAAAATTTACCGATAGCATCTACTTTACTAATGCCCTAAAAGCCACTACAGCCTCAGTAATTCCTGTGTTGATACTCACTTATTTTGGACAATTTGAAATTGGTTTTACAATAGCGCTTGGTGCTTTTTTGACCTATCCGTGTGACATTCCTAGCAGCTTGAAACATAAAATAAACGGAATTTTGGTTACCGCTTTTTTGATAGCAGGTGTAAATTTATTAATCAATCTTACGTATCCCTATCCGTATTTTTTTTATTTCTTTTTTCCGATATTAATATTTGTATTGGCAATGCTTTCTGTCTATGGACAAAGAGCAACATTTACCTCATTTTCTGCTTTAATGACCGCTTCACTCTCCTTTTCACACATGCATACAGGATGGGAAATGCTCAAATATTCGGCATTAATTTTGACTGGTGGAATGATCTATCTTATAACATCATTACTTTTTTATTACATAAGACCCAATCGTTATGCCGAATTGCAAGTGGCCGAATGCATCAAACTAACCTCTAAATATTTAAAATTAAGAGGTGATTTATGGAATAGCACTGCCGACAGAAAATCAATACTCGAAAAACAACTACACTTACAGGTTGAACTCAATGATATTCATCAAAATATTAGAAGTGTTTTAATTGGAAAACAAATTAGCTCCGTATCTTCTAATCAAAACCGCAAGATGCTGATCGTTTTTGTATCATTGGTAGAAATATTAGAATTAGCATTATCAACTTCATTTGATCACAATAGATTGAACCAAAAATTTGATAATCATCCCAAAATACTTTCTAACTACCAAAATCTTGCTTACACCTTAGCCTCTACCCTAAAACAATTGTCTAAAAACATTGTAAAAAGAACCAATTATATTCCGCAACGCAAATTATTCAAACTTTTAGCAGAATTAGAAAATTCAATTAACGAATACGAAAATCAATTAGGAAAAATAGATGCGGCAGAAGGTGTCTTGATGCTCAAAACAATGCTTGAATATGCCGAAAAACAAATCGAAAAAATCAAAATAATCGAAGGGGCTTTTACATCGGTTTCTAATAAATATGAATTTAAAAGAAAGGACAGGGATTTACAAAAGTTTTTGACACCTCAGTATTATCCTATCAGCACGCTGATTCAAAATCTAAGTTTTTCATCAACTATATTTAAACATTCTCTTCGATTAACTATCGCTATAATTTTAGGGGGCATTGCTGGAAAACTGTTGTCTTTTCAGAATTCATATTGGATTATAATGACCATTATTATCATTATGAGACCTGGTTACGGATTGACCAAGCAACGCTCCATTCAGCGTGTTATTGGAACTATTATTGGTGGAGTAATTGCTTTTAGCATCTTATATTTGATGCCTGACCCCTATTTATTAAGCATTTTGGCCGTACTTTGTATGCTTCTAGGCTTTGCTTTTGCGCAAACTAATTACACAGTTAGCGCCACTTTTGTAACCATGTACATCGTTTGTTTGTACGGTATTCTGACCACAGATTATTTAGATGTTATTCAGTTTAGAGTAGCCGATACGCTTACTGGTGCCTTTTTGGCTTACTTTGCTAATCATTTTTTATGGCCTTCTTGGGAATATATTAAAGCTCCAGAATATTTAGAGAAATCAATAATTGCAAATCGAGATTATCTCAAAGAAATTTTTACGTTTTATACTAAAAAAGGAGAAGTTCCAACCTCATACCGATTAGCTAGAAAAAATGCTTTTATAGAAATTGGTAATCTTATGGCTTCGTTCCAGAGAATGTCGCAAGAACCAAAATCCAAACAAAAAAACATAGAGCTATTGTATAAGTTAACCGAACTCAATCATTCGTTACTTTCATCGACTGCATCATTAGGCACTTATACACAATCGCATAAAACAACCCCATCGTCTAAAGCATTAACCATTGTGGTCGAAAAAGTATTAAAAAACCTCGAACAATCTATAGACCTTTTAAAAAATAAAGAAATACTCGAACACGACGAAAAATACAAAGAAGAAATTGCCAATCGCTTTACTGAATTAAAAAACATTCGTGCAAACGAACTGAAAAAAGCCGATAACATTAATGAGGAAGCCTTTATTATAAAAATGCAAGAAGCTCAATTGGTAATTGAACAATTAATTTGGCTTACCAGTTTATCCGAAAGTATTTTGAAAAACACTAAAAAACTTAAGGAATCTATGGAGTACTAAAAAACGGTTTTTAGTCTCAAAATAATGAAAACTAAAAACCGTTTAGAGTATTAAATCCTTAGAACTTATTCGTTCAATTTTAAAACATCTGAAGTATTTTTTCTAACTGTAGCCAATAATTCAGCATTTTTATTTAATTCTTGACCAAAAGAAGGAATCATTGCTTTCACTTTGTTTTGCCATTCTTCGGATTTGAACTGCTTTGGAAAACATTTCCCTACTAGCTCTACCATGATAGAAACAGCAGTTGAAGCACCTGGTGAAGCGCCTAAAAGAACAGCTAATGTTCCGTCGGAAGTATTGATAATTTCGGTACCAAATTCTAATTTACCAATTAACTCTTCATCTCTTTTGATTACTTGAACACGTTGCCCTGCTCTTTCCAGTTTCCAATCTTTAGATCTAGCACCAGGAACATATTCTCTCAAGGCATTCATTCTATCTTTTGGAGATTGACGAACTTGTTGAATCAAGTATTTAGTAAGTGGAATATTTTTGTATCCCGCTACAATCATCGGAATAACATTATTAGGTTTTATAGATAAAGGCAAATCCGAATACGATCCGTTTTTTAAGAATCGAGTTGAGAATCCCGCAAATGGTCCAAAAAGCAATGCTCTTTCTCCATCTATCATTCGAGTATCAACGTGAGGAACAGACATTGGTGGCGCTCCAACACTAGCTTTACCATATACTTTAGCTTGATGTTTGGCTATAACCTCTGGGTTTGTGCATTTCAACCATTGGCCACTTACCGGGAAACCTCCATATCCTTTTCCTTCTGGCACATTTGCTTTTTCTAACAGTGGTAAAGATCCTCCACCTGCACCAATGAAAACAAATTTAGTATATACTTTTTTCTTTTGATTTGAAGCTAAATCAGTAATTTTTATTCTCCAAGACTTATCTTCACGTTGTCTGAGTTTTTTAACCTCATGACTGTAATGAATTGTTACATTATCTAGTTTTGATAAGTACGCAAACATACTTCTTGTCAAAGATCCAAAATTAACATCGGTTCCAACTTTCATAGAAGTAGCCGCTACCTTTTCGTTAGGATCTCTACCATCCATAATCAAAGGCATCCATTTTTGCAATTCTGTTACATCGGTACTAAAAATCATATCTGCAAAAAGAGGATTTGCTTGTAGTGTTTTGAATCTGTTTTTAAGAAACTCAACATTTTTATCACCCCAAACAAAACTAATATGAGGAATACTTTTTATAAAATCTTCAGGAGTGTTTACTTTTCCTTCTTTTACTAAATACGCCCAAAACTGCCTAGAAACTTCAAATTGTTCAGCAATACTAATGGCTTTCTTGGGATTAATTTTTCCTTTCGAATCTTCTGGAGTATAGTTCAGTTCACAAAAAGCAGAGTGTCCTGTCCCCGCATTATTCCAAGCGTCAGAACTTTCTGCAGCAGCGACATCTAATCTTTCGTAAATATCAATCTTTAAATCTGGTTGTAATTCTTTCAAAATCAAACCAAGAGTAGCGCTCATTATTCCTGCTCCAATTAAAACTACATCGGAAGAGGATCGTATTGTTGTATCGGACATTTTTTTGTGTTTTATTTAAGGAGTTGCAAAATTAGTTCTAAAAATCACAAAAAAAAATTAAAATCGAGTTACAATTCATTAAATCTGCAAAAGATTTTGTTAAAAACACAAACCTATTTTTGATTCAAGTAATCCTGAAGCATTATAGTAGCCGAAATCTCATCAATTAGTGCTTTATTTTGACGTTGCTTCTTTTTGAGTCCGCTATCAATCATTGTTTGAAAAGCCATTTTAGACGTAAAACGTTCGTCCATCCGAATCACTTTCATATCCGGGAAATGATTGGTAAAATGTGTAACAAAACCTTTGATTATTGAAGCACTTTGCGAGGGTTCGCCGTTCATTTGTTTAGGTTCGCCAATAAGTACTGCTTCAACATTTTCTTTAGCAAAATAATCTTTCAAAAAATCAATTGTGGTGGCTGATGGAATGGTAGTCAGTCCCGAAGCAATAATCTGTAATTCATCAGTAACAGCAATTCCTGTTCGTTTTTGTCCGTAATCTATGGAGAGAATTCTAGGCATTTATTTAAATTATAATTAGAACAAAGATACATAAGAAATTGTTACTACTAATATTCATAAAAACTTAGATCCTTAAATTATTTTCTCCTTTTTGAAACAAAAAAAGTAAAAATGTTAGTTTATATAACACAATATTGTTTTCATAAAAAAACCATTTATCTTTGCTAAAAATTTTAAAAAAATGAGCGAATTACAATCAATTATAGAACAAGCTTGGGAAAACAGAGCTTTACTACAAGAAGTAAAAACTACTGATGCTATCAGAGAAGTTATAGAATTATTAGACTCAGGAAAATTACGTGTTGCCGAACCAAAAGGTGACGGATGGCAAGTAAACGAATGGGTTAAGAAAGCAGTTGTAATGTACTTCCCTATTCAAAAAATGGAAACTTGGGAAGCTGGAATCTTCGAATACAACGACAAAATGTTGTTGAAAAAAGATTATGCTGCCAAAGGAGTTCGTGTAGTCCCTGGTGCTTCTGCTCGTTACGGTTCTTTTATTTCTAGTGGTGTAATCATGATGCCAAGTTATGTAAATATTGGTGCTTATGTTGATGCTGGAACAATGGTTGATACTTGGGCAACTGTTGGTAGTTGTGCGCAAATTGGTAAAGACGTACACTTAAGTGGAGGTGTTGGTATTGGTGGAGTTCTTGAGCCATTACAAGCAGCCCCTGTTATCATTGAAGATGGTGTATTTGTAGGGTCTCGTTGTATTGTTGTAGAAGGTGTTCACGTAGGAAAAGAAGCGGTTCTTGGAGCAAATGTTTGCTTAACTGCTTCAACTAAAATTATTGACGTAACTGGTGATGAGCCTGTAGAAATGAAAGGTTTTGTTCCTGCTCGTTCGGTTGTAATCCCAGGTAGTTATACTAAAAAATTTGCTGCTGGCGAATTCCAAGTTCCATGTGCCTTAATTATTGGAACTCGTAAACCATCTACTGATTTGAAAACTTCATTGAATAATGCGTTGAGAGAATACGACGTAGCAGTTTAATCGATTACTTATAAAGAGAAAGGTCTTAATTAAAAAATTAAGACCTTTTTTATTTTCAAGAAAAATGTGTTATTTCTTTTTTTGAATTTTAATCAGTTTAGCATATTTTGTATAGGAGAAAAAAGCTTGAATCATTGAAATAGTCAATCCATCGAGACCATTTAAAAAACCTTTTTTAAAAAAATAACATCTTACAAATGCAACGGTTCCGTTAAGGATGGGTTTGAACCAAGTAATCCTAAAACCTTCATCATAAAGCTGTTGAGCATGCCAACTCGAATATTGATTTTTCTTTGCAATGATCTGCTCCAACGATTCCCAACCATAGTGTAACAAGTGTACAGAAACTTTCTTTTCATTCGTAGTCACAATAGTTTGATGTACTTTGGCATCTGAAGGTCTGGCTGTTTTTTTATTAAAAAAACGAACTTTATGATCTGGATACCAACCCGCAAAATCAATTAATTTATCACCCAAAAAGTTTTTTACCCTAAAACTAAAAGCATCATAGTTTCCTTTTAAATATTCCCCTTTGAGAATAAATTGTTCAGCATCGGCATCCAAAAACTCATCGGCATCCAAATTAAGAATCCAATCGTTTTTACAATAGGGCAATCCATGAGAACGTTGTGGCCCATCTCCTAAAAAAGACTGTTCTATTACTATTGCTCCTTTTTCTTTTGCAATCTCAACCGTTCTATCTTTGCTCAAAGAATCGACAATAATTACTTCATCACAAACTTTAAAAAGCGCATCAATGCACTTCCCTATCATTTTTTCCTCATTAAAAGTAATAATCAAACCGCTAATTGCCATTGTGGTATTTATTTTTTTCTACAAAAATATATATTTTCAACTATAATTATACTATTTATAAATATTGCCTTTGCGAATATCTATAAATACTTTGTATTTTAGCATTTAAATTAAGTTTATTTAACATGAGAATTTTAGTTATTCAACAAAAAAGAATTGGCGACGTACTGACAAGCACTATTATATGTAACAATTTAAAACAACAATACCCACAACACATAATTGATTACATGTGCTACACCAATAGTCTTGACGTATTAACTGGCAATTCTAACATAGATAACGTAATTCCTCTTCCTCATAAAATTAGAAAAAATTACTTTTCCTTATTCAAGTTTATTTTTGAAATAAGAGCCAAAAAATATGATGTTGTAATTGATGTTTACAATAAATTGGAAACTAATTTGATTACAATGTTTGCAGGGTCTAAAATTAAAGTTGCTTATTACAAATGGTACACTCAATTTTTCTACACTCATAATTTAAAGCGTTTTAAAAATACGGAAAAGCCAAAATATGGTTTCGCAATTGACAACAGGCTTTTATTATTAGAACCTCTAAATCTTAAGAAAGAGTCTCTTGACCCCTACCCCAAATTATTTATAAACCCTGAAGAAGAAAAACAGACCATTTCACTTTTTGAAAAACACCATATCGATCCGAATAAAAAAATAATTATGATTAGCCTATTGGGAAGTGAGAAAAACAAAACTTATCCATTAGAATACATGACCAAAGTAGTTGAATATGTTGCCAAACATGAAAACGTAACCATACTTTTTAACTATTTTGAAAGTCAAATTGACGATGCTAAGTTGATATATGATGCTTGTTCACTAGAAGCTAAAGAAAAAATTCGTTTTGATCTTTTCGGAAAAGATTTAAGATCGTTCATAGCAATCATGAATCAATGTAATTTAATTATTGGTAATGATGGAGGCGCAATCAATATGGCAAAAGCATTAAACAAACCTGCTTTTATCATTTTTTCACCTTTTGTAGAAAAAAATATTTGGGCAACTTTTGAAGATGGCCTAAAAAACATTTCAGTTCATTTGAAAGACTTTAGACCTGATTTATTTGTAGATATTAGCCACAAGGAAATAAAGAACAACCACAAAGAATTATATAAATTATTGGCACCCGAATTGTTTAAAGACAAGATTGATTACTTTATAAACAACAACATTTAAGGTGAATCATAGCATTTAAAAGTTTCTATTCAAACCATAACCGAATCAAATAAGATAATGGATATTTCAATTATCATAGTCAACTATAAAAGTTGGAATCCATTGCGTAAATGTTTGGAGTCGATTCTATCAGCCAATAATTCGAATATAAAATTTGAAGTAATCATTGTTGACAATTTTTCCGATGACAATCAATTAGAGACTTTCAAAAAAGAATTTGACACTTTTATTTTTATAAAAAGCGCTAGCAATTTGGGGTTTGCATACGGATGTAATCTTGGTGTCAAACAAGCAAAAGGAAAATATTTATTATTTTTAAATCCAGACACCACAATCGCATCAAACACACTTGAAGTCTTGTACTCAACCTACAATACCCAGCCCGAAATAGGAATTCTATCGTGTCTTCAAAGGAATAAGAATAATCATTTTTACAATCAAAAAAACATTTTCCCATCATTATTCCATCTATTTGGTATAAGCCGACATATATATAGAAAGACAAGTACCCATTTTGACACAAAAGAAACTGTTTTTTATCCGGATTGGGTTTCGGGAGCAGTAATTTACATGAGTCAAGATTTATTAAAACAAGTAAACGGATGGAATGAAGATTATTGGCTGTATTATGAAGATGTCGAAATTTGCAAAAAAATTAGTTTAAAGAATATGAAAATTGCCGTAACCCGCAATACTACAATTCACCATGAACACGGAGGTTCTACACGAAATGATTTTAAAACTATGCACATTTGCAAAACCGAAGTACTCATTTCGAAACATGTTTATATCAGCAATAATTTTAAGTCATTGTCAAAAATACCAGCACATTTTTTTCTTATACTATTTACACTTATTGAAAAAAGCACACTTTCGGTCATAAGTCTCTTTTGGTTTACAAATCAAAAATTAAAAACCAACAGATACATCCTGAAAAATCTACTGATTTATTATGTTGACGTGATCAAAAAGCAAACATGGTTGAGCAATCGATCTATAAATTATCAAAAACTATGACCGATGGCAATTGGATAAAAATTTCGGTTTTAATCATAACTTTAAATGAAGAAAAGCATTTAAAAAGTTTACTGTCAAACCTTGATTTTGCTGATGAAATAATTATTGTTGATTCATACAGCACTGATGAAACAGAAACTATTGCTAAATCTTTTTCTAAAGTAACTTTTATACAACATGAATTTGAAAATTTTTCGGCTCAAAGAAATTTTGCTATCTCCCAAGCCAAAAACGACTGGATATTATTCTTAGATGCTGACGAGGTACTAACACCCGAATTAAAACAAGAAATACTAGAAACATTCCAAAACAACCCTATTTATTCCGCTTATTATTTTGAAAGAACATTCATGTTTCAGGATAAAATTCTTAAATATAGTGGTAACCAAACCGATAAAATTTTCAGGCTTTTCAATAAAAATCTTGCTCGATATGATGAAAAACGCTTAGTACATGAAAAACTAATTGTTAATGGAAAAATTGGTTCATTAAAAAACAAACTGATTCATCATTCTTACGCATCTTATCAGGATTACAAAGACAAAATTATTTTTTACGGTAAATTCAAAGCTCAGGAAAAATTTGCAAAAAAAACAAAACCTTTCTATTTACTTCAAATTTTGCATCCAATTTATAATTTTATATACAATTATATCATTCGATTAGGTATTCTTGACGGCAAGAAAGGAATTATTATTTGTTACCTAAACGCTTATTCTATAGCAGTTCGTTACAACGAATTAAGAAGGCTCTGGAAAGAAAACACAATTATTTCTTCCAAAACTTAAGTTGTTTTTTTAATCGTTTCTTTCTGTAGAATTTTTCTTGAAAATCTGAAGTATATTGCCAAAGGGTATTAAAAATTAACTCCTCTGATTCACCAGAAATTTTAGCATATTCATTACTCATTATCGCTACCATTTCTTTTACAGGAGTCAATCGGCAAAGATTTTTCATACGTAGATTAAACGACATCGATTCGTGAAAACTCATTCGATTTAAATCCACCAAAAAGAAATCATACTCCCCTTCGCTATTGCATTTGATCAAAGTATTTCCTGGTGAATGATCTTTGAATTCGATCCCTTTTTGGTGCAATGAATAGGAAAAACGAGTAAACTGTCGCAAAATATTTTCATGATCTGGATAAGTCGGAATTTCGACCAACTCTCTATAAGTCAAATCACACTGAAGATGTTCGCTAGCATAATAACTATCTTTTAGCCCTAACCAACTGTAATTTTCGAGATAAGCAATGGGCATAGGAGTACCAATTCCTCTTTCTAATAAAATCGTAGCGTACTCAAAAGAACGTCTGGCTTTTGATTTTCTAAAATATCGGTAAGCAATCTTATTGATTAAATTAGGAATTTTAAATGATTTGACATTCATGGTCAATCCTTCAATTTCAAACAATTTTATGATGTTTCTTTTACCATCACCAAACAGTTTTCCTGTGATTTTAAAATCAGAAATTGAAAGTAAAATTTTATCTTTCATGGATTTAAAAGAAGGTGATACTATATAGTTCATCGAAAAAATATTAGATTACAAAAGTAAGAATCGCTTCCTAAACTTCAAATATTTTGTGTAATTTCGCCCAAAAGACAAATTATAAATTTCTCCTAATTATACTTTGATTACTTCAAAATACAATTAGACAAAAAAAGTCTTCAAGGCTTTTTTAGGTCTTAATCAAAATTTAAAATTAGACCAATAAAAACCCTTATCCAAAAACAACCCAATATTTGCAATATGTTTGACATAGCTATAATTCTTATCAATTACAATTCAAGTAAACACACTATAAATTGTATAGAATCTATAATTCAAAAAAACTCCAAAGAATTAAACTATCAAATTATCATAACCGATAATTGTTCTGCAAAAGAAGATTATTTACATCTAAAAAACTATTGTGATACTCACTCTTTACCAAATCTAGAATTACATAGAAGCAATATCAACACTGGTTTTGGAGGTGGAAATATGAATGGTATTCAATATGCTAATGCAAAATATTATGCTTTCATAAATAATGATACCGTATTATTGAATGATTGTTTATCGATTCTTAAAAATGCTTTAGACCATAACCAAAATATTGGAATTGCAGGAGGTCAAGCCTATAATGAAAATGGAAAACAAATAATATCCTTTGATCATTTTACATCTCCTGTAAAAGAAATCATTGGACGCTTTTTTCTAGAGTCTATTAACCCCAAAAAATATCCAAAAAGAAAAAAAGAATACACAGAACCTATTCAAGTTGGATTTGTTCAAGGAAGTTTTATGTTTTTAAGAGCTTCTGATTTTAATGAAATTGGAGGTTTTGACACCAATATTTTTCTTTATTATGAAGAAACAGATTTATGCCTAAGATTGCTAAGAAACAACAAAAATGCGTTTTTAATTCCAGAAGCTAAATTCATTCATTTGCATGGAGCTAGCACAGAACAAAGATCGATTGCAATAAAGAAAGAATTAAAGATATCGCTGCTATATGTTATTCGAAAATACTATGGATTCTTCGGACATAAAATTATCTTGTTACATCTGATAGTAAAGTATTTTTTTAGCAGTATCACCAAACCTAAAAACTGGACTCTTTTTCTTTTATTAATCAACGGAGCACCTATAAGTAAATCTCTAAAAACAAAACAAACCATTATAAAACTATAGCTGCACTTTAAAAAACTGTTCGGTAGTTTTTTTTCAAACTTTAATCAAATTGAAAGTTGATTTTTTAAAGTAGCAATTTGAATATCAAAATTCATTTTATGCAAATTACGATAATAAGTTATGACAACTGGGGATTAAACGAGCATCTCAAAAATGTACTGGAAGAAAATGGTCATACTGTTTGTCATATTAACCTCTTTGCCTTTAAACATCAATACACCAACTTATCATCCAAAATATACAACTTTATTTCGAAAACAATCTTCAAAAAAAACATCAAAGGAGTTTATTACGGCAAAGAAATACTCAACAAATTAAGCCAAAACAATGAATTCCAAGATCTAATTTTAACCATAAAAGGAGATTTTATTGATTCGGATTCTATACTAGAATTTAAAAAATTTGGCCGTAAATCTATTGCTTTTTTTAATGACAGTACAGAACGATGTCCTAAAATAAGCAAGGTTATTCACGCCTTTGACAAAGTTTATTCGTTTGAAAAAAAAGATTGCGAAAAATACAACTTAAACTTTATTACCAACTGGATTTATCCGATGGATTCGAGCAATTCAAATAAAAACCAGTTACATCTTTACAATATCAGTTCGAGAGACAAAAGAACATCACTGCTTTCTAAAATAGCTCGAACTTTAAAAGAAAATAATATCGGTTATAAAATCGTTATATATGATAAAAAAAACAGAAAACAGGATCCTAACTTAGAATACACCTCTAAACCTATTCCGTTAAACAAAGTATGGGAGCATTTGCAAAACGCCAAAGTCTTACTGGACATCAACAGAGATAAACAAAACGGACTTACTTTTAGAGTTTTTGAAAGTATCGGTTTAGAAAAAAAACTAATTACCACGAATAAAGACATTCAAAATTATAATTTCTATAACCCTAACAACATTTTAATCATAGACGAGAAAAACCCCATAATTCCTTTAACTTTTTTCAATACAGATTACGAAAAGATTCCAAATCATATCGTAGAAGAATACAGTATTAAAAAATGGTTACATAAAATTCTAAATCAGGATTAACTATTTTAAATAATTATATTTGCATCCTAAATACCCCTTATTACTTACAAAAAAACATTCATGAAAGTACATTTCTCTATTTTAATTCTTTTAATTTCTGGATTATCATTAAAAGCACAAAACATACCCGTTGGATCTATTGATATGATAGAACAAAGAAGTAGAAACGAACAATTATTAGGCAATTCAAACCCACTTATATCTTATACATTAAGACCATTAGATTTAAAGCTTATTGATAGTACACAAGCTACCGAGGAGCAATACAAAAAAACAATAATAAAAGTACTCCCTATAACTTTTATTCAGCAATACAATACTTTTAGACCATATGATTGGAATGACGGGGCGATGGTTCCTACCAAAGGATACCAAAGCTATTTGAGTGCTGGAGGTTATTTTAAGCACGGGATTTTAAGTATTCAATTAAAGCCAGAACTGGTTTATGCCTCAAATCTTGATTATGATCTTTTTCCCTTGACAGAATCTAATTCGGCACGAATTCGCAACGCATTTTACTTAAACCACACAGATTTACCAGCTCCTTTTGGAGATCAATCCTATAGCAAAGTACTATGGGGGCAAAGTAACATCATGCTTAATATTAAAAAATTTTCAATTGGGGTTTCGACAGAAAATTTATGGTGGGGACCAGGTGTTCGCAACTCATTACTTATGAGCAACACAGCATCAGGGTTTTTACATGCCACATTAAAAACTAACAAACCAATCGAAACTTTTTTAGGAAGTTTTGAAGGGCAAATTATCTCAGGTAAACTAGAAGGATCAGGGTTTACAAGTCCAAAATCACAATTCATAATTGATGGTATAGACTACGAAATCCCTAAATCTACCGATTGGCGTTACATCAATGGTCTTTCTATAAATTACCAGCCAAAATGGGTTCCAGGCTTATTTTTGGGGCTAAACAGAACCATACAAACCTATCGAGAAGATATGGGGCATGAATTTACCGATTATTTTCCAATCTTTGATCCTTTCCAAAAAAAGCACCTCCCAGAAGAAGATTCTAAAGATAGAGATCAATTGGCTTCACTGTTTTTTAGATGGGTGATGAAAGAATCAAAATTTGAATTTTATGGAGAATACGGATGGAACGATCATTCCTCAACCATTTGGGATTTGTACGATTCGCCAGAGCATTCTAGAGCTTACCTTTTTGGATTCAACAAATTATTCATGCTCAATAAATACAAAAACAAATATCTAAAAGTAGGTTTTGAAACCACACATTTAGAACAAACTGCAGATCGTATCGTTAGACCAGCTGGCGCATGGTACATGCATGGAAGCATTTTGCACGGATATACAAACCGCGGAGAAGTTTTAGGCGCTGGAATTGGTCCAGGTGGTAATTTACAAACATTAGATGTTAGTGTTTGGGAAAAAGATTTCGTTTGGGGTGTTCAATTAGAAAGATATGCTCATAACCTTGATTTTTATTATGACGCCTACGACTTTTACGATCATAAATGGGTTGATGCTAGACTAAACACTTATGCCTATAAGAAAATTGGTAATTTAGGAATACAAGCAAAATTGAATTTCTCTCAATTAAGAAATTTTCAATACCAATTTGAAGTTAACAAATACAATACCCAATTTCAGCTTTCATTACAGTATCAATTGTAAAACAAACAACACATTAGCCTATTAACCCCATTTATCATCTGATCACAACGCAAAATTAATTATGAAACTATCTGTAGCTTTATGTACTTATAATGGTGAAAAATACATTCAAAAACAACTCGAAAGTATTCTAAATCAATCTATGGAAGTTGACGAAATAGTTATTTGTGATGACGGATCTAATGACAAAACGATAGCTATCCTAGAACAATTTCAATTGAAAAAACCTGGTAAAATATTTTTATACAAAAACCAAATAAACCTAGGAAGCACAAAAAATTTTGAAAAAGCAATTACAATCTGTACAGGCGATTATATTTTTTTGAGCGATCAAGATGATATTTGGAAAGAAAATAAAGTAGAAAAAATCATCCAGTATTTCTCAGCAAATCCATCTTTAGAGGGCGTTTTTACTAATGGTGATATAATTAACGAAAATGAAACAATTTACAACCACACACTCTGGGATGCCGTTTTTTTTATTGAAAATCAATTAGAAAAACCAATTGATTTATTTAAATTAATGAGTTCTAAAAGAAATATGGTTACTGGTGCAACGCTTTGCTTCAAAAAAGAAGCTAAAGATTTCATCTTGCCTTTTCCAGAACTCAAAAAATACCATCACGATGAATGGATTGCACTTAACATTGGTTTTCGAAATAAACTAAATTACATCCCTGAAAATCTAATCTCATACCGAATCCATTCGGAACAACAAATTGGTGGTAAAAAAAATATTAAAAAAAATCTCACCCAAAGACATATTAATCTTTCAAACTATATTCTAGAAAAACAACAACCAACTACCTATAAAGATATCAATCAATTAACAAAAACATATTTTCGCAATTATTTAAAATTTAGAGTCTTTGCAAAAAATGCCAAAAGAAACTGCCCAATCAATTTTGAGGAAATAAGCCAAAACAACTTAGCTTTGTACAAAAAATGGAGTGCTATTCAAAAAAAATGCAATCCACTTTTTTATTTTTTCAAAATAATATCAGATCGCATCAGAGGGAAAAGACAATTAAAATAAGATCAATATTCTTTTACATTTCAATTCCTATTCAATTTTGATGATACTATTAGCAATGGTTTCAAAAATGTAATCAATAATTTTAATTGATTAACTTCTCAAAATTATCGCAATAGATATTATTTTTGCATTTTATTACCCTTTTACAGAAAGTTAGAAAAGAAAATCTAAAAAATGCGCTTTTCTTATCAATATCATTGTCCACTTTAAAATGATTATAAAAACGAACTAAAAACAATGATAAAAAAAGTGTAATAAAACTAAAACATTGATTAAATAAAGATTAAAAAATGGATATCAATCAAGAAGTACATAATGCATTTGAAATAATAAAAGAAGGAGGAATCATCCTCTATCCTACTGATACCGTTTGGGGAATTGGTTGTGATGCCACTAATCCAGAAGCCGTTGCAAAAATCTTCAAACTCAAACAACGTGCTGAAACACAAAGTATGATTTGTTTAATGAATGGCGAAAGAATGATTTACAATGTTTTCAAAGAAATTCCAGAAGTAGCCTGGCAAATTATAGATGTATCCGAAAATCCAACTACATTAGTTTTAGACAACCCGAGAAATGTAGCTTCAAATTTGATTGCAACCGATAACACATTGGCCATGCGAATCGTTAAGGAACCATTTTGCTTCAAACTAATGGAACGTATGAAAAAACCTCTAGTTTCTACTTCGGCAAATATTTCTGGCCAACCAACACCAAAAAGTTTCAAAGAAATCAGTCCAGAAATTATAAAAGGAGTTGACTATGTTGTAAATTTGCACCACGATAAAATTGCTGGAAAACCTTCAACAATCATCAAATTAACGAATGATTGTCAGGTAAAAGTGATTCGCAAATAGTTTGCAGCACTCAGTTTTCAGTTTTCAGTTACACAACTTTAAACTTTAAACTTTAAAAAATAATAATGACTTACAAATCAGCCTTAAATAATAAAATCTTCGAAATCATATCGAAAGCATCTCAAGAACTTAATATAGAAAGTTATGTCATTGGTGGTTTTGTACGTGACTTGCTTTTAAACAGGGGTTCTAAAAAAGATATTGACATTGTTGCTGTTGGGAGCGGAATCGAATTGGCCTTAAAAGTATCCGATTTGTTACCTAAAAAACCTAAAGTTCAGGTTTTTAAAACCTACGGAACCGCCATGTTACGTTTTGAAGATACCGATATTGAATTTGTAGGAGCAAGAAAAGAATCCTATAATCTTGATAGCCGAAATCCGATTGTTGAAAACGGAACGCTTCAAGACGACCAAAATAGACGTGATTTTACCATAAATGCTCTCGCTTTATCTTTAAATCCCAATACATTTGGTGAACTTTTAGATCCTTTCGGGGGAATTTCTGACTTAGAAAACAAAGTCATAAAAACCCCTCTTGACCCAGACATTACTTTCTCGGATGACCCATTAAGAATGCTTAGAGGAATTCGTTTTGCCACGCAATTGGGCTTTGAAATTGATTCGTATTCATTGAATTCTATTACCCAAAATGCACATCGTATTAAAATCATTTCTGGCGAACGAATAGTCGAAGAACTCAACAAAATACTTTCGACAGATAAGCCCTCTGTCGGGTTTTTATTACTATACAAAACAGGACTTTTGGATATTATCCTTCCCGAATTGACTGCTTTAAACCAAGTGGAAGAAATAGAAGGTCACACCCATAAAAACAATTTTTACCACACCCTAGAAGTTGTTGATAATATTTGCCCTCATACAAACGATGTTTGGCTACGCTGGGCTGCTTTATTACATGACATCGGAAAAGCTCCCACCAAACGCTTTAATAAAAAACAAGGCTGGACATTTCACGGTCATGAGTTTCTTGGCGGAAAAATGGCAAAAAAAATATTCGAACGCCTACATATGCCATTGAATCACAAAATGAAATTTGTTCAAAAAATGGTTATCATGAGTTCACGTCCAATTGTTTTGGCTCAAGATATCGTTACCGATTCTGCTGTGAGACGTTTGGTTTTTGATGCTGGCGAAGATGTCGAACATTTAATGACGTTATGTGAAGCCGACATAACCACTAAGAATCCTAATAAATTCCGAAAATACCACGCTAACTTTGAAATCGTTAGAAAAAAAATTATCGAAGTAGAAGAAAGAGATCACGTCCGAAATTTTCAACCACCTATTTCGGGAGAAGAAATTATGGAATTGTTTAATCTACAGCCATCTCGTGAAATCGGAATTCTGAAAGAAGCCGTAAAAGAAGCAATTTTAGAGGGCGAAATCGCAAACGATTATCAAGCCGCTTATGATTTTGTTGTAAAAAAAGGTGAAAAATTAGGATTAAAAAAACATAAATAAAAAATCATGAAAGAAAATAAATCAGTTATTATTTGGCTACTATCAGGTTGTTTACTATTGTTTATTATGGTAATAGTGGGCGGAATTACCCGACTTACAAACTCTGGACTTTCTATGACCGATTGGCATTTAGTAACAGATACTTTACCTCCATTGACGGAAGCAAAATGGGAAGAAACTTTTGAGCAATACAAGCAATTTCCTGAATACCAAAAAATAAATATCCATAATGATTTTACTTTGGATGATTATAAATTCATCTATTTCTGGGAATGGTTTCACCGCTTTATAGGCAGAATTATTGGCTTAGTATTCCTCGTTCCTTTCGTTTATTTCTTAATCAGGAAACGTCTTTCTAGCGAAACAATTAAAAAATGTGTGGTCTTGTTGGCTATGGGTGGTTTTCAAGGTTTTTTAGGATGGTTTATGGTAAAAAGCGGTTTGATAGACAATCCAGATGTAAGCCATTTTAGACTTTCTCTGCATCTAACTTTTGCTTTCATAACCTTTGCATACACCCTTTGGGTTGCCTTAGATTTGATATATCCCGACAAGAGTCAAATTATTTTTCCTTTAAAAAAACTAGCGCGTTACACTCTCTTTTTTCTTATTGTTCAAATTATCTACGGCGGATTTGTGGCAGGTTTAAATGCTGGTTTAATACATAATCATTGGCCACTAATGAGTGACGGACAATTCTTTCACGAAAGTATCGCTTTAGAAAAAGACAGCTGGTTACTTAGACTTACAGAAGGAAAAAGTGGCGTTCAATTTGTACATCGAACAATGGCTTATGTAGTAGTAGGATTAATTTTAGCTTTATACTTTAAAAGTAAAAAATTTGCATTATCTGTACCTCAAAAAAACGGAATCCATTCTTTGGTAATTATCGTTTTTATTCAATTCGGTTTAGGTGTTTTTACATTATTGTACCATGTACCTCTTTGGTTGGGTTTAACACATCAAATTGTAGCTTTCTTTTTGCTAACAGCAATGACTTACACACTGCATCGATTGAGCAAATAGCGATATCTATTTACAAATTCAAAACGCTTTTGGCATATCCCTGATGTATCCAAAAGCGTTTTTAGCATTTATATATTATGACAACGCTATCAAATTGTTAAAATAGCATTACTTTTGTAATTCGACCCTGTTGTCGCATCTTAATAATTTCAAAAAAATATTAAAATGCCGAAACTAGCTGTACAAAATCAATTTCTTGATCTATCCGATTACGGTAGGCCTTTTGCTCGGTTTTTTGCAAACCAATTAAAAAGCACTCGTTTTACTCCTATTCAAGTAACCTTAGTTTTTGGAGTTTGTGGTTTAGCCGGAGTTTATTGTGTATTGCAAAACCAGTATTATTTTGCAGCTTTTTTTATCATTTTAAAATCAATTATCGATGCGATTGATGGCGAATTGGCTCGGGCAAAAAATACCCCTTCTTACTCTGGAAGATATCTCGATAGTATATTTGATATTATTCTAAATTTTTTGCTTTTATTGGCTATTGGCCATGTTTCCGAAACTTCTTTTTGGATCACTTTTATCGCATTTATCTGTATTCAATTGCAAGGCACACTTTATAATTACTACTATGTAATCATTAGACATCAATCAAAAGGAGCCGATAAAACCAGTAATATTTTCGAAAATAAAATCCCGAAAGCATTACCTGGGGAGAATCAAAAAGCGGTAAACATCCTATTTACATTGTATACTCTTTTTTATGGTATTTTCGATCAAATAATCTATACATTAGAATATGATGCTTGCAAAGTAAATAAGTTTCCGAATTGGTTTATGACACTACTTTCTTTCTACGGATTAGGATTTCAATTGCTACTTATGGCCATACTGCTTAGTCTAAATAAAGTGGTGCTAATTGCGCCTTTTTTTATTAGTTATTCGGTATTATTATTTGTTTTGATTGGAATCAGAAAAAAATATATCCGATAAAAAAAGAGTAAAAACAACCTATGTTTTTACTCTTTTCTAAATCGATTTTCAACAAAACTATTTCTTTGCTTTGATAGAACAACCTATAGCTTTGGTTGTTTCTGGCGAAGGAGTTTTTCCTTTTTCTAATGCTGCAATCGCATTTTCAAGGTATTTTTCTTTTACATCACTAGCGCTATCAACATTATCATCGATAGCTCCAATGTATTTTACAACTAGGTTTTTATCTAATAAAAAAGCATGAGGCGTTTTAGTAGCTCCATATTGCGGATATATTTTTTGGCCTTCGTCAAACAAATACGGAAAAACAAAACCTTTTTCATTAGCTCTAGTTTTCATCAATTCAAAGCTATCTTCGGGTTGTACCGCAGGATCATTAGGATTTATAGCTAATAAAATATAACCTTTTGATTTGTACTTTTTGGCCAATTCATTTATTCTATCTTCATACTTAACCGCAAAAGGGCAATGATTGCAGGTAAAAACCACAATAAAGCCTTTAGCGTCTTTATAATCGGCCATACTATACATTCTACCATCAACAGATTTTAATTTAAAATCCGTGGCTTTATCACCAATTTTGTATGGCGTTGGAACATTAGTTGTAAAAGCTGAAAGAAAAAAAACAGCAACCAATGCTAAACAAGAAAACATTTTTTTCATAATTATTGTGAGATTTAGTTAATATTATTGTTTACAAATTCATCCAGTTCTTGATCGCTAGAAAAACTTCTTTCGGCAAAAACTTTCTTTCCATCTTTAAGAATCAAAGTTGCCGGAATAGATCCTGACCAATCTTTATCGACCAAAGGAAGCCAACTATTATAATCTTTATCGGTTAGCAAAACGACTTCAGATTGAATGTTTTTTCGTTTCAAAAAAGGCAATAAAGTTGACTCATATTGTTTCTTAAAATCCAAGCTTACAAGCACTACTTTTACCTTCCTATTTTGTGAATTTAAATTTTCAAAATGAGGCAATTCTTTTACACAAGGAGCACACCAAGTAGCCCAAAAATTGACTACATAAATTGTGTTTTTATCACTCAAAATTTCTTTTTCTAACGTTGTGTAATTTTCAAAAATTCTTACATTTTGAGCATCTATTTGGTACGAAAAAAAAAGTACAAAAAACAAGACCGAAAGACGTTTCATACTGATTGATTTATTTTAATTAATTGATCTAATTTACAATCTTCAGTTTGTATTGAAATCAAAATTAACAAAAAATTATTTGTAGATAAAAACTATTAAATATTGAAAAAATAATAATTTTTGATTATTTATTACTTCAATACAATTTCACCCAATTAAGATTAAAAGGAAGAAACAGAAGTAGAAAGTGAGGTCTCAAAACAAAAATGAGCTGATAAAAAATTGAAATTTATCAGCTCATTATTTTACTAAAACAACTCTTAAAGAAGTGATATCAACTTCATGTTTTCAAAATTTAAAATTCTGATTTTTATCCCAAAAAAGAGCTAAAAATACCTAAAAACAGTCAAAAAACCACTATAGATATTCTCTATATTGAATAGTTATGAAATTAATTACCAGTGCATTAAGTAAAACTACTTAAACCGTAAAAATAATTAAAATTTAACCGATCCAATTTTTAAAATCTGAGACTTTTTCTCGACTCACAACTACCTCATCGTCTCTAAAAGTTGGCAAAATAATCTTCAATCTGGAATTGCTGTACACCGAAATTTCCTTTATCGCTTTCAGAGAAATGATAAATTTTCTACTGATTCTATAAAATGCAGTTGGATCAATTTCTTGCTCTAAAAGCTCGAGAGTTGTATCTATTAAATAATCCCTATTATCAAAAGTATGAATATAGGTTCCTTTGTTTTCACTAAAAAAGCATTCGACCTCATCAATAGAAATCACTTTAAGATGTTGTCCTATTTTTACGGTAAAGCGTTTTTTGTATGTTTTTTCAAAAGGGTTTATAAGCATCTTTTTGATTTGCTCGAAGTCTAATTGCATCGATTTATTTCCTACAAAATTTACAGACTCAAATCGGCTTTTAAATTTCAAAATAGCCGTTTCCAAATCGTCTTCATCGATGGGTTTTAAGAGATAATCAATACTATTTAATTTGAATGCTTTTAATGCATATTCATCATAAGCAGTAGTAAAAATTATAGCGCTTTTTATATCTATAGTTTCGAAGATCTCGAAGGACAATCCATCGGATAATTGGATGTCTAAAAATATCAAATCGGGATGTTCATTTTGAGAAAACCAATTCAAAGCTTCTTCTACAGAATGAAGCATCACTCCCACTTCGATATTCTGTTTTTCGAGTTTACGTTGCAACAACCTTGCAGCTGGTTTTTCGTCTTCAATAATTATTGTTGTCATTGAAAAGTTATTTAAAATTTAAAAGATTGTTTAAAGATTTAAGTCTGACTAAAATTGTTGATGATTATATTAAGAACAAGATTTAAGATTTAAGATTTAAGTCTAAAGACCGAATACTGAATACTATTTCACTCCCATTTTTTTCTTTCCTCTTCTTTCATGAATTGTTTAATTTTTCTTTCTTCCCAATCGGAGCTAAAAAAAATAGTACGTCCAAAAGCAGAAACCCAATGTCCGAACAAACCTATTCCCCAAAAAAAGAGAGTTGAAAAATTCCAAAAATTCCAAAATTCTGCTTTCCCAAAATCTGACCAATTAAGATTACCACAAATTATAAAAGCATTCACCAAGACGTAAACCATCAAATGAATATAAAATCCTTTGATTCTTTGTACTTTTTTATACGCTATATGATAATCATCGTCTAATTCGTATTGCTCACCATACAACTCCTTCAAGTGTCTTTTAAATTTTCCCATTTTATTTAAAATTAAATCAGTCCCATTTCTGTTTTTTATTTTTTTCTTCTTCTAAAAACTCATTCAATTTTTTTTGTTCCCATTCTTTGTTCAAAAAAGGGAAATAACCAAAGGTTTTTAGACCTTTATAAGCCAAAATTGCTCCCAACCAAAATACTGGCCAATAAAACCACAAGCGATTAGGAGAAGTCACTAGATTTACGGTTATCAAAATAACACTGATTACTAAAAACGATTTTACCTTATGGTAAAATCGTTTTATTTCTGCGACTCTAGCTTTGGCTCTAGCATAGCGTTCTTCCTCAGTTTCAAAATTTTCCATCACTATTTCCAAACTTGTTTATTCTTATCTTTCTCTAGAATTTCTTTTATTTTTCTTTCTTCCCAATCCAATCCAAAAAGCAGATTTTGACCAAAAATAAAAATCCCATGTACCAACACAATTATCCCCCAAAACAAAGCTGTAGAATAGGTACGCCAATTGTACCATGGATCTCCTATTATTCCTTGCTTAAACAAATCAATATTAGCATTGGCTATTATTGTTACGATGCTTATAAAAATGTAAATTATTAGATGATTGTAAAATGCGCTAACTCTTTTTACTCTTTTAAAAGCCATTTCGTAACGTTCAGCAAATGGAATTTCATGATTCGATGTATGATCAAATGTTTGTTGTAATCTTTCCATAGCAGTAATTTATTTACTTCCACTTTGTATTTTTTTCTTTCTCCATGAATTCATTGATTTTTCTCTGTTCCCATTCTTTACTGAAAAAAGGAAAATAATCAAACGTTTTTAATCCGTGGAAAACAAGTCCCACTCCCCAACAAACTATTGACCATAGCGACCATAAATACATTGGAGAAGTAACCAAATTAAGCACTAGCAAAGCAATATTAATAACCAAATAAGAAATTACATGAGTATAAAACTCTTTTAGCTCTTTTACTTTTTGACTCGCTTTACGATAGCGCTCTTTTTCATCAAAATTTTGTTCCATAACTATTTCCAATTGCGTTTAGCATCTTCTTTATTTAATATTTCTTGTATTTTACGCTCTTCCCAATTGGAAGAATATCCAAATATTTTTAGAGCGTGCATTAATAAACCAAATCCCCAACCTACTGCCGAAAACCAAAACCAGTGAAATCCGGGAGAAAATCTCAAGTTGATAAAAACCAAAAAAGGCACCACACAACAGTATGAAAATAAATTCCCATAAAATCCTTTGAGTTCATCTACTCTTTTTTTGGCTCTGAAATAAGCACTTTTTTCACTGTATTTTGAAGCAGTATCCATGACCATAATTTGCTTTGTTAAAACGGGTATTTTGACTGTAAAAGTTTGTAGATTCTCTTCAATCACGACCATCCTGTCGGTAATAATTCCGTACCGATCTACGATATTTTGCAACCCCACACCTTGTCTAGACTGCAACACTTCTTTCTTCTGTAAATCATTTTGAATAGCCAAATAATCACCTTCCATAAATATTCTGATGTGCAATGGTTTTTGTTCACTTACCACATTATGTTTTACCGTATTCTCTAAAAGCAATTGTAAAGAAAGCGGAACCACTTTGGCATCTGGATTAGGAATTGTTTCGGGCAATTCATAAAACAAACTGTTCTCGAATCGCATTTTCAACAAGTTCATGTAGGTTTTCGCAAAAGACAATTCCTCGGCAACTGAAACTAACTCTTTGTCTTTTTGTTCTAAAACATACCGATATATTTTGGACAAAGAAGTAGTAAATCGTTGAGCATTATCTGGGTTTTCTTCTATCAATGAGCTAAGAACGTTAAGGCTATTAAAAAGAAAATGAGGATCGATTTGATTTTTTAAAGTTTCAAATTTAGCATTGGCAGTACCCGCTATAATTCGCTGTTGTGTGACTTCTTTTTTTGAGGCAAGCTTCCATTTTATCATAAAGCTTCTGGCTTGCATAAAAGCAGAAACTCCAAGCGATAAAATGATGTAAAAAAGATGTGTCCATATCATGTTTTGGCTAAAAAACTCATCTATAGACATTTTTTTCAAGAAAATAAAAATGAAATAATTAATTCCCAAAACCACTGGAATAGTGTATAAAACGGTAACCAAAACACCATAATACACCCTTATATTTGTCTGTTCTAGCCAATCCCATTTTTTATCCAAAAGCATATTGAGATAGCCATTACCAAAACCCAATCCGAAGGAATAAAAACAACTTAAAACAAACGTTAGCAGTACATTTTTGACATTTAAATCATCTCCTAAAAAAGCTGAAAATATTACTGTAAAGACCATAGAAACCTTAAAATAGGTCATAGTGCCTTTTCTCAAATCTTCAAATGAATTTTTATATTCTTTCATTTTAACATTCTTTTCAGGAAAGATAAAAACTTAATTTTTATAATAGCTTATATAACTTCTTTATTTCTAATTCAATTCAAAGCTAATCTTCCAATGTATTCCAAATTTATCTTCAACAATTCCGTAGTAAGAACCCCAGAATGTTTCATTCATAGCCATTTTTATCTTGCCCCCACTTGAAAGCTTTTTAAACAACTCATCAGCTTCCTCCTTTTTATCGGTATTTATTGATAATGAGAATTTATTATTTACCAAACCATCTTTAAAAACAGCAACATTATCAGATCCCATCAATGTCATTTGCTTGCTAATTGGGAGCGAAACATGCATGATTTTATTGTCGTTTTCACGAAAAATATCTCTATCCTTTTGTGGTACATCCTTATAGCGTCCGATATACATAAACTCCGTTTCAAAAATCAATTTATAAAAATTAAAAGCTTCTTCACAATTACCATTAAAATACAAATATGGGTTTACTGTTATCATACTTTTATAGTCAAGATTATTTTATTTACAAGTTTTTTGGACTTCAAGAGCTCTTTCTAATCCCCAATTTGGCGACATAGGTGTTTCTGGTTTAAAAGTACCAAAAAGTTCTATAGATTTATTAATTTGTTCACATAATGGTTTAGTATCTGCACCTGTCCATTTTGCACCACCCAATTGATAATCAGCTTCTCCAAAAACAGCTCTAGGATTGTTAGGGTTTAATGCTTTAGCTTTAGCATAAGCCTCCATTACTTTTGCCGAATATTTTTGACCGTTTGTCATTGGATCTTGAACCACCCAAGCAGTATAAATCAACGCTTGCATTACATACAACTCTGAATTCTCCTGGTCTTTTATCATTTCTTCATCAAGAACATCCTGAGCTTTATTTAATAACAAAGACGCTTTTGTTTTATCTTTTTCCGAAAAAGAAGTGGTTGTATTCACCAAAGCAACATAATAGTTAGGCAACCAGCTACTTTTTTCTGCCGATGCGATTCTTTCGTACATAGCCGAAGCTTCGTCTGTTTTTCCTTCCTTCCAAAGCTCTCCAGCTTTTGTCATTCCTTTTTCAAATTGTGTTTGTGCAGATAATAAACTACAGATAAATAAAACGATTGCTGTGATAATTTTTGTCATGATTTCTAGTTTTTATTGATTAGTTATTTTTTTGATTTATTTGGCACTAAGCCCTTTTATTAATGATTGAAACTCAATTTATATCTCAAAAGTAAATTGCTCTTTATTTTTTAAAAACTAAATACTACTGAATTGTTGATTTTTGATGATGAATTGCAGAGTTTACAAATTCTTCAACTGATTTTCATTTTTGTTTTGACTGATGGTCCAAAAGAAACCAACAAAGAAAAATCTATCTGCAGTTGGTACAATGGCTTGTCTTTGGTAAATACCGTTGGCATCTGGATTTCGAGCATAATCGTATCCAAAAATATTTTGATTCCCTAAAATATTTGAAACCGAAAAATAAAGAATCTTTTGAGTTGTCAATAAATAAGCCCAACTCAAGCTCAAACTGTTATAAGTTCTGGTTTTTTCGCTCATAAATTGCGTCTTATTGGGATCATTATAAGGCCTTCCAGTACTAAAACTATTTGTCAACCCTATCATCGATTTCCAATCTTCTACAAAATATTTTGTTACTACTGACAACGTATGATCCGCAATAAAACTTGGTGTAGCCATGGTTGGATAATTCTTGTACTTTCTTTCTGAATCGATATAGGAATAGGAAATCCAATATTCGAAATTCTTGTACAAATTACTATCTCTCCAGTACAATTCTAAACCTTTGGCATAACCCGAACCATTATTATTAAAGACTGAATTGTATTGCAATTCTTTAGTATCGTACTGAACCAAATTGTCGTATTTTTTATAATAAAGATCGGCTCTTAAAATCTGACCTGGTTTTGTGAATTGATAATTTAATATATAATGCTGGGCTTTTTCGCTTTCGAACTGATGGTATTTTGAATATTTGATGTAATCCACAATTGGCGTTTGAGTAAAATTTCCGTAAGCAAATGATAGTTGACTGTTTTTTGAAATTTTGTAAGCCAATGAAGCTCTCGGTGCAATATTATTTTCGTTTAATAAGCTATTGTTCGAATACCTCAACCCTACTTTCAGAGCTAAATCTTTAGAAAACAAAACATCAGCTTCGGTATATAGTGCCGCAATATTAGAATCATATCCATTCGTTACACTAATTGAGCTATTAGTATCAAACCCCTCATTGTATTTGGTCATAAAATAATCTTCCCCAAATGACAATTTAAAATAATCAGTTACATTCTTTCTCAATTTTAGTTTAAGCTGCATCGCATTTTCCTCGGCATCAATACGGTTAACGTCATACTTTGTTAAGTTTTTGCTATACCCATAACTCAATCCTGTGGTCAATTGCCAACCTGTTCCAAAATTTCCTTTGTAAGAAGAATTTAAATAGAAATTATTATTGTTTAAATCGGTTCTGATTGGGTTTTCGAAATTGATATTCTTCTGATTCAAATCGAATTTTTCCGAATCAAAAGCAGCGTAGAATTTAAACACTCCGTTATTAAATTTATAACGATAAACCGCTTCGCCTCCAAGAGATTGGTAGGGATTGTTCCACTCTATGTTTTGAGGAATTACGGCTTGATAAGGAGCCAAATTCGCATACATCATATTGACACTCAAAGAACTTTTGTCCCATTTTTGAGTGTTTCCTAAACTCAAACCAACCGTCATAAAACCCATATCGGTTTTATTGTGATCGGCTTCATCCTCAGTATTCAAAAGCAAAACACTAGACAAAGCCTCCCCATATTCCGCCGAGTAACCTCCTGTCGAGAAAGCAATTCCACTAAACAAAAAAGGCGAAAAACGGCTTCTTGTTGGAACATTATTAGTAGTAGCACCATAGGGTTGGGGCACTCGAATTCCATCAACAAAAGTTTGAGTTTCGCTTGCTTCACCTCCACGCACAAACAACCTTCCGTCTTCCCCAACGGTTTGTGTTCCTGGCAAAGTTTGTAATGCCGCAACAATGTTTCCAGCCGAACCAGCTGTGGTAACAATATCCAGTGGTTTTAGAACCGAAACTCTCGCCTTGCTCCCAGCCTCTAATGTTCCAGCAGTAATAACGACCGCATCAAGCGCATTAATGTTTTCGGTAAGTTTAATGGTTTGGTTATTAAAATTTGCCACCTCTATTTCTTGTCTATAAGTATTAAAAGCTACTAAACTTACTACCAAAAATTGATTTCCTTTTTCAGCAGTTTCAAAAGAAAATTCTCCTGATTCAGAACTTGTAGCTCCATCATAGGTGCCATCAATATAAATATTAGCACCAGAAATAGGTTTGCCTTTTTTATCGATCACTTTCCCTGAAATAGTGTTTTGCGCAAATAAGCAAGTAGTTATAAATAAAGATGCAAGTGCAAAAAATAATTTAGTTTTCATTGTGGTTGATTTTGATGTAGCAAATGTATTTTGACCGTTTTAGTTAAAAAATATTTAAAAACCCAATTGTTGAAAATCATGGATGAGTTGTAAATTTCTTATTCGTAACTTAGCTTTTAAGTTATAACTTCAAAAAATCACATTATGTCTGAGCGCAAAAGAATTCTGAACCTATACCAGTCCATTTACAATGGAAATCCTTGGCTCGAAGTTACTTTGGTCAACACCTTAAAAGATATAACGGCAGAGCAAGCCTATCGAAAAACAAATCCTAAACTGAATACGATTTGGGAAATTGTAAACCACTTAATACAATGGAGACGAAATATTCTAAGGCGTATGCAAGGCGAAACCATCACAACTCCAGAACACAATTATTTTGTTCCAATTTTAGATCCATCCGAAGCGGCATGGGAACAGTCTCTCCAAAGTTTGGCAAAAACACAAGAATTATGGAATTCGTACTTTGAAAAATTAGAAGACAGTGATTTAGAAAAAATATACACTAACAATGGTCACTCTTATTATGAGCATATTCACGGAATAATTCAGCACGATATTTATCATTTGGGACAAATTGTTATCTTAAAAAAGCTACTTGCGTAATCATTTAAACATATCCTTATGAAAAAATTACTAATCCTAGTTTTATTCCTGTTTGCGAGTATTACCTGTTTTGCTCAAGAAACTGCTACCCAATACGATGAAAAAATGGCTAATTCTTTGGGTGCCGATGAATATGGAATGAAACAATATGTGTTTTGCCTATTAAAATCAGGTAGTAACACAACAACTTCAAAAGAAGAAACCCAAAAGCTTTTTGCGGGGCACATGGCCAACATAAACAAACTGGCACAAGAAGGAAAACTAGCTGTTGCTGGTCCTTTTATGAAAAACGACCGAAACTATAGAGGTATTTATATTTTTAACGTAACAACCATCGAAGAAGCCCAAAAACTGGTTGCCACCGACCCAGCCATACAAGCCAATTTATTAGAAGCCGAATTGACACCTTGGTATTCATCGGCGGCTTTGCAGGAAATTACCAAACTGCACGATAAAATTGCCAAAACAAAATTCTAAATTTTATTTATTAAAGTCATCCCCTTCTCAATGATCTCCTTAAACAAAATACATCACATTGCCATTCTTTGTTCTGATTATGAAAAATCAAAACATTTTTACACATCAATTTTAGGACTTACAGTAATCCAAGAAGTTTATCGCGAAGAAAGACAATCTTACAAACTTGATTTAGCATTAAATGGAAACTACATAATCGAATTATTTTCGTTTCCAAACCCTCCTAAACGTTTATCCAGACCCGAAGCAGCAGGATTAAGACATTTGGCTTTTGAAGTAAATAACATTCAAGAGACAAGAGACTACATCATAAACAAAGGGTGTATTGCCGAAGAAATTAGAGTAGATGAATTTACCCGAAAACAGTTTTTCTTTATGGCTGATCCTGACGATACCCCAATTGAGTTTTACGAGCAACAAATCTTTTTTTGAGAATTTTAGCATTCAATATTAAAACTAAATCAATCATTCTGAATGTTTCAATAGTAAAAAAAAATGTAAAATTTACTGCGAAAACGCAGGTTTTCTTTTGTTTTTCATAATTTTGCAAAAAAAATAGCTTTTACAAAATTACTTCTGATGAACAAAACGGCGAAAATCAAAAAAAATCATCAATTTATTATCCTTCGAAAATTAATAATAGTTTCAGTTTTAATTGGTTTTCTGTCATCGTTCTTAGGAATATTATTAAAAAAGGCAACAGAACACTATGAAAGTATTTTTATACGAGAAGTATCATTAAACCCCATTTATTACATCATTTTTCCTGTGTTTGGATTATCTGTAATTTATTTTTTAAGACAATATCTCTTTAAGAAAAAAGAAAACAAAGGCATCAAGGAAGTTTTTGAAAGTACTCAATCCCCATCAAAAAATTTACCAACTTACAAGATTCCATCTCATTTCATAAACGGATTACTTACCGTAATTTTTGGAGGATCAACAGGAATTGAAATTTCTACTGTTGTGGCCACAGCAACCATTGGTTCAGTAGCACATCAAAAAGAAAATGTATTCCGCAAATACAAAACCGAATTAATATGTGCTGGTGTTGCGGCAGGAATTACAGCTTTATTCAGCAGTCCAATAGCAGGAATTTTATTTGCTATCGAAGTAATTTCAAGAAAAGTAACACGAGCTTATGTAGTATCTACAGTAATTGCAGTTTCTATCGCTTTTGGATTGCTTTCTATTTTGAAAGAGGAATCATTATTTAATGTAACCATTACAACTTGGCATCTAAAAGCCATTCCGTATTTTATTCTCTTAGGAATTTTAGCTGGGATGAACTCAGTTTATCTTACGCGTTGTGTATTATTTTTCAAATCACAATTTGCAAAAATTGAGAAACATTATTACAAAATAATAATTGGATCGATTGTTTTGAGCGTATCCTTATTTATTTTTCCTCAATTATACGGCGAAGGATACCATTCGATAAAAACAATTTTTGGCAATTCAAATCAATTGCCCTTGACCACAACTTTAACTTATACCTTTATTGGAATTTTGATTCTAAAACCAATTGTAACTTCGATTACTTTGGTTTCTGGAGGAGATGGAGGTGTATTTGCTCCAAGTCTATTTATAGGTGCTTTTTTAGGATTACTGGTTTCATCGGTTCTAAACACCTACTTCAATACCCAAGTAATCCCTCTAAATTTTATGATTATTGGCATGGCAGCGGTTCTGAGTGCCAGCATTCATGCGCCTTTTACAGCTATCTTTTTGGTTTGTGGTTTAATCAACGATTATACATTGTTTGCACCTATTCTTGTCGTTAGTTTGATTTCAAAATATACTGCAAAAATGCTTTACCCTTATACCGTTTATTCATATTCACCAAGTTTCACAAAATAAAAACATGCCAGTTCAAAAAATAAAAAGAGGATATCGCAAAACAAAATACATCCTTTACAGAGAAACTTTAGTCGATTCGAAAGAGCATTTTTGGTCATTTTTAGGATCTTTTGTGGGTATTGCAATTCTGGCTTACATACAATCTATTCATTTCAAAGGCAATGATGCTGTTTATCTTATTGGCTCTTTTGGAGCATCTAGTGTCCTAATTTATGGCATCATCCAAAGCCCTTTTTCCCAACCTCGAAACTTAGTTGGAGGACATTTGGTTTCTGCATTTGTTGGCGTGACGGTTCAAAAACTTGCACCCGATATTCTTTGGATCGCAGCTCCGCTGGCTGTTTCATTTGCAACCATTATGATGCAAATAACCAAAACCCTGCACCCACCAGGAGGCGCAACTGCTCTTATTGCAATCATGGGTTCTGAAAAAATTAAAGATTTAGGATACTGGTACATGCTATCTCCTGTATTTGTTGGCGTAATGATTTTATTAACTGTTGCTATAATTTTTAACAACATGACTCCTAATAGATATTACCCAACTCACAAAAGATACCATAAGATTCGTAAAAGAATTTCAAAATCTATTAGACTTAAATAAAAAATTCCCTCTTTTTCGCCTCACTGCTACAAAACAATTGAAATGAATTTGAATTCACACATTCAATTCAGTAACAATTGTACTTGTATGAATTGCATATGCGCAAGAAAAAAACAATAAACATCAGCATATGAAATCTAAAATTTAACTTTACATTTGTCCTTTCAATAAAAACAACGATTATGGTTTATAAATTCAGAGTTATTCTAGATGCCGAGGAAGACATTTTTAGAGACATAGCAATACTTGCTGAAGACACTTTAGAAGATTTACACAATGCTATTTTTAATTCATTTGGTTTTGACGGAATGGAAGTAGCCTCTTTTTACACTTGTGATGAAACCTGGAACCAAGAAGATGAGATTTCACTTTTTGACACTGGAGATGTACCGGGTGAACAACGAATAATGAGTGATTACAAGTTATCCGATATTTTAGACCAGGAAAATACCAAAATCATATATGTTTACGACTTTATTAATATGTGGACTTTCCTTGTGGAACTTGCTGCTATTGAAGAGGAACATGTGGGAGCAACCTATCCCGAAACTTTATTTTCGCATGGCGAAATGCCTGCTGAAGCTTTAGAAAAAAACTTTGAAGCAGATAGTATGCACGATGACATTTATGGAGAATTTGAAGACGATCTAGACGAAGATGACCTTGATATGTTTGAAGGAGATGATAGCTTTGAAGATTACGGTTTTGAGGAAAATTGGAATTAAAATAGAACAAATTTAAGCTTAAGCTTTTACAAAAAAGACATAGAAAATCAGTAGCAAGATTAAAGACAGAAGGAATTAAATAAACGATTACTTTTATCTTTTATCTTGCTTCTTTTATCTAAAAATAAAAAAAAAAATATGATCAACTTATACAACACCCACATCGAAACATTATCCATACATCGTGTTGGAAACATGAGTCGCAACGAGCCTCTTTTTTTATCAGAAGAACCTTTTAAATTAAATGACGAAATTGTACCGTTGATGAAAGAATTTTTCTTTAAATCATTTAAAGAAAAAGAGGAAAACTATTTTCAGTTTTCTCACGAAGTAGATTTGGACTATAACGAGATGTACAAATATGCAACTGAGATTTTTACCAATCCAAGCAATTTGCACGATGTTTCCAAAAAAATAACCAAACATCTTTTTGAACAATCCAATCATCCACATATCAAAAACGGTGAAGTATATGTAACTTACCTAACTAATTTAAGTATTGACAACAATGTAGTTGATGCTATTGGAGTTTTCAAAAGCGAAATCCAATCCGATTTTTTACAGTTTGAAGAAAAAGGAACTCAGTTGGAAATGATTTTACAACACGGTGTAAGTTTGAATAAATTAGACAAAGGTTGTCTTATTTTTAATTACAAAAAAGAAGAAGGTTACAAAATCTTATCTGTTGACAGTAATCGTTATGACGCTAGATACTGGTTGGAACACTTTTTATCGGTTGATGCTTTTGAAGACGAAAACTTCATTACCAAAAAATATTTGAAATTCTGTCAAAACTTTGCCAAAGATGTGGTTTTCCCTGCTGAGGACAAAAAAGAAGAAGTAATGTTTATGAATCGTTCTGTAAATTACTTTGCAAAGAACGATCAATTCGAAGAAAGCAATTTCTTAAATGAAGTAATTGATAATCCTGATTTAATCCCAGAGTTTAAAAATTACAAACAAGACAAAGGAGACAAATACAGTATCGAGGATATAACCTCATTCCCAATTGCTAATGCAGCAGTAAGTGATGCAAGAAAGTCTATCAAAAATGTAATTAACCTTGACACAAACATTCAAATCAAAATGGATTTTATCAATCCTGACAGTGCTGAAAAATTTGTAGAAAAAGGATGGGACGAAGAAAAACAAATGTACTATTACCTGGTTTACTTCAACAAAGAACAAAAATCATAGACTTTTTTCTACAACAATTCTACAATCCTCAATTGTCCAGACAGTTGAGGATTTTTTTTGCAACTAAATTGAACCCAAAAAACAACTAAATTGTAATAATTAACTTATTTTTAAAACAAAAACATGTATTTCATCGGATTTATTTGACGTATAAAACATTTTGATATATGTTTGTTTTGAATTTTTAAATACCACACTATGAGCTTTTTACAATTCATATCGAAATTTACCGATAAAAAAACATCTTGTTCCTTTTTTGGACATAAAATAGTGACTGTCAGAAATGTAACAAATCATTTTAAAGAATTCAAATGCACAGTTTGCCATATGGAATTGACAAATGATTTACAAGACAAAAAAACATTTTTAACTCCTGAGTTAAAAGAAATAAATGAGACTTTATTCAAGCACTTCAACAGGAAAAATTTAGGTTCTTTATAAAACTAAAATCCTGGTTTGAATACATTGACGTTATTAAAATTTCGTGTAACAAATTCGAAAGCGGCATTTAGAACACTTCCCATGGATTTTGCATTTTTAAAATTCATATCGTTTGTATAACGATATAATTCTAGTTTCAGCTGAGCGAGATTTTCCTCATTCGAAATATGATCATTACTCATAATTTTCATTAGAATCTTTATCCTATTTTCGGCTGTATTGATTCTTTTGGCTAAAGCCGAGCGCTCTTCATTTTTGTACTGCTCTATCGATCTGTCTTGGAGTTTTTCCTTTACAATTTTAATCATTGGATAGTTCTCTTTGAAAAATTGAGGGCGATATACTTTAAAATTGCCTTCAAAACATTGCTGATCAAAATCAATTGGGCGAATTTTGAAAACAATTTGATCAAAATCGTGAATTGGGATAACTACATAATTATACGATCGCATATCTCCCAATAATCGAATCATACATCGCTCGTTAAACTTCACAAACTCTTTGGCAATTTGTGCTTTTTCTGTTTCGGTACATCTTGGCAAAAAGGTTTTCATAAAAACATCTCCTGGTATCCCTGTAATATGCTCTTCAATCAAAGTATCTTTAAACACCAAGAAATTAATTTTGTATGGCGATAATAAATGTTCTAATTCCAATCCATAAATCCTAGAGGAATCTGCTTTTTTGATATAAAAATGAGTATAATTATCATTCAAAATATTTCGCACTTTTATTCGAAATGGTTTCGAATTTCCAAAAGTACAATAGTCTATTGCATCTACATTTAGGTATTGCAAAATATCGGTATTCCCATCAGAATATAATAAGGAATATACTTTTTTTAAAGTTAGATCTATCTCCTCGCGTTCAAAATCATTGTAATAGACTCTAACCCACAAAGTATCTTGACCTTTCTTATCAAATACACTAATAGAACCTACAAACCTCAAAAGATCATCATAAACTACTGGTTCTTTTGACACCAAATCAAATCGTTCCAAATAATTTAAAAGAGCACTATTAATAGGGTAACACGGTTTCTTAAAAAACATCAAAGGTTCGTCATTCATTTTAAATACATTTTCTACAAATTTACATCAAAAGCCCTGTTTATTCAAGATCAAGACTTTATTAAAATTATAAAAACCCAACAAAAATCATCTGCTTCAATGTATTGACATAAAAAATTAACAATAAGAGTAACAAAAAACAAGCAAATTCGTCCTATACAAAAAACGATATATTTTGGAAACAATCCTTTCAATACACAACCTTAGCAAACGTTACGGTAGTCTTCAAGCCTTAAAGGACATTTCACTAGAAATAGAAAAAGGAAATGTCTATGGAATTTTAGGGCCTAATGGAAGTGGAAAATCAACCACTTTAGGAATAGTCCTTAATGTAGTCAACAAAACATCGGGCGAATACATATGGTTTGGCGGTAATTTGCAAACTCATGAAGCCTTAAAAAAAGTGGGCGCCATAATCGAGAGGCCAAATTTTTATCCGTATATGACGGCCACCCAAAACTTAAAATTAGTTTGCAAAATAAAGAACATTAATTATTCTAAAATAGACGAAAAATTAGAATTGGTTGGGTTGAAGGACAGAAAAAACAGTAAGTTTAATACCTTTTCATTAGGAATGAAACAACGCTTAGCAATAGCTTCTGCCCTATTAAATGATCCTGAAATCTTAATTCTAGACGAACCAACAAACGGCCTAGACCCCCAGGGAATTCATCAAATTAGAGATATTATAAAAAAAATTGCTGCTCAAGGCACAACAATTCTATTGGCATCACATTTATTAGACGAAGTCGAGAAAGTTTGTTCACATGTTTTAGTATTAAGTAAAGGCGAAGTTCTCTATTCAGGGCCAGTTGATGGGGTTTCGGCAAACGAAGGTTTCTTTGAACTACAAGCTGATGATTCTATCAAATTAATTAACGTTTTGCAAAGTCACCCTGCTATAGACAAAGTTACAAAGGCCGATAACAAAGTTTTGGTTTATTTAAAAGACAAATTAGAATCAAAAGATTTAAATCAATTTTTGTTTGACAACAGTATTTGTCTTAGTCATTTAGTTAAACGTAAAAATAGTCTTGAAGAACAATTTTTAGAATTAACCAAAAAGCAATAAACCATTCTTACTATCGCAAAATCGAATAACTACTTACGCTATAATTTGGATCAAAGACTAACGAATCAAATATGAAAAGATTACTCTCTATAGAATTGCAAAAAATATGGCTAAACAAAGCCAGTCGGGTATTAACACTAACATATTTTATACTCCTTTCCTTTATTGCTTTGATTGCCTCCATTAAATTTGAATTCGGAGCATTTAAATTTCAAATTGCCGAAATGGGAATTTTTAACTTCCCTTACATTTGGCATTTTAACACTTACGTTGCCGCAATAGCTAAACTATTTTTGGCTATTATTATAGTTTCAATGATGGCCAACGAATATAGTTATGGCACTTTAAAACAAAATCTGATCGATGGCTTGAGCAAAAAAGAATTCATTCTCTCTAAATTTGTAACCATCGTTTTATTTGCAATTTGTTCTACAATTTTTGTCTTTATAATGACCTTAATTTTAGGATACAGCTTTTCTTCTTATACAGAACTCGGTATTGTATTTTCGGATTTAGAATATCTAATTGCTTTTTTTGTAAAGCTAATTGGTTTTTTTTCCTTTTGCCTATTCTTGGGAATTTTAGTTAAAAGATCAGCATTTGCTCTAGGTTTTCTTTTGGTTTGGAATATTATAGAAGCAATTGCTAAAGGGATTTTGAACTTTCGTGTATTTCCAGAAGGCAAAACAGCTGATTATATCACACAATTTTTCCCATTAGAATCTATGGCCAATTTGATAGTAGAACCAGCTACAAGAACCAATTTGGCAAAAACAATTGGCAATCAAATTGGTGTTGAAAACATAAAAGACTATAGTGTTCATTTCTCTGATATTGTAATCGTTTTGTGCTGGACAACAATATTCTTAGTCCTATCCTATAAGATTTTAAAAACTAGAGATTTATAGTATATTTGTAAGATGACTACAACAAAATCTATTATACTCTTATTTTTTTTATCAATATCGTCAATCGTTTCGGCTCAGTACATCACCATTGAAGATAACAAAACTGCACAAGAATTGGTCGAAAATGTTTTGGTCAACAGTAGTTGTGCCACTACAGAAAACACTTTTGCAAGTGGGGACAATTATACACAAGGGCAAAGAAGCTACGGGTACTTCAATGCGGGAACTAGTAATTTCCCGTTCAAAGACGGAGTTATCTTAAGTACTGCTAGTAGCCAAAACGCCGTAGGTCCTTATGTTAGCGATCAATCTGGTGGCGGAAATTATTTATGGGGAGGAGATCCCGATTTAGATAAGGCTTTAGGTATAACTAGTACAAATGCTACTGTGCTTGAATTTGACTTTGTTCCGCTGACCAACTTTATCAGTTTTAATTATATTTTTGCTTCAAATGAATATCAGTATTACTTTCCTTGCGAATATTCAGATGGTTTTGCATTTTTAATCAAAGAAGCCGGAAGCACAGAAGATTATAAAAATTTAGCCGTACTTCCTGGAACTTCCATACCTGTTTCTTCTCAAAACGTTCACTTACTTACCAACTCTTACACAGACTATTATGGTATCACACATTCTGGTTGTCCTGCTATAAACGAATCGTATTTTAATGGTTTTAACACCCCCGCAAGCCCTATAAACTTTAGCGCTCAAACTATTAAATTAAACGCTCAAAGCGATGTAGTTGCTGGAAAAAAGTATCATATTAAACTAGTAATTGCTGATGATAAAGAACAATATTTTGATTCTGCTATTTTCCTTGAAGCTGGAAGTTTTTCTTCAAAAATGGACTTAGGGCCAGATCGTACTACAGCCACCAACAATCCTTTATGTTTTGGTGAAAGTTATACCATAGACACAAACCTATCTTCTACCTACACATATGAGTGGTACAAAGATGGTTCTACAACACCATTACCAGGCGAAACCAACTCATCACTAACCGTTACGAATGCTGGAACTTATAAAGTAAAAGTCATTTTATATCCTTCGACTTGTAGAGCTGAGGATGAAATAAAAATAGAATACGCTCCTCAAATTGTTCTAAACAACGCAACTTTGTACCAATGTGATGATGATGGTGACGGAATAACTCTTTTTGATTTAACCAAAATAGATAATATTATCAAAAACAATAATTCAAATTTAACTGTAATCTATCACACCTCATTGGCAAATGCTCAGGGTAAAATCAATCCGATTTCAACCCCAAACGCATTCACAAATACAAGCGCAACTCAAACTCTTTATGCTCGAGTTAGTAATGAATTTGGTTGTGTAAATTATGCTACAGTAAATTTGGCAGTCTCCAACAATGTGGTAGCTGTGCAATCTCCTATTGAGAGTTGTGACACCGATGCTTTACAAGACGGAATTACCCAATTTGATTTGACTACTAAAGTTACACCACAAATTCTAAATGGGCTACCATCAGGTTTAATTGTAGAATATTACGCAACGATGAATGATGCCATCGTTCAACAAAATGTATTACCAAATCTATTCACCAACACAACTCCAAATCAACAAACTATTTATGCTCGAATTGTAAACAATTCTGACTGTTATAAAATTATACCCGAAACCCTAATCATAAACGTTTTCGATCCAGCAAATTTCGAAAAAGAAAATGCTTTTTTGTGTAATGGATCAAGTGCTACTTTAACAGTTGATAGTGGTTACACCAGTTATCTGTGGAATAATGGAGATACAGACAATACAACAACTATTACTGCCCCTGGAGATCATTCAGTAATAGTAACCAATTCAAATGGTTGCGAAAAAACCAAAGAGTTCAATGTAATTTCATCTGAAAATGCAACAATTACAGATGTGAAAGTCAATAGTTTTGCAGGAAATGATAATACAATAACCATATCCTATACTGGTAATGGGGATTACGAATTTTCATTAGACGGAAACACCTACCAAGACAGTCCTGTTTTCAGAGGATTAGAAGCTGGAACATACTGGGCAACGGCCAGAGATAAAAATGGCTGTAATACCTCGACTTCCTATAAAGTATTTGTATTGGATTATCCTCGCTTTTTCACCCCAAATAATGATGGATTCAATGATACATGGGAAATACAAAACTTAGACACTTTGTCTGTATCCATGATAGCCATATTTGATCGTTATGGCAAATTATTAAAACAATTAAACCCAGCAGGAAATGGTTGGAATGGCACTTTTAACGGAAAGGAATTACCAGCAGATGATTATTGGTTTTCGATACAAATAGAAAACGATAAAATCATTAAAGGCCATTTTAGTTTAATCCGATAGCAATTAAGAAATACAAAAAAGAGGTTGCTTAAAGGGCAACTCCTTTCGTTTGTGAATAATTTTGATTTTTAAGCAGCTATTTGATATAATTGTTTCTTCGTCAATTTTGATGAAAACAGCATTTATTGATGCTTTAAAATTGGATTTGATTTTTTTCAAATTTATCTTTTACTGGACAGTACTATTAAAAAATATCTTCAGGAAAATGAACTATTGCTGGATAGCGACTTAAAGTCTATTTTTAACTTGCTTATCCTAGAACCTCAAGATATTATTTTTTTGAGTTTTGCATAAATAAAAAGTTTATTGAAACGAATTTCAATAAACTTTCGAAAACATCATATTCCATAATGCTTTACAGCCTTTTTACCAACTATTTTTGACTATTAAACCGAAGGTATAAACATAAAAAAATCCCGAAAATTTTCGGGATTTTTACTTTTTTAAGACTTTTTAGACAGCCTCTTTTTCTCTATTTATCAAACTGCTAATTATCTAGAATAATTTGGAGCTTCTTTTGTGATGGTAACATCATGAGGATGACTCTCATTGATACCACTTGCTGTAATACGAACAAAACGACCTGTTTCCTGCAAAGTTGCAATATCCTTAGAACCGCAATACCCCATACCAGCACGAAGTCCACCTATAAATTGTTGCATACTCTCGTTTAGTTCTCCTTTGTAAGGCACGCGTCCAACGATTCCTTCTGGTACCAATTTCTTGACATCATCTTCAACATCTTGGAAGTAACGGTCTTTTGATCCTTCTTGCATCGCCTCAACAGATCCCATTCCTCTGTAAGATTTAAATTTTCTTCCCTCGAAAATAATTGTTTCTCCTGGAGATTCCTTTGTTCCTGCCAATAATGATCCTAGCATCACACAATCTGCTCCTGCAGCAATGGCTTTAGGAATATCGCCTGTATAACGAATACCACCATCCGCAATTACTGGAACACCAGAACCTTTGATTGCAGCAGCTACTTCTAAAACGGCTGAAAATTGTGGAAATCCAACTCCTGCAACAACTCTTGTGGTACAAATAGAACCAGGACCAATACCAACTTTAACACCGTCGGCACCGCTTTCAACTAAATATTTTGCAGCTTCTGGTGTGGCAATATTACCAACAATTACATCTAAATTAGGGAATTTAGCTTTTACCGCTTTCAATACTTCTACCACTCCTTGAGTATGACCGTGAGCAGTATCTATGATTACAGCATCTACTCCAGCTTTTACCAATGCCGAAGCTCTTTCTACTGCATCAGCTGTTACTCCTAAAGCAGCAGCTACTCGCAAACGACCAAACTGATCTTTGTTGGCATTTGGTTTTTGTGTCAACTTGGTTATATCTCTAAACGTGATTAATCCAACCAACTCGTTTTTAGCATTAATTACAGGTAATTTCTCAATTTTATGACCTTGTAACACGACCTCAGCTTGTTCTAATGAAGTTCCTTCGGCTACTGTTACTAGATTTTCTCTAGTCATTATTTCAACAATAGGTCTTGATCCATTTTTTTCAAAACGTAAATCTCTATTGGTTACAATACCTTTTAATATTTTATTTTCATCAACAATAGGAATTCCTCCAATGCCATATTCTCTCATTGCCATTTTGGCATCTGAAACTGTAGAAGTTAATGGTAAGGTTACTGGATCTATAATCATCCCAGACTCAGCACGTTTTACTTTACGAACTTTGGCTGCTTGTTGTTCGATGGTCATGTTTTTATGTAAAACACCTATTCCACCTTCTTGCGCCATTGCTATTGCCATAGAGCTTTCGGTTACGGTATCCATAGCAGCAGATACAATAGGAACATTAAGCGTAATATTTTTTGAAAACTTGGATTTGATACTCACTTCGCGAGGAAGCACATTTGAGTAATTAGGGACTAATAATACATCATCGTAAGTTAAACCTTCGCCGATAATCTTGGAGTTGTGTGCTATCATGTTGCAATTTCTAGTTGAATTGCGTGCAAATGTAAGCAATTCTAAGCTAAAAACCTCTTTTATTACTTTTTTTTATTTACCTTAAGGATATTTAATAAAATTTAATACGAAAAAAAATCACCACTTTTCGACCTAATTACTTCCTCCCGAAATAATATTGATTCCTATTTGAAATGAAAGTGCATTAGCTTTGGAAACATCTCCTAGCGACAACAGATTATCGGCTAATGCGTAGAAATTAAACATCCCTATTTTTGTTGTAAGTCCTAAACCTAAATTTTTGGCCGAATACGAATCAATGGTATAAGTCGCTTTCATTTGAAGGTTTTCTAAAATTCTTCGTCTATAATAAGCTGTTAGTGCCAATAGAGGTTCTCTTGGTGTACTCATTCCGAATAGTTGGATCCCAACTGCATTTCGATACCAAGATTCTTGATCGGTTGCACAATCACATTCTGTTGGTCTTTCTTCTTCGAAAGAATATTGAAAAGATGAATAAAATTTTAGAGGACGTTGTGTTGTATATTTACGATAAAGAGTATCCAACGGAATAGCTTCTCTAAAATCGTGATACGCATCCTTCACAGTACCATCCGAATTAAATTCATCGATTACTCCTCTAAATTCATAATCGCCTTTTAATGTAAAACTTTCAACATCTTTAGAGTGATTTACAAATCCTATATCAACCAAACTGGCTGTTATTTGCATATTTCGTTTTGGATAATAAGTAAGTCCCAAATCCAAACCTAGACCTAAATTTCCTCCTAAAAAAGCACCATCAACAGCATCATCAATCATATCACTTGCAACATCTCCCTCATAATCTTCATCTAAATATTTGGAAATTCCCGAAGTATCCAATTGCAGATTTGATTTTATAGACTGATTGTAAATCAAATCATTGCCTTGAGTGGTGACAAAATAACCTGAATTATTAGTAGATCTACCATTGAAAACACTTGAGTAAATTTTTCCGCGAGCACCAAGTATCAACTTTTGGTTTACTTGTTTGTTGAATCCTACATGAAAAACAGAAAGCAGTTCGGTTTTCACACTCAAATCTCCCAAATTAAAAGATTTACCTATATAGTCATTATTTCCATACAAAGACAAAACAGCCAAATCAGTTGGGATATAAATAAAGGAATCAAATTCTTGATACATCCCGAAAGAAACATACGACTTGTTCTCTTCGCCTCCTACTCTAAATCCTGCTGTAAATATTTCGAGTTGTTGATTTGCGGTTACATAATCATTACTATTGGTAGTCGCTATGACATTTTTAACTTTGGTCGTAAAATCAATATCATTATCGGCAAATAAGCTATAAACATCAAAACCAGTAGAACCTACATTTGCAGATATTCCCGACAGTAATGGCACACCAACGAACCATTTAAATTTTACATCCGATCCAGGATTAACTAATAAACTTTGAGGTTGAGGTGTAAAATTATATAGGATTTCTCTATTTTGAGAAAAAGAAAAAGTCACTATAAAGAGGCTTAAAAGTACAATGGTTTTTTTCATTCGATTTCAAAATAAACTGTTGCACTTGAACTCAATTCTATCCTTCCTGGTGTTGCAATGGTTATAGGTGTCCCCGAATGCATCAAGGATGAAAACATCATAGTAGTCGTATTTTTTATAATATCAACATTAGCTTCGGTGAAAGTCTCTGTTCTTTCTACAAAAGCTTCAGTTCCATCATAAGCAGGAACATTTATTCTCAAATTGTAAATTGGAGTATTGGATACATCAAAAAAAGTAACATCATAAGTGAATGCTCTCGGGACGGTATTTTTTATTCTAAAATACAATTCGGCTTTAACCAAATCTTCTTCTATAAATGAGCTCTCTAGAAAATCAACATCTGCTGTATAGATCGCAATAGGATTTTCGGTTCCACTTGAAATAAAATCAGTAGCCTCTTTTTTTTGATAAGCAAGATTGGTTGTAAATACTGGTTGAATTTTCAAATCTTTTGCTTGCTCAAAATCTAAATCACTCGAACAGGAAAAAAAACAACAGATTACAGTCGTGATTAAAAATATTCTTTTAAAACAAGGGAATTCCATAATGTAAGATTGAGTTTACAAGGTACTCAAGGCAGTACTTTGAAACTAAAATAGCAAAAAAAAAGAAACGAAATGTCTATTGAATATTAAATATGACTTCTTAATCAATGAAAAGCTTTAAATAATTTTGAAGCTTCGTTATAGGCACTTTCAAAACTCATTGGACTACAATTCGTATTCTCTTTCTGAACTGTAAAGTAAGACAACAATTTCTCTGTTGGCATATTCCCAGTCAAACTATCGGTAGCCATTGGGCATCCTCCAAAACCTTGAATGGCACCATCAAAACGACGACAACCACTTTTATAAGCAGCATCTATTTTCTCTAACCATTTATTAGGAGTTGTATGAAGATGGGCTCCAAACTCGATATTAGGATATTGCGGAATTAAATGAGAAAATAAATATTCGATTACTTCTGGTGTAGAACTCCCAACGGTATCAGAAAGTGATAAAATTTCGACTCCCATTCCTGCCAATTTTTCAGTCCAATGCGCCACTATTTCGACATTCCAAGGATCTCCGTAAGGGTTTCCAAATCCCATAGAAAGATATGCTACCGTTTTTTTATTGGTCTTATCGGCAATATTTAAAATTTCTTCAAGGGTAACCAGAGATTCTGCAATTGTTTTATGCGTATTGCGCATTTGAAAATTCTCGGAAATTGAAAAAGGAAAACCTAAATATTGAATAGCCGAGTGCTGAGAAGCCAAAACTGCTCCTTGAACATTAGCAATAATTGCCAACAATTTACTTCGTGTTTTAGACAAATCAAGTTGTGCTAACACTTCGGCAGTATCTTGCATTTGCGGAATTGCTTTTGCCGACACAAAACTACCAAAATCAATTGTATCAAAACCTACACGCAATAAAGACTGTATGTAAGAAACCTTTTTCTCTGTCGGAATAAAGGCTTTGATACCTTGCATTGCATCTCTTGGACATTCGATAATTTTTATACCCTCCATAACTATCAAATATATAAAAAAGGTTTTGTGTTATAAAGAAAGAAAAAATATCGGCTTATTTTTTGGCCAAAATAGCTTTGTTTATTTTTTTGATTAATGCAGGGCCTTCGTAAATAAAACCAGTATATAATTGTAATAAACTTGCTCCTGCTTCTAATTTATCGAGAGCATCTTGGGCAGAATGTATTCCCCCTACACCTATAATTGGGAAAGCTTTATTGCTTTTTTCAGATAAAAAACGAATCACCTCAGTAGATCTGGAAGTCAAAGGTTTTCCTGACAATCCTCCTGTTTCAGTTTGATTTAAAGATTTTAATCCACTTCTAGAAATGGTCGTATTCGTTGCGATAACACCTGCAATTTTAGTATCTTTTACAATATCAATGATATCTAACAGTTGTTCATCGGTAAGGTCTGGAGCAATTTTAAGCAATATGGGTTTTGATTTTGGCATTGCCAAATTCTTGTTTTGCAAAGTCTGTAATAATGCTGTTAGAGGCTCTTTTTCTTGCAATGCTCTAAGATTTGGTGTATTGGGTGAACTTACATTTACCACAAAATAATCCACATAATCGAATAAAGCATCAAAACAAATTTCATAATCAGCGGTAGCATCTTCATTTAAAGTAAGTTTATTTTTTCCGATATTCCCTCCAATCAATACTCCTTTATTTTTTTTCAAACGTTCAACAGCATCAAGAACACCATCATTATTAAACCCCATTCTGTTAATAATAGCAGAATCCTCTTTTAAACGAAACAAGCGATTTTTATCATTACCTGGTTGTCCCTTTGGCGTTAGCGTACCTATTTCGATAGAACCAAATCCAAAATTAGAAAGTTGTGTATATAAAACAGCATTTTTATCAAAACCTGCGGCTAATCCAACCGGATTTTTAAACTTCAACCCAAACACCTCAGTTTCTAATCTTTTATCATTTACCTGGTAAATAAATCGAATCAAAGAAGATACCCCTGGGATTTTTGAAACTATTCGGATAAAAGAAAAAGTAAAATAATGCACATCTTCTGGATCGAAGCAAAAAAGTAGTGGGCGAATAAAAATCTTGTACATAACTTATAATTTGGTTGGCACAAAAGTAAAGAAATGTTTTCAGTTTTAGGCATAGATTTCTTTTTAAAGACTTTGTTTGGTTAAAATTCAAAAAAAACTTTCAATTGACCTCAAAACCTAACTTGATGTGTTTTTGATGTGATTTTTAACCTCCTAAGTAAGTACTCTTTAAAGTATTTTTGAAATACTCTTTTATTAATACATTAATTATAGTATGCTAAAAATTACGCTTTACATCATTGCATTTATCTACTCCTTATTTTGTTTTAACAGTCACGCACAAGTAAGTCCTAAAAGAGGAGTTGCTTATGGTAAACATAGCGTTGCCGATATGAATGCTCTAAAATCTGGAATTTCTTGGTGGTACAATTGGTCTGTTGCACCTGAAGTTACCGTAAGTGCGGATTATGAAAGCATGGGAGTAGAATTTGTCCCTATGGCTTGGGGCAAAATAGACAATCCAGATGCATTTATCGCTACAATAAAACCTAATACCAAATATTTATTAGCTTTTAATGAGCCTAATTTTAATGACGGTGCTAGATTGACTCCGCAAGAAGCCGTAAATGCTTGGGCCAATATCGAAAAAATAGCGGCCGCAAAAGGATTAGAAATTGTAAGTGCTTCACCAGCTTACAATGGTCCTTCCAATTACGGAGGATATCAAAGTCCAATTGCTTGGCATGATGAGTTTTTTAGTCTTTGTCCAACTTGTAAGGTTGACTATATTGCTTTTCATACTTATGATGATACAGCAGGCTCTGTGATTGGGGTTACTGGCTTATTAAAAAAATACAATCGCCCTATTTGGGTAACCGAATTTGCAAACAGAGTAATACAATCGGCAACAGACAAGACTAATTTTATGAAAGAAGTTGTCACGTCATTTGAAAACGATCCCGATATTTATCGCTATTCATGGTTTACTTGTAGAGTTCCTGCCGATTGGACTGATATGTTAGAAGGACAATTACTGGGTGCTGCAAGCGGGACAATAAAACCAATAGGCACTGCTTATTTGAATGTTCCTTACACCTCCAAAAAAATGAATGTTCCTGGCCGAATTACCGCCAACAAACACTATCGCAGACGAGGAACTGGTTTACAAAATACTACCGATGGAGGTACAGTTCAGAACGTTTGCTTTGTTGATCCTGGTGATTGGGGCGAATATATGATACAGGTTTCCAAAAATGCTTCCTATCAGCTTACCTTTAGAGTTGCTTCGCTAGATGCTGGCAAATTCGACATTAGTGTTAATGGGGTTATCGTAAAAACAGATGAAACTTTTGACGCCACTGGTGATTTACAATCTTACACTGACAAAATCGTTAGTGGTATAATTTTACCCGAAGGTGAGAACTATATCAAAATTCATTACAAATCAAAATTCAACTTCAATTATATAGATGCCATTGACGAAAGTACGCTCGGAATTCCTAACACAACTCTAGAAAACAACAAAATGTTTTTCTATCCAAACCCATTTACAAACGAAACTAAAATCCAAATAAGATCAGCCAAAAAAGACCCCATTCAACTAAAAATAATAGATATGAAAGGTAGTGTTTGTTTTTCTAGTAATGCTTTTTATACCAATCAAAATATCACCATAGACAATAATCTGTCCCCTGGAACTTATACTGCAATTGTTATTTATGGAAATACTAAAAAAACATTCAAAGTGATTAAAAACTAAACCAAATTGTCATAATTTAGATAGACAGTTCCAGCTCGTTTTTCCACATAAATTCAATCATTTTTTTCCTAAATTAGTTGATTCAAACAAGAAAAGCCATGAAAAAACTAACCAAAGAAGACATTAGTCAAGAAGTTTTTGACCTTTATGATGATTATGCCCATAACAAAATCGAGCGAAGACAGTTTATCGAAAAATTATCGCTATTTGCCATCGGAAGTCTCACTGTACCGTCGCTTCTTAGTTTTATAACCCCAAACTATATCGATTCAATCACCATAAAACCTGATGATCCGAGACTAAAATCAGATTATATTACCTATCAATCCCCAAAAGGAGGCGGTACCATCAAAGGACTTTTGTCGCAACCAGTCAAAGGCAAAAAAAAGTTACCTGGAATCATTGTCGTACACGAAAACCGTGGCCTTAATCCTTATATCGAAGATGTGGGACGAAGAGCCGCCGTAGAAGGCTTTATCACCCTAGCTCCCGATGCTCTCACCCCTCTTGGCGGATATCCTGGTAATGACGATGCTGGCAGGGAACTCCAAAAAAAGCGATCACGTGAAGAGATGCTCGAAGACTTTATTGCCGCTTACCAATACCTCATAACCCACCCCGATTGCAATGGTTATGTAGGCGTAGTCGGATTTTGTTTCGGAGGTTGGATTTCGAATATGATGGCGGTGAAAATCCCAACATTACCAGCGGCAGTACCTTATTATGGAGGGCAACCCACTACCGCAGAAGCCGAAATGATAAAAACTCCATTGCTTCTACATTACGCTGAGTTAGACACTCGTGTCAACGAGGGCTGGCTAGCTTATGAGGCCATTCTCCAAAAGAACAAAGTCGAATATACCGTCTATAATTACCCCAAAGTCAATCACGGTTTTCATAATAACTCAACACCTCGATACGACGAGGCTGCCGCAACGCTATCCTGGACACGAACTATCGATTTTTTCAAACAAAAACTGAAAAAGAAATAATAACAGCATCTTGATTTTCCCTGTACAGACGGATTTGAATTTTTACTGTACAGACGGATTTGAATTTTTACTGTACAGACGGGTTTGAAACCCGTCTCTACAAAAATTATATTAAACATTTTACAATCAACAAAAAATAAAAATGATGAAACTATCCGCAAAAGCAACAATTCAAATTCAAAAGCCCATTGAAGAAGTTTTTGAAGGCATCGTCAATCCCGACAAAATGACTCACTATTTTATATCTGAAAGCACTGGCCGATTGGAAACTGGCGCAGAACTATCGTGGAAATTCCCAGAATTCCCAGAACGTTTTCCGATAAAAGACATTCAAACCGAAAACAACAAATTGGTTTCTTTTGTTTGGGACAATGAAACCATTGTAAGCATCTTTCTGGAAGCACAACCCGACCAAAGCACTGTGGTAAAAGTTTCTGAAAGTGAAAAAGAATTCAACGAAAACAACTTAAAATGGGCACTGGGCAACACCGAAGGCTGGGCCAATTTTCTCGCCTGCATGAAAGCTTATCTAGAGCATGGAATAGAACTCAGAAAAGGCGCTTTTGATTTTATGAGAAAAAGTTAAACTCAAAAATCAGCATCAAGTTTGTCATTCTTCAAGAATCACACGCAAAATGTTCTTTCCTTATATTTGAAGAAAGCAAACTGAGCTTTTTTTTACTGGCTGATGTTACCTGCAATACTAAAACCATTGGTATGAAAAAAACAATTTGGACACTAGTTTTACTTTTATCATTTATAAATCATCTAATGGCTCAAAAAATTTTTGATGTCCATATTCATGGAGACAAAGAGCCAAGTAATCAGTTAGTCAATTTGTCCTCAAACGGGGTTTACAAAGTGGCAGTGAGCACTTCCTGGAATTTGCAACAAAAGTATAAGGAGAATGAAAAATTTGGAATTTTACACGGTTTGATGTTGCCGTGCCCTGAAGGCAAAGTTCCATACAGCTCTCAAAATTGTTTTGACAATCAGAGTGATTTTCCCGACATCAATTGGGTTGAAAATTTAATGAAGGAAAACAAAATACAATTTCTTGGTGAGGTCTTAACTCAATATTACGGAATCTCGCCTTCTGATCCGAAAATGCATCCCTATTATGCCTTAGCTAAAAAATATGAAATCCCTGTGGGAATCCATTTTGGTTTAGCGGGACCAGACCATGGAGCTCCAAATTTCAAAGTTAGTTTAGGTAGTCCTATTTTATTAGAGGAAACATTGCAAAAATTTCCAAAATTAAAAATATGGATAATGCATGCTGGTGCTCCTTTCCTAGACGACACCATTGCTATTATGAAATACTACAACAATGTTTACATGGATATTTCTGCGCTAAACAATCCTTATATTTTCTCAGAATCAGACTTTCATTACATTATGAAAAGACTTATCGATTCTGGATTCGAGGACAGGATTATGTTTGGATCAGACAATGGCCCTATCAAACCAATAATTGACAATGTCAACAAACTAACTTTCTTGAATCAAACCCAGAAAAAAAAAGATTTTTTACAAAAATGCAGAATCCTTCTTTAAAAAATAAATCAGAAATCACCAACTGTTTTTAACTACATTACAACAACAAAAAAGAGGCTGTCTAAACAGCCTCTTTTCATATCTAAAGACTTGAGCTTATTTACTCAAATACATTTTTCTTCTGGAGTACAATTCGTAGAATTGATCGTCTTTTAAGTCATCGATAAACAAGATACTTTCTCCTGTCGATTTCATCTCTGGCCCTAATGCTTTGTTCACATTCGGGAATTTACTGAAAGAGAATACTGGCTGCTTAATAGCGTATCCATTCAACTGCGGGTTGAAATCAAAATCGGTTACTTTACTGTGCCCTAACATTACTTTGGTAGCATAGTTTACATAAGGCTCTCCGTAAGCTTTTGCAATAAACGGTACAGTTCTAGAAGCTCTAGGGTTAGCCTCGATGATATAAACCGTATCGTCTTTTATAGCAAACTGAATATTAATCAAACCAACCGTTTTTAATGCTTTCGCAATTTTGTGGGTATGATCTTTGATTTGTTGCATCACAAATTCACCTAAGTTAAAAGGAGGCAAAGTAGCATTACTATCCCCAGAGTGTACTCCACAAGGCTCAATGTGCTCCATTATTCCGATGATGTAAACATTACCATCAGCATCGCAAATCGCATCTGCTTCAGCCTCGATTGCTCCAGCCAAATAGTGATCTAAAAGCAATTTATTACCTGGAATTTGTTTCAATAAATTGATAACGTGTTCTTCAAGTTCTTTTTTGTTGATTACAATTTTCATTCCCTGACCTCCTAATACATAAGAAGGACGAATCAATAATGGAAAATCTAAAGAGTCAGCCAAAGCAGAAGCTTCATCGGCTGTTTCGGCAATTCCAAATTTAGGGAAAGGAATATGCAATTCTGTCAACAAATCAGAGAATCGACCTCTATCTTCGGCCAAATCAAGTGCGTCAAAACTAGTTCCTATGATTTTTACACCATATTTAGATAATTTTTCAGCCAATTTCAAAGCGGTTTGACCTCCCAACTGTACAATAACTCCTTCTGGTTTTTCGTGTTGGATAATATCGTAGATATGTTCCCAGAATACAGGTTCAAAGTATAACTTATCAGCGGTATCAAAATCGGTAGAAACGGTTTCAGGGTTACAGTTAATCATGATAGTTTCGTAACCACATTCTTTAGCAGCAAGAACTCCGTGTACACAAGAGTAATCAAACTCAATTCCTTGACCAATTCTATTTGGTCCAGAACCTAGAACAATAATTTTCTTTTTATCGGTAACAATACTTTCATTGTCAACATAACGTACACCGTCAGCTTTTTCAATTTCAGCTTCAAAAGTTGAATAATAATAAGGTGTTTTGGCTTTGAACTCTGCAGCACAAGTATCAACCAATTTAAACACACGGTTAATATTCATAGACATTCTCAAAGCGTGAACTTCACTTTCTAGACAATTCATCATATGCGCAATTTGTCTATCTGCAAAACCTTTTTGTTTGGCTTCTAGTAAAAGTTCTTTTGGTAAATCAGTCACTTTATAATTAGAAATTTCTTTTTCTAAAGTATAAAGTTCCTCGTATTGTTTTAAGAACCACATATCGATTCTAGTAATTTCATGAATACGGCTCAACGGGATTCCCATTGCGATTGCATCATAAATTACAAAAACACGATCCCAACTTGCATAAGTTAGTTTCTCGATAATTTGCTCATAATTTTTGTAACCTTTTCCGTCTGCCCCAATACCATTACGTTTAATTTCTAAAGATTGAGTTGCTTTGTGAAGTGCTTCTTGGAACGAACGTCCAATTCCCATAACCTCACCAACAGATTTCATCTGAAGTCCCAAAGTTCTGTCAGAACCTTCAAATTTATCAAAATTCCAACGAGGGATTTTCACAATCACATAATCCAAAGTTGGTTCAAATAATGCCGAAGTTGATTTTGTAATTTGGTTTTGCAATTCATCTAAGTTGTAACCTAAAGCTAATTTAGAAGCGATTTTTGCAATTGGATAACCAGTAGCTTTTGATGCTAATGCAGATGAACGAGACACACGAGGGTTGATTTCGATTGCCACGATATCTTCTTTTTCGTCTGGAGAAACTGCGAATTGTACGTTACATCCTCCAGCAAAATTCCCTATACTACGCATCATTAAAATTGCGTAGTCACGTAATTTTTGGAAAGTGGTATCCGATAATGTCATGGCTGGCGCAACTGTAATCGAATCTCCAGTATGGATTCCCATTGGGTCCATATTTTCGATAGAACAAATAATAACAACGTTGTCATTTTTATCTCTTAAAAGCTCCAACTCGTACTCTTTCCATCCCATCAAAGCTTTGTCTATTAAAACTTCGTGAATTGGCGAAGCTTCAAGACCTCTAGTTAAAAGCTCATCAAAATCTTCTTTTTTGTAAACCACAGCTGCTCCAGTTCCTCCAAGTGTAAACGAAGGACGAATTACCAATGGGAATCCAAATTCTTGAGCAATTTCTTTCCCTTCTAAATAAGAAGTAGCTGTTTTTGCAGGTGCAGTTGGTACATTTATTTTTTCTAAAAGCTGTTTGAACTGCTCTCTGTCTTCGGTAATATTGATTGCGTTTACATCAACCCCTATTAATTTTATTCCAAAATCCTGCCAAATTCCTTTTTCTTCAGCTTCCAAACATAAATTCAATGCAGTTTGACCTCCCATTGTTGGCAAAACAGCATCGATTTGTGGATGTTCCTTCAGAATTTCAATAATCGATTTTGTTGTTAAAGGTTTTAAGTAAATATGATCGGCCATAGAGGGGTCGGTCATAATTGTCGCTGGATTCGAGTTAATCAAGATTACCTCAATTCCTTCTTCACGAATAGAACGTGCAGATTGTGATCCTGCATAATCAAATTCGCAAGCTTGACCAATAACAATAGGTCCTGAACCTATTATTAAAACTGATTTTATTGATGTGTCTTTAGGCATTTTATTTGTATTGAGTAGTTGTTATTTTCTATTAAAAAACATTCGCAGTACTTTATAAACTAGAATGTTACAAGATTTTTTACCGACAAGGTATAAAAAAAGGCGATACTAAAAAAGTAATCGCCTTATGTATGTTTATACAAACATTATTTTTTGTGTCTAGGTTCACTAGAAACAGTCAATTTATGTCTTCCTTTAGCTCTTCTACGCGCTAGAACTTTTCTTCCATTCGCAGAAGCCATTCTGTCCATAAATCCGTGTTTATTTCTTCTTTTTCTTTTCGATGGTTGAAACGTTCTCTTGCTCATTGCTTTATATGTTTAAAATCTTAATTAAATGTCTATTTCTATTTTGGGATGACTGTTATTCCAAAACTGGGTGCAAATATACAAAGACTTTTTTTTTTAGCAAGTAGTTTTTAAAAAATATTTTCAAATCCTTTTACTATCTTTGTAACCCTAAATTATTATACATTATGTTTCATAAAAATATCAAACTTATTATTGCTGGACTTATCATAATTACTGGCATTTGGCAATTTACTGAAAGCAATATTGGTAACGGAATCTTTCTTATTTTATTATCAGCAATTCCAATTTTTTTATATTTCAAAAACGAATTTATCTTACTTGCCTTTTTAAAACTTAGAAAACAAGACTTTGAAGGAGCTCAAAAATGGTTGGCTCAAATCAAAAATCCAGAAACAGCATTAGTTCGAAAACAACAAGGTTATTTCAATTACCTACATGGTATTATGAATTCACAAACCAATATTAATTTGGCTGAAAAATATTTCAAAAAAGCAATTGAGCTTGGCTTATCTATGGATATGGATTTGGCGGTTGCTAAATTAAATTTAGCTGGAGTTGCTATGACACGCAGAAGAAAATTGGAGGCTACAAACTTATTGAATGAAGCCAAAAAGCTTGATAAACAGAATATGTTGAAAGAACAAATCGCAATGATGAAAGAACAGATGAAAAAAATATAGTTTTATATATCATTTTTCATACAAAAAAGCGTTCTATTATTTTTTAGAACGCTTTTTTTTGTATTTTTAATTCCTTTTATCCGATTTTTTCGCTGTTAATCGATAAATCGGTTTTGAAGTGTTAATAATTACATAATTTCGGCAAATTATTTGATTTCAAAACTTTATGAAAAAAACACTACTTATCTTATTCCTTTTCAACCTGTATTCTTCATACAGTCAAGATACGATAATGTATTTTTCTGATGCAATACGTCAAAATATTAAATCCTACAAAAAAGCTTCGAATAATGCTTACGAAAGCAATGACATTAAAGAAGGTAAAAGACTTTTTGATTCTTTAGTAAAAACAAAATTAGTAGGCACTAAATTTGACGACTTCACTCTTAAGGTTTATAAAGAAAAAAATGTAAAAATAAACAGAATCAATAAACCTGTTTTCATCATTACTTATTCGTCATGGTGCGTAATTCCAAAAGGCGAAATTCCTGCCTTAAATATACTTGCCAAAGAACACAGAAACGATATGCAATTCATTGTTGTATTTTGGGACAAAAAAAGCGATTTAAAAAAAATCGCCTTCAAATTTAGTAATGATATAAAAGTTTGTTATGCCAATGAATTTTACCCAAAAGATTCTCGAATAGTAGCTACTATAAAACACACTTTAGGTTTTCCGACTTCAATATTTCTTGATGAAAACAAAAATGTTGTAAGCATCAAGCATTTCGAAAACAAAACCAAATTAAAAACACCTATAAAAGAAGCTATTATTGCTAGCTACAATTATTTTAGCAAAGACATAAACGAAAATCTTGTAAACACTTCGTCAAGAAACAATACTTTTACCACAAATTAAAGAAAATAAATTACCGACTCTCTGACTCCCTTTTACATATCTTTGTATATACCCAAAATAATAAGTGGCAAATTTGCATTTAACCATCTGTACTTATTAATAATCATAACGTGAGTTCCTTTTGGAATCACGATGCAATCCTTAATATATTTAATCGGAAAAACATCATCGGCATCTCCGTGTATGTGAATCACATCAGGATCTACAACGGTTCTATCCCACAAAATCACCTGTTCAATTGCCCAATCCAAATAACGAACGTCTCTCACGGTAAGAAACTTTTCATACAACTCTAATCTTTTATTAATCTTTTCTCCAAAAGAAAATTTAGCTAGATTTTCAAAATTTTGAACCAAGCTGATGGGTAACAATTTATACGCCTTTGTATTTTTAGCAAAAACCATTCGCTTTGGAAACTCCAAATTGGTTTTGACACTCGAAATAATAACAAGTTTACCGACCTCGATAAAACGAGCCATTTCTTGAACTAAAATTCCACCAAAAGAAACTCCGATCAAAACTGGATTCTCATGTTTCACTTTTCGACTCATCCGTTTTGCATATTCCTGCAAAGTTTCATTTTCTAATGGAATTTCCCATTCCAAAAAAAACATCTCAAAACTATCTTCAGGAAGTTTTATTCTTTCAAAAATAGTTATACCCGCAGCTAAACCCGGCATAAAATAAACTGGAATTTTACTCATAGCTATATTTCTAAACACCATTAAAATCAAAAAAAAAGCCGAACAACAACTACCTGTCCGTTTCTTAAATTACTCTCTAAAATTAAAGATTAAAAACTTTAATCCTACCAATCAACACCAATATTCACAAAAATTTAAATGAATCTATAACGATGACATCATAAAAAAAGAACTAGCACATCTCTAAATCAATTTTACTTTTTTTTGAATGTTTAAAATACCAATGATTTCAAAAACCAATAAGTTTGAGTACTTTTGCCACTTAATTAGAAAAAGTGCAGAAAGAAATTATTGTTATCATTGGCGGTCCTGGTACGGGAAAAAGTTCTATAATAGAAAAACTAATCACAAAAGGATATTGCTGTTATCCTGAAATTTCTCGTGAAGTAACACTTGAAGCTCAAAAAAGAGGTATCGAACAACTGTTTCTAGAAGACCCTTTATTATTTAGCCAAATGCTACTTGATGGAAGAATCAAGCAATTTCAAAATGCTCAAAAAGAGCCTCACCAATGGGTGTTTATAGACCGCGGAATACCTGATGTGGTTGCCTATTTAGATTACATAGGCGATGATTACCCAAAATCTTTTGATGACGCTTGTCGCAATTATAAGTATTCCAAAATCTTTGTTTTACCTCCTTGGGAAGAAATTTACGAAAGCGACAGTCAGCGTTACGAAAATTTTGATCAAGCTCAAACTATCTACAAACACCTTGTTAAAACATATACCAATTACGGTTACGACTTAATTGAAGTCCCAAAAGACAGCATCGATAACAGAATTCTTTTTATATTAGATAAAATTTAGCAATTGATAGAAAGCTATCAATGCAAACCAAAACCAATCTAAACTTGAAATAATGCCAACAGCATTAGAAATTCTTCAAAAATATTGGCAACACAAAAAATTTAGGCCTTTACAAGACGAAATTATCGACTCCGTTTTAAACGGTCATGATACTTTTGCGCTAATGCCAACTGGAGGAGGCAAATCAATATGTTTTCAAGTTCCAGCACTCATCAACGAAGGAATATGTTTAGTTATTTCCCCTTTGGTCGCCCTTATGAAAGACCAAGTTGCTAATTTGCAAAAAAGAGGAATTAAAGCAATCGCTTTGAACGGAGGAATAAAATCAGACGAGATAATTGATTTGCTTGATAACTGTCAGTTTGGAAATTACAAATTCTTATATATTTCCCCAGAACGCTTACAGTCGGATTGGATTTTAGATCGCATAAAAAACCTTCCAATCAATTTAATCACAATAGACGAAGCTCATTGTGTGTCGCAGTGGGGACATGATTTTAGACCTGCCTATTTAAAAATATCGAATTTAAAAACCCACTTTCAAAAAATTCCTTTTTTAGCTTTAACAGCAACAGCAACACCTCGAGTAAAAGAAGACATCTTACAGGAACTAGGCATGAAAGCCACAGTTCAATTTGCAAAATCTTTTGCACGAGAAAATATTGCCTATATGGTTTTTGAAGTCGAAGACAAACTTCACAGAATTGAACAAATCCTCAAAAAAAACCCTCAACCTTCAATTATTTATGTTCGAAATCGAAAATCTTGCTTAGATATTTCTTCTCAACTTCAAACCTTAGGTTTCAATGCCACCTATTATCACGGAGGTCTCACTTTGAGAGAGAAAAATAAAAATATGCAACTTTGGATGGAAGAAAAAGCCCAGGTTATTGTTGCTACAAATGCATTTGGAATGGGGATCGACAAACCTAATGTTAAAACTGTAATCCACATTCACCTTCCTGAGAATCTAGAAAACTACTATCAAGAAGCTGGAAGAGCCGGAAGAAATGAAGAAAAAGCATTCGCAATTTTACTTACAAGTCCTTCAGATGCTATCCAGGCCGAGAGTCAATTTATAACTATTCTGCCAGATAAAGCTTTTTTGACAACAGTATATATCAAATTATGTAATTATTTTCAAATCGCTTATGGTGAAGGTATAAATGAAGAATATACTTTTAACCTGAATCATTTTTGTCACAAATACAATTTCCCAACTATAAAAACTTACAATGCAATTCAGTTTCTTGACAACCAGGGAGTATTGACATTGTCACAAGAATTTTCAGAAAAAATCACTTTACAATTTTTAATCGAATCTAAAGAAGTTATTCGATACACCAGTTTAAATCCAAATGACGAAGAAATAATCCTAACGATTCTCAGAACTTATCCTGGTGTTTATGAGATGCAGACCTCATTCAATTTGCCTTTGATTGCCAAAAAATCTCAACATTCAGAGGCTGAAGTTCTTACTGTTTTACACAAATTGAGAGACAAAGACATCATTGATTACCATTCTAAAAACAATGATGCTTCCTTAATTTTTAATGAAATACGGGAAGATGAAATGACAATTAATAAGGTGGCCAAATATTTATCAATCCAAAACAAACTAAAAAAAGAGCAACTTGAATCTGTTTTAAACTACATACAGCAAAAAAACAGCTGCAAAAGCAAACTATTATTGGAATACTTTGGAGAAAAAACACCAAACAATTGTGGCGTTTGCTCATACTGTATCACTCAAAAAAATCACAAAAAAAACTTTGGAGCACTCACCAAAACCATTTTAACATTACTTCAAAATGAAGATTTGAGTTCAAGAGATATTCAAAACAAGATTAAAAATCCATCAGACGACATTATCTTTGTCCTACAACAACTGTTAGAAAACAATCTTATAGTAATTCAAAAAAATAACAAATACACTTTAAAAACCGAATGGAAAAATTAAGAATTATTTTTATGGGAACCCCAGAATTTGCTGTTGGAATCCTAGACACTCTAATCCAGAACAATTATAATGTAGTGGGTGTAATAACTGCAGCAGACAAACCAGCTGGCAGAGGACAAAAAATAAAATATTCGGCCGTAAAAGAATATACCTTAAAAAACAACTTACACCTGTTGCAACCCACCAATTTAAAAGATGAAGATTTCCTTGCCGAATTAAAATCATTAGAGGCTAATTTGCAAATTGTAGTTGCTTTTAGAATGTTACCAAAAGTAGTTTGGGATATGCCTTCATTAGGAACTTTTAATTTACATGCTTCCTTATTACCAAATTACAGAGGAGCTGCTCCTATAAATTGGGCTATCATTAATGGAGAAACTAAAACTGGTGTAACCACATTCTTTATTGATGATAAAATTGATACTGGAGCCATGATCCTAAGTTCTGAAACCGAAATCGACAGCAACGAAAATGCAGGACAATTACACGATCGTTTGATGCATTTAGGATGCAGTACGGTTATCGAGACTTTAAAACTTATCGAAACCAATAAAGCAACCACTACAATTCAGAATGACAACTCAGATATCAAAACGGCTTATAAATTAAACAAAGACAATTGCAAAATTGATTGGACAAAATCGACTACTGAAATACACAACTTAATTAGAGGATTAAGTCCGTACCCTGCCGCTTGGTGTTATTTTACAGACAAAGAAGAAGAATGGCCTATAAAAATATACGAAGCCAAAGCCCTCTTGGAAACACACAACCACAATACTGGCACCATAATAAGTTCTAAAAAAGAACTAAAAATTGCAACCAAAGATGGCTACATTCAAATCCTTTGCTTACAATTTCCAGGTAAAAAGAAAATGACAATTTCTGAATTGTTAAATGGATTTGCATTTTCAGCTAACGCAAAAGCGCACTAACACCAACAAAAACAAGGATTAAGTAAGCTTTTTACAGAAATTTAGTTTACTTTATGAACAATAAAAACAAGTTATTAACAAAAGAAGCTAATTTTGTACAAAACACTTGCACACACCGTATTTACTGCTAATTTTGTTGTATTAACAATTATTTTAACCAACAATTAACATTCAATTATTATGAACAAATCAGAATTAATCGACGCTATCGCTGCAGATGCAGGAATCACAAAAGCAGCTGCAAAATTAGCACTTGAATCATTTTTAGGAAATGTAGGAAGTACTTTGAAAAAAGGTGGTAAAGTATCTTTAGTAGGATTTGGATCTTGGTCTGTTTCTTCAAGAGCTGCAAGAGACGGAAGAAATCCTCAAACAGGAAAAACAATTCAAATCGCTGCTAAGAATGTTGTAAAATTCAAAGCTGGAGCTGATTTAGAAGGAGCTGTAAACTAAATATAGTTTTCTTAACATAATTAAACCTTCCAATTGGAAGGTTTTTTTTACCTTTAAACGATAAAGATTAGAAAAGTTTGGTTACTCTGGTTAATTTTTACTAAATTTAATTAAAAATATAGCCTTATGATTTCAGAAAAATTAAAAAAAGGATATTTGCTTATTGCTGAACCCTCAATAATAGGAGACTTGTCATTTAATCGATCTGTTATCCTATTAGCCGATCATAATCAAGATGGTTCAATTGGTTTTATCATAAACAAGCCCTTAAAATACACCATAAACGATTTAATCCCAGAGATTCAAGCCAATTTCAAGATTTACAATGGTGGACCAGTAGAACAAGACAACTTATACTTCATTCACAACATTCCAGACCTAATCCCCAATAGTATTGAAATTTCCAACGGCATTTACTGGGGCGGTGATTTTGAATCGACCAAAGATCTCATCAATAGTGGCAAAGTCAAAAAAGAAAATATTCGTTTTTTCTTAGGATATTCTGGTTGGGACGAAAATCAACTCGAAGATGAAATGAAAGCCAACTCTTGGATCATCACCAAAAACAATTATGCAAATAAAATAATAGGAAAATCAACTGTTCATTTCTGGAAAGAACAAATTATGGAATTAGGTGGTGAATATCTTATTTGGTCCAATGCCCCTGAAAATCCCTATCTAAATTAAACCAAGAGCAACATTCAGTTCTTCAACCAATCTTTTTGAAAATTTAACTAAAAAATCCTTTTTCCTATATTTCGTTATAGGCTGCACCCCTAGAATTACATTTGTCAAAAACAATTCGTCTGCTTTTTGCAAATCAAATGGTGAAATAATCTCTTCAACTACCTCTATACCTCCTATTTTTTGGGCTAATGTTAAAATTTGTTTTCGCATCACTCCATTTAAGCAACCTTCGGAAACTGGAGGAGTAATCAATTTATTTCCACTTACCATAAAAATATTACCCTGCAAAGCTTCAACAACATTTTTATTATCGTTTAACAAAAGACAATTATCCAATCCATTTTCGTTTGCATAAATACTTCCTGTGATATTCACCAAACGATTAGTTGTTTTGATAGAAGATAATAATTGTTTGGTGATGTAAAAATCTTTAAACAAATCAACTTCATACTCCTTTTCATTAAACCCATACGCTTTGGTATCCAGTTTAACAGCTTTAATCAAAAAAGAAACAATATTGTTCGATGGCAGATAATTCCCCTCAGCATTTCTATAAACCGTAATCCTAGCTCTAGAAGAAGATTCTATATTGTTATTTTTAACCACCAAAAGTATTTGCTCTTCTAGGTATTCCATTGTAAAATTCATTGGGATTTCCATACGAACCACTCTCATAGAAGACATTAATCTAAAATAATGATCCTCTAAAAATAGAATTTTACCATCTACTATCTTAACCGTTTCAAAAACTGCATCTCCAAACAAAAAACCTCTATTTTGAGCCAATACATTTGTGTCTTCTGACACAATGGTTCCGTTAAAATTTATCATAAAAAAAGCCTGAATTAATTCAGGCAAATATAAGTTATAATATACAATATTACTATACCGATCCTATAACATGTTTTAGGTCTGTTATTTGATTACTCCACAACTGAGTAGCCTCTTCAACCTCATCTTTACTAGCAAAATCGACAACCATTAACGAAACATCTTTGGTCAATTCATCTACTAAAATATTCAACTCAAAGAAATACTCTGTATCCTTATTGTTCTCATCTACCCATTTAAATTTTACCTTCTCACCAGATTTTTTAGAAGCCAGCCTTGCCTTTTCTTGAGAATCATCCCAAATAAAAGTAAAGAACTCACCTCTTGAATTAACATCATCAGCAAACCATTCAGAAAGACCTGATGGTGTCGAAATATATTGATACAATAACTGGGGGGAAGAATTTATTGGAAACTCTATTTCGTAACGCACTTTTAAACTCATGAATCATTGTTTTAATTTCCGAAATATATAGATTATTACTCCAAAAAAAAAACCTTTTCAAAAAAATTTTTTTTTTGCATTTTTTGCTTGCAAACTCTAATTATTGTTTTATATTTGCACCCGCATTCAGGGGACAGAATTTGACCCTAATATGGCGAGGTAGCTCAGTTGGTTAGAGCGCAGGATTCATAACCCTGAGGTCACGGGTTCAACTCCCGTCTTCGCTACAAAAGACAAACCCTAACTAGTCAAATAGTTAGGGTTTTTTATTTGTCTTTTTTAAAAATTACCAATTATTATATTATTAACAACATTACTTTATTTAAAATACAAAAGCGGCTATACTTAACTCACAGGTACAACCGCTTTCTAAAGTTATTTCAAGAATAAGAATTAAAAAAAAGATTTTAAATCACTTTAAAAGTTCCATCGCTAAAGTCAACCTTAACTCCTTCTTTAGTTTGTTTAATACTTTTTATAGGAAGTAATTCTTTATTACTCCATTTTTTTCCAGATTCTTTCCAAAGCATTAAAGTAGCGTATGTGCTGTTTTTTTTGTTTTCAGGATCATATTTGGCCGTTACATCTATAACCGAACTTTCTTCGCTTTCAGTATGCAATCCCTTGGCAGTAACAACTTCGGATTGTTCCCAACCCAAAAGAGGAATCATTGCCAATTGGTATTTACCGTTATCGATAATTGTTACTTCATAGCCATCAACTTTTGTAGTTGTCGTAGTAATTTCTTTATCTAATTTAGGCAAAGCATAATGCCCTAATCGCATTTCTATTGGTTTATCTGAATTGTTTTTATCCACTCTCAGGATTCCATTAGCCAAAGGAATATCAGCCAAGCTAAATTTGATATTTTCATCAGTTTCCAGAACAACATCTCTAAAATAAATATCATTTTCAAATTTCTTGAAAGAATATAATTTAAAAGACTCCCATTTTTGTTCTTTATTTTTTATGACATAATTCATGGCTACCTCTCCGTTTTCGCCATCGGCCTGCCAAGGAAATGCACTATTATAAGAAAGGCGATTGTAGTTTTCTGTTGATCTAAATTTTTGCCAATCGTCTTTTACTTTTTCGTGACACCAAGCTCTCACTTCGGAAGCACCAATATTGGGATAATCAGTAATTAAAATTTGAGAATCGCCTTGGTATTTATTATACACCTCATCCTTTTTAAATTTGGTATCCCAATCCCCATTATTTTCTTTGGCTGTCCAAAACGGATTATCATCGGGTACTAATAGTCCTAAAAAAGCTTTTCCCATCCAATACACACTCCCTCTACAACTGTAAATTTGTACAGATGGCTCAAAAGCACCGTAAAAACCTAGTGTAGGCACTCTATCTTTCATAAAATCAGGATGGGTAAAAAATTGTTTTATCACACCAGATGAAATTCTGCGCATCCAACCAAAATTTGTATTCGAATCATTTTGAAAACCCATAAGCGGAAAAGGAACAATAGCACCTGTTCTATAACTGATACTTCTACCCCACATAATCATTTCGCCATCTCTACTGAATAAATTAGGGTAATTATTTTTTAAATCATTAAAATTGTTTTCAAATTTTGATGCTATTTCAGGATAATGTTTCTTTCCAAAATACTCCGACCAAATCACTCCATACATCTGAAAAGCCCACATACTATAATAGTCGTAGGCCGGACTATCATTGTACCACCCATTCCCTCTATAATGTTTTAAAGACTTTTCTAAATATTCAACCAGTAATTTTTCGTTGACAGTATAACCCTGTTCTTTGAAAAAACTCAAAACAAAAACATTAAAGAATTTCCAATTCGAATCGACTGTAGGACCATCACCATAACTCAACATAATTTTGGCTAAATCATCCTTTTGTTTTTGTGGCAATGGTTTCCATAAAACTTCAGGATTAGTAAGCATTGAAACCGCCAAAGCGCCAAATTCTACTAAATTCTGACTTGGGCCACCGTTTTTTGCTCTAGGAACTATGTATGATAGGCTCAAAGGATCACATAATTTCCCTATTTGATAACGATAATAATCGGCAACATTGATTTTATTGATTACCAAATTGGGATTTTCTTTCAGCAAAGGAGCTGCAACAAACAAAGTTCTGCAAAGGCCTTCCAACTTTTCGGTTGGCACTTGATTTTCATTTCTTGGATAACTTTTCCCTTCTTGTTTCGGGAACTTCATTGGATCTTCCAAAGTATGAACATAACTAAAAGCCCCCTCAAGTAAATACAACGCCGCATCTTTCCAGTGCTTCTTGGTCATTCCAGTATAAGGGCTGAGCTCATAATTTGGATTTTCAATTTGAAACACATTTTCAGTTCCCCTTTCTTGAGAAAAGACGGATATACTGAATAGCAAAAACAATGCTATTTTTAATTTAGTCAAACTTAAATTCATGGCTTTGGTAGGCATCAAATTATTTTTAAAAATTATAACTATTTTTTAAAGGCGAAAGTATAAATGTAAACTCATAATCTCCATAAGGTACCATATATTGTTCCAATGGCAAAGCTCCCCAGCTGTTTACGCTTCCAAGTCCCATTTGCACTTTATCAATAATTAGATTAGTAAAATCTGCTTTTGCTATTTCAGGAGAATGACGTTGTTGTTTTTCCTCTCCATCATCCAATGATTCTATACTGTAGTGTAATGCCGAAGCCGAAAAAGGCGCTTCAGCTATAATTTTCAAACCGTTTCCTGTTTTATCCAATTGTTTCCACCAACGAATATCTGTTTTTGTTCCTGTTTCCTGTGGTCGAATATAAGGATAGAATTGTTCTTCGACACTTTGAGAATAAACACCTAAGTCGGTACAATTATTTCGATCGCTGTAGTTCTCTATAGGGCCACGCCCATAATATTCGATTGTTTCATATTTTTTTGGCATTTGCAACTGCATCCCAAAACGGAACATTGGTGAAATTTTTGCCGTTTTATCGGTAATCATTTTTTGAGAAATCTTTATAGAACCTTCATTATTGATAGTATAAGTCAGACTCAATTTTGACGAAAGCTCTTTCATCTCATATTCAGCCTTTACTACAACAAATCCATCTTGAATCTTTGATTCTAAAGAAAGAAGTTTTATTTCGGGATTTTTCCAAGCAACAAATTTGCGTTGAAGATTTGCTCCAAAGTCATTATCTGTTGGAGCTCTCCAAAAATTAGGCGTAAGCGCTTGGCCCTCTTGAATAAATTCGGCACCATCGACTAAATAGTTACTTAAATACCCTGATTTTTTATTGAATTCAATTGTGAAATTTTCTCCATTAATAACTAAATAATTACTTTGGTTTGTAATTATGCTAGGCATAACTGTTATCGTATTTGTCTTTTCAATTGATTTTAATTCCAACGATGGCGCTTTGAATGGAACCAAAATTAATTGTTGTTTGGCAACAACCTCCCTTGCCGAAAGCAAATCTGTTGCTTCTTTCAATCGATAGGTTATATTTAACAACCACTCTTTATCTTGACTCGTATTCCCAATATCTAATGTAATGGTACGGCTACTTTGTGGAGCTACATCTAAATTATCAATTCTTCCTGTTCGGATTGACTTTCCATTAGCTAACACTTCCCATTCCATGTAATAGGCAGACAAATCGGTAAAGAAGTTTTCGTTATACACGCTGATTTCACCTTTTGCCAAATCAACGGGAGTCGTCCAGATATTTTGATAATAATAAGCCACTTCAAACAAATGTGGATTAGGTTTACGGTCAGGATTGAACAATCCGTTATCACAGAAATTAAAATCGGAGCCATCAAATCGGTTAAAATCACCTCCATAAGCGTAAATATCTACTCCATTCAAACCTTTTTTATGAATCGATTGATCAACAAAATCCCAAATAAATCCACCTTGTAGAGCTGGATATTTTCGTATCAAATCCCAATACTCTTTGATTCCACCTTGAGAATTTCCCATAGCATGCGCATATTCGCATTGAATAAGAGGTTTGTTCGTATCCGTTCGTTTTCCGTATTTTTCCATGTACTCATAATTGGCATACATCGGACAAAGAACATCGGTAAACTGATTTCCGTGAGCTTGTTCGTATTGACAGAGTCTGCTACTATCTTCGGCTTTTACCCACTTATAACAAGTTTCAAAATTAGGTCCAAATCCAGCTTCATTTCCTAATGACCAAAAGATAATACTGGTATGATTAAAATTGCGTTGTACGTTTCTTTGGTTACGTTCCAAATGAGCTTGCGCAAAAGCCGGATCCTTGGCTAATGTTTGCTCCTTATACCCCATCCCATGCGACTCTACATTTGCTTCGGCCACAACATAAAGTCCGTATTGATCACACAAATCGTACCATAAATTATCATCTGGATAATGACAAGTACGCACAGCATTGATATTGTATTTTTTCATAAGCTGTATGTCTTGCAACATTCTTTCAGGAGAAACAATATATCCTTTATCAGGATCAATTTCATGACGATTAACCCCTTTAAACAAAACCGCTTTTCCATTGACCAAAACCTGATTTCCTTTGGCCTCAATCTTACGGAAACCAATTTTTACAGGAATAATTTCATTACTGCCTTGCATTTCGGTAAACAATGTATATAAATAAGGGGTTTCGGCTGTCCATTTCTGAGGAGCTGTTACCTTTATAGTGGTGTTTCCGCTTCCTTTAGTTGTAGTAGCAGCTACTTGGTTTCCTGATGCATCTATCAATTTTAGATTCACATTTCCACTTCCTTTCAAATCCAGTTTTACAGATAATACTGCGTCTTTGTATTCGGCATCTAAATCAGTAGTTACTCGAATATCATGAACTCTTTTTTTACTGCGAGCATACAAAAAACAATCACGAGCTATACCACTAAAACGAAAAAAATCTTGATCTTCTAAATACGTCCCGTCGCACCAACGAAATACTTGAAAGGCAATTAAATTTTTTTGACCAGGCTTTAAATAAGGAGTTAAATCAAACTCTGCTTCTAATTTACTATCCTCACTATAACCAACGTATTTGCCATTTACCCATAGATACATATTAGAGGTTACCGATCCGAAATGAGCAATTATGTCTTTCCCTTTCCAATTGGCTGGAACCACAATTTCACGTCGATAAGATCCAACGTAATTATCATCTAAAGGTACATTTGGAGGATCATTTTTAAAAAAATTACTCCATGCATATCCAGCACTTACGTAAACAGGATCACCATAACCATTGAGTTCCCATAGAGCAGGAACGGCTATATTGGACCAGCCTTTATCATTAAAACCAGTTTTCCAAAAATCTGTAGGGCGTGAATTGGCATTTCTTACCCAATTGAATTTCCAAGAACCGTTTAAGGTCATATAATTATTTGACTCGGTTTTGCTATTCTTTTTGGCCAAATCTAAATTTTCATACGCAAAATAATTGGTATGCATGGACGTTCTATTGATAGCATTTACTCTTGGATTTTGCCATTCATTAGACTGACCGAATGAACAAAAATTTACTACTATAACAAATAGGAAAACAATTTTATTTTTCATCTTATACAACTTAATTCACTGTTTTTATAATTGTTGAAGCTTTTTTTAATGCATTCCCTGTTACTTCTACAGAAACCTCTCCTACCTCATTTGTACTCTTAATAATAACCAAAGCTTTCCCTTTCCATGCTTTTCTTTTGTTCGAAATATATAAATCGGTATCTTTCAGATTCGCATTATCAACACCCACAATTTCGGCAGGGCCTGAAACTTTAAATTCTAATTGATTATTTGCATTTGGTTCTAAAATTCCATCCTCGTCTGTAATATCAACCTGAATATAAGACAGATCTTGACCATCGGCTTTTATCTTGTTTCTATCTGCTGAAAGTTTAATTACAGAAGCTTTTTTAGCGGTTTTTAAAATAACAGCTTCTTTTTCCTTACCATTTTCGATTCCTACAGCTTTTAATTCGCCACTTGTATATGGAATAGAAAATACAGCTTTAAATTCTTCTTTTACAGTTGTTTCTTTATCCCCAATTACTTTTCCATTCAGATACAATCTCACTTTAGGATATTTTGAATAGATTTCAACATTTATATTTTTCCCTTCATAACCTGGCCAATTCCAACTTTCCCAAGTTGGCCAAACCGCCCATCTTGTTAATGTGATCGCTCCATTATCTGGATTCGGTTCTCGAACAGCCATGTACAATTTCTCATTATTATTGTACAGCATGCTTCGATAATGCGAAATGGGTTTACGCCATCCTATCAAATCTACATCACCACAATAAGCACCGTGCCAAGGATATAGATTTGCTTCCCAATGTTCTCCTTTTGGCTCTTCTGGATATACATAACGTCCAATACCCGATTCTCCTAAATAATCCATAGCTGTCCAAACAAAATCGCCGATGATGTAACTGTGTTTTTGAACTAAATTCCAGTTAGCAAAAGCATCTTTTGGATAGGATTCTGTTTGTACAATAATTCGAGATGGCACTCGGGCATGATCTGATTCGGCTCGATTTAATTCGTAATTGTAACCTGCCACATCGTGAGCCGCCATTAAGGGATCAAAAATTTCCCAACCTTGATTCCAGGTTGTCATAGCTGATGTTACGGGACGAGTTGGATCGATTGCTCGAACTGCATTCGCAAGCATCTTGGCCGTTTCGACAGCTTCAGGTTTTGTTCTTTCTATAATTTCATTTCCAATACTCCACATGATAATAGAAGGATGATTACGATCTCTTATCACCATCGATTCTACATCATGTTTCCACCATTTGTCAAAAATAGAAGCATAATCATAATCGGTTTTCTTTTCTCGCCAACCATCAAAAGCCTCATCAATAACCAACATTCCCAAACGATCACAGGCATCTAAAAAAGCTTCCGAAGGTGGATTATGAGAGGTTCTTAAAGCATTAAAACCAGCTTTTTTCATCAGCTCAACTTTGCGTTCTTCGGCGCGGTCATAAGCTGCAGCACCTAAAGCCCCGTTGTCATGGTGAACACAACCACCATTTAACAACATTTTTTCACCATTTAATACAAAACCATTTTCGGCACTAAATGCAATTGTTCTAATTCCGAAATTCTTAGTCACAACATCTACTTCATTCGATTTGTTCGAAACAACAATTTTAGCTTGATATAAATTTGGACTTGATGGTGACCAAAGCAAAGGCTTTTTTACCAAAACATTTTGAGAAATTTCTTTTTCTTCATTGGGTTGAAGCGTTATTTGGCTTGATTCGGAAACAATTTTTTTCCCATTTTGACTACTAATATTTGCTGATAAAGAGAATGTTTGAGGTGTAGTAGATTCGTTTTTAACTACGGTTTTAACTTGTACTGTAGCTTTTTCCTTTGTTACCTCTGGAGTAGTAATGGCAACACCCCAAGTTTTGATGTGTAACGGATTCCTGACTTTCAACCAAACATGGCGGTAAATCCCAGATCCACTATACCATCTACAGTTTTTTTGTTGTGAATTATCGACTTTAACAGCAATGGTATTTTCTTTACCAAATTGTATATGTGGCGTCAAATCAAACTCAAAAGAAGTATAACCATAAGGCTGAATTCCTACTGATTTTCCGTTTATAAAAACTTCAGCATTCATATACACCCCTTCAAAATAGATGGCTATTTTTTGATTATCCCAACTAGCTGGAACCGAGAAAGTTTTTCTGTACCATCCTGTCCCCATAGGATAAAATCCTCCATCACCTTCGCTTGGATTATTTTTTTCAGATTTTCCTTCGATGCTCCAATCATGAGGCAAATTGAGTTTTCTCCAACTATTGTCATTAAAACCAGTTGCAGAATACTCATTAGCATCTCCTAGATTAAATTTCCAACCGAAATCAAAAAGTTGTTTATTTATTTTTTTTCCTTCATTTTGTGCATTTAAAGTAACAGCTAATTGTGTTACCATAAAAAGTATAAACCAAAATCGTATAGTTTTCATTTGAGTCTTATTTATTCTTTATGCTATTTTCTAATACCTTCAGTGGTCATTATTATTGGTTTTATGGTACCATCAGCATTATATTCTAGTTTTTCGATGCAAACTGATCTGCTATAACTTCCACCATCGGTTTGAATGGCTCCGTTATGATAAATGAAATAAGACTGACCATTAAATTCAACAATTGCTTGATGATTGGTATTACTGTTTCCAGCAATTTCATTTAAAATTCCTTTATATTCATAAGGCCCCTCTACAGAATCAGCCATTGCATAAGCTATTTTTTCGGGGAAACCTGTAGCATAACTCAGATAATATTTTCCTTTGTATTTGTGTACCCAAGGCGCTTCGGTAAAATCAAGACCTTCAAATTCCATTCTTTTAATTTCACCATCAATTTCGATCATGTTGTCTTTGAGCTTGGCATAGTAACACTCTCTATTCCCCCAAAAGATCCAACTTTGTCCCTTTTCATCAGTATATATAGCTGGGTCAATACAAGCCCAAGAATGTGTTGATGCAAAACAATCTTTGTTGGTTAGCAAAGGTTTTCCCAATGCGTCTTTGAAAGGTCCCTGAGGATGATCGGAAACCGCCACACCTATACCTGTCCAATTAGTACTGATATACCAATAATACTTTCCGTTTTTTTTCTCAACATGACCTGCGTAGGCATCACCACTTTTGGCCCAAGTAAATTCTTTGATATCTAAAGGCATTGGGTGCTCCGTCCAGTTTTTCATATCTTGGGTTGATAAAACGCACCAATCCTTCATTTTATAGCCCTTTTGCCCTCCTGCAAAATCATGTCCTGTATAAAGCCACAAAGTATTTCCTTCGACAATGGCAGCTGGATCAGCAGTATATTTATAATCTATAATTGGATTTCCTTTGGCTTCGAAATGATACAGTCCGTCTTTATTAATCAATAACGGTTGCGGAACACCACCCCATTTGGCATTTAATTTTTGAGCTTCTTCTCTAGTTATTCCGATAACGCTACCATGTCTTGGCGAAAAATCTTTGGTAAACGATTCAGTTTCTTTAGTAAAATTATACAAGTCTTTTGTTCGTTGAAATTCGTATTTCCCATTTGCATACAAATCATACATCAAAATATATTCGTCAGAATTATTGAGTTTAAAAACAGAAGATCCTTCTACAACAGTTTCTTTATCGGCATAAAAATCAAGATAATCGAAACTTTCTTTCCAAGGTCCTTTTAAAGTCTTACTAGTTGCTTGCTTAATACCATTTTTAATTTCTTTCCCTTCTGAATCTTTAGTGTTTCCTTTATAAAACAAATGATACGTGCCGTCTTTGTAGATAATATCTCCATCAATTGCACCATCTTTGGCACTATACATAAGGATTGGTTCTTTTTCAAAACCAGTAAAATCTTTATTAGCATAAGCACTGTAGAAATCCAATTTTGTATTATGATGAAAACGTACAGTAAAATACACTAAATATTTTTTTGCTACTGGATCAAAAATGGTTTGAGGCGCCCAAACCCATTTTACATTTTTAAATTTCTTAGGATATTGTTTCTCCAGATTAATTACAGATGATTTCCAATCGATTAAATCCTTCGATTTCAGCATCACAATTCCTGGATTATTATCCCAACCGTTTTTCTTGGTAAACATATCGGTTGCTACCATATAAAACTGGCCATCCTTTTCGCCACGTAAAAGATGCGGATCTCTAATTCCGCCAGTAGCCGAAATATCTTTAGAATTTAAAATAGGCTTATTATTGTTTAATGCTTTCCAATTTACCGCATCCTGACTTACTGCAAAACGCAATTGTTCCTGCTTGTCACCAGTACCTTTGCCCTCGAAATAAGCAAATAAATAACCTTCAAAATTATTATTTTGAGCCCATAAATCTGTTAAACTCAAAAGAAACACTACAACTGTTGCTAAAAAATATTTGTTCATTTTACACTTATTTTTTTGAAAAAAATACTCCAAACCTCAATAATTTTAATACGCTTTAAAAATCAATTGATAACAAAAATCAGATTTTCAAAACACCTTCTGAGGAGTTATTTCAATTTTTAGAAATTTTATTTAATAGTCACTTTTAGCGGATGTGCTAAAACTTCGGTTTGTTGCTGAACAAGCGCTTTCCATTCTTGGCTATTGGTAGCCTGACCTGCTTTTGCCCAAGCAAATCCTGCAAAATACGTAATTTCTCCTGTAGGTTTTGTTAACACCAATAGATTGCTTTGGTCTTTAGTATTCGATTTATTTACAATTACATCTTGCACATTTTTAGGCTGAAAAACCAATGCTTCACCTAAATAAACACCATCCATTTGTTCGTGGTGCAAAACGAAACCGTGATCTTTGAAAACCTCGGTTTCTCCTTTTTTATCGTGTAAAGTAATCCCAACGGTATAGTTTGGTAATTTTTTATTTGAATTGTATTTAATTTCAAACTTTGAAAAATTAGAGCCTACATCCAATGAAATTCTTTTGGTTTCGGTAACTCCGAAGGAACTGTAAGGATTATAAGTGAGTTCAAAAACAGTTCGTAAAGGCCCTGTAGTTATGGTTTTGTACGTCACAAAATTTTTAGAAACTTGTAAACTGTCTTTCTCCCAAATTCCAGTTCCTCCAGTACCACGGCTTCCGCCTACATGATAAGGATCATAACCTTCGCCACGATCACTATGGTAATACATTGGGTTGGTTAGATAACCTTTGTACCAACTATCGATAATAAGCTTATCAGTTCTCTTTAGCCAAAGATCAATTCCGCTACTCAATGTGCCATTTTCTCGGTGTTCTTCAGTACGTTTTTGAGCATCAGGCCCGTAAGTACGAAAAGCAACTTTATCATTTTCCCAAGTATAATCATCAGTACGTTCTGGGACAAAACGAGAAAAAGTAGCTACTTTATTTTCGGCTAGGGCGATTGTATTATTTTCTTCTAAAGTATAAACTATTGAACTGGTAGAAGGTACTTTGGCATACATTAATAACTCATCATTAGTTCCGTCTCCATCATTATCAAGCCATTGTAAGGGTTGTGACAATTTTGAATCATTAGCAATCACTCGAATGTCATCTGCTTTTTTTCCTTTTAAAAAAGCCGTTATCGATTTAGTTTGGATACTCACTACTTCTTGACGCTCAAATTTTGACGGATTACTAACCGTTATCTTAATCGACTTTTGAGCAATACAGTTTATAGAAAATAGCACTGTAGCCAATGAGAGTAGTGATGAATTGTATTTTGCCCCCTTTTGTATCATTGTGTTTATTTTTTCAAATTAAAAAAATCCAGATTCCAATCTTTTTTGAATTCCAAAATAGGTTTCCCATCTTTCATTTGAATAGGCAACCATATGTATCTCCCGTCTATAGGATTTTTAGGTCTCCAACGATCGGCCATAAAAATAAAAGCATCTTTCTTCCCTGAAACAGGAAGTATGTACGTTCCTTGAGATTCGAAAGTAGTTTCGGCACCTTCGCCAACACAAGGATTTCCTAATGATTCCCAAGGTCCCCAAATAGATTTTGCCTTAAAGGATCTTGCAGCATTAGGATCCCAACCCGTACAACCAGAAGTTATCATATAATAAGTCCCATTTTGTTTGAATAATGCAGGAGCTTCATTTTGATTTGATGGTGCAATTGTAATGAATTTATCAGTAAAGTCAAGATAATCATCTGTAAGTTCGCTCAAGTGCAAGGTTACATTATCCTCTGCTGAATGAATATGATAAGCTTTTCCATCGTCATCAACAAAAAGTTGCATATCTCTAGACATTTGTCCTCTGTTGAAATCTCTTCTCACAAAAAGTCCTTTCTTGATTTCTTCTCTCCATTTGGGTGTCCACCATTTGAGCGTATCTTCGCCTTTGACCGATTTTTTCCATTCTTCATTAAAGTCCAAAGGCCAATTACCTGCATTTGGTCTATAGGATCTAATAAATTGATAAGGACCAGTTGGTTTATCACTTGTTGCCACACCCGTACGAGAAGCTTTGTAACCTTGACCTTTGAATTCGAGATGAAACCACATCACGTATTTCTTGGTTTTAGCATTATAAATTACTTTTGGTCTCTCGATAATGCTTCCGCTAACAATTTGCGAATTTGGATCGGTAGAAACTTTGAGTGCCACACCTTCATTTTTCCAATTGTATAAATCTTTTGAAGAATAACAGGTAACTCCAACTTTGGCATTATTAGAATCGCCCTTATGTTCTCCGAACCAATAATAAATTCCCTTGTGATATAAAATTCCGCCGCCATGAGCGTTAATATGTACCCCATCTGAGTCTTTCCAGATTTCGCCAGGGGTAAAACTATTTGCTTTTCGGGTCTGTGCAATTGCATAGCCACAACATATTAATAAGAAAATTGAAAAAGATATTTTTAATTTATTCATCCGATTATAACTTTTATACCGTATCATATTTAAATGCTATCTCTGTTTTAATTCATTCATTTTAGATTAAAGTTGAAAAATTAGAGATTTAAACATTCAACTTTCTTTAAAAAACCCGTTGGGTGAAATTAAAAACGATTCTCGATACATTTTTTATTTCGCTTCGCTACATAAAAAACACTCGAATTGATGTTTTTAATTTCACCCAATGAGTATTTTATTTTATGTTCATTTCGTTTTAAAAACACACATTCCGATTAAAGTTGATGAAATAGAGTTTTAAATATTCAACTTTCTATAAAAGCTCATTGGGTGAAATTATTAAAAACATCAATTCGAGTTTTTTTTTGAGTAATGAAACACAACAAAACTTCTCAATATGTTCCGTACTCAAAGTGACTTATATCGAGAATCGTTTTTGACTCTAATTTTCTTGTTCTCGATACAATTTTCTATCGAAAATCACTCGAACTGACGAAAATTAGAATCAAAAACTAATTTCACCAAAGTTTTCTACAATAAATTTATAGTATAACTATAACTGTATTTATTATCTGTTAATCTGTATGGGTCGTGTGGCAAAGCTCCCCAGCTGTTATCTCCACCAACGCCTCTTTGTTTCAAATCGATGTGTAAAAACACTTTATCTGTAGGAATTACATCGTTGGTATGCGTTTGTGATTTTTTTGGTCCCGCATCAAGACTTTCTGCAGAAACATTTAAGGCACTAAATCCTAATGGTTGTTCACCTGTAATCTGTAATCCCTTACCAGCAGCATTGGTTAATTTTACCCAACGTGTATCTGTTTTATAACCACATTCTTGAGGTCTAATATACGTCCATGTAAATTGATTCGCAACTTTGTCAGAATAAGTACCCATAAACGAAGCTGTGTTTCTGTCGCTGTAATTCTCCCAAGGTCCGCGTCCGTAATACTCTAAATTTTCAAATGACCCTGGTAATTCCATACGCATTCCAAATCTTGGCATCTCTGGTAATTCTTTACCATTTTTATCTAAAGTTGCAGTAACCTTGATGCTTCCATCATTTTGAATTAAATATTCTACCCCATACGACACATTAACTTGAGCTAATGTAAACTCTACTCTTACAGGCAACCCTTGTGCCGTTTGTTTTCCAACGGTTACTTTTTCAACTTTTGAATCCTTGTGTGCTTCCTTCCATACACCTAAAGTTTTTGGCATATTACTTCCAAAATCATTATCGGTTGGAGCTCTCCAAAAATAAGGTGTTGGAAAAGCTGAAATGCGTTCTACACCATCCGCATTTTTGTAATTGGTCAACGTTCCTTTTTGTAAATCAAATGTTCCTGAAACTCCATTTTTAGCAGAAAATACTAGCTGACCATCTTTTTGTTGGTATTTGATTTTTCTATCAATTGCTGTATTTGCGACAAATTTATCTTCACTTAATTTAAATTGTTCTCTAGCTTGTTCATGTCCTTTTGCAACTAGCTCTGAATTGTTTTTTGTAAAAGCAAAAACATTTAAATAATATTCGGCCTCAGCATCGATAGCTAAATTAAGTGCAAAAGTTTCCGATTTCAATGGAGCAATAGATACGTCTAAATTTCCTTCTTTAACAATTTTACCATTTTTTAGTAATTCCCATTTGAAATTAAAATCAGAAAGATTGGTATAATGATATTCATTTTTGATAGTCAATTTATTGTCTGTGAAACTGAATTTGATATCCTGATATACTTTTTTCACTTCATATAAACCTGGATGCGGAATGCGATTCGCATTTACTAATCCATTTGCACAAAAATTCTCATCATTCTGTAAATCTTTACCCCCAAGATCGCCACCATAGGCTAAAAATTCGGTACCATTTTTATCATGAGTTGTAATTCCTTGATCTACCCAATCCCAGATACAACCTCCTTGCATTTTTGGACTTGAATTAATGATGTCAAAATATTCCTGAAAGTTACCATTACTATTCCCCATTGCGTGACTAAACTCACACATGATGAAAGGACGCTGTTTGTTACTAGCTGCATATTCTTTCATATAATTAATGCCCGGATACATAGGCGCAACAATATCGGTATTTTCTTTTTCTCCAGCCTGTTCGAACATTACAGGGCGATTTGGATCACGTTGTTTTAACCATTTGTAGGCTTCGAAAAAAACTGGTCCGTTACCACACTCATTCCCCATACTCCAGATAATGATTGAAGGATGGTTTTTTCCAGTTTCGACAGCACGCTTAATACGATCCATATGAGCAGGAGCCCATTCTGGCAGATAAGCAGGGTGTACATTTTTGTCAAAACTATTTTGCAACTCGGCTCCCATTCCGTGAGTTTCGATATTAGCTTCATCTACAACATAAAAACCGTATTTATCACATAAATCATAAAAATAGGAATCGTGTGGATAGTGACACATTCTTATGGTATTAATGTTGTTTTGTTTCATTAATGCCAAATCTTTCATCATCAACTCACGATTAGGCACGTGACCGTTTATTGGATCGTGTTCGTGAATGTTTACACCATGCACTTGAATTGGTAAACCATTTACCATTAATTGAGCATCTTTAATTTCTACTCTACGGAAACCAATATTTCCTGAGATAAAAGCTTTATCTGAACCGTTTCCTGATTCTAAAACATATTTGTATAAATAAGGATTTTCGCTATTCCATTTGAAAACACTAGCGATTGCTCCTGTAAAAATTAATTCATCATTGTTAGCTACGCTTTCTTTTGTTTCAGTAAAAACGGATTTTCCTTTAGCATCCAAAATAGTAAAACGGAAAGTTTCCTTAGTTCCTTTTTTCCCTTTTGAATTTTGAAGTTTCAAAATAGTTTTGAAAGTACCATTGGTATAAGCATCATCTAAATTGGCAATCACTTCGATATCCTTTACAGCAGCATTTGGTATAGCTTGTAAATAAACATCTCTCTCAATACCTGTAAGTCTCCAAAAATCCTGATCTTCTAAATAACTCCCATCGTGCCAACGAGTTACTTGAACAGCCAATAGGTTTTGTCCTTTGGTCAAATATTTAGAAATATTAAATTCAGCTGGCGTTTTGCTCGCTTTGGTCATCCCCACTTCTTTTCCATTCAAAAAGACACGTGCATATCCTGTAATCGATCCAAAGTGTAAAATAATTTCTTTACCCGTCCACGACTCAGGAACAGTAAACGTTTTCCTGTAACTCCCAACAGGATTGTAATCTCCTCCTATAAAAGGTGGATTTTTAGGAAATGGATAAACAATGTTGGTATAGATTGGAATATCATATCCTTTCATTTCCCAATTGGATGGTACTTGAATTTCTTTCCAACTGTTATCGCTAAAGTTCAATGCATAAAAATCAGTTGGTTTGCTGCTTGGATTTTTTACCAAATTGAATTTCCAAGCCCCATTGAGACTTTGATAGTAAGATGATTTTTTTTCGTCAGCGGCAATTGCAGCTTTTTCATCACTATAAATTACATAAGTAGCATGAGGTTGTTCTTTGTTTCGATCTAAAATTTGAGGATTCTCCCATTCATTTTGTTGAGCCGAAACCAAATCGGCAATCAGTAATAATGAGAGCATTAAAACTTTTTTCATATCAATTGTTGCGTATAATTATTCTTATTTCTTATTTCTTATTTTTATATCTCAAAAGTGCTTCTACCAAATAATAGTCACCATAAGTAAGAGGCGTATCTATTTCTGTTTTATTAGGCATATTGCCAACTCCGTGCTTCAATAAAAATCCTCCATTGGTTTTAACCGCTGCCAAATATTGATCGCTTATTAGGTTCTCGATCATTGTTTCCGAAGCTTTCATATATTCTTTAGAAAGAGACGTATTTACATAATCACTCAACTCTATAAGTGCCGATGCAGTTATCGAAGCAGCCGATGAATCTCGTAAAGCATTTGGAATTCCCGGAGCGCTGTAATCCCAGTACGGAATTAGATCTTTTGGCATATTGGCATCAGACAACATGTATTTGGCAATATTTTTGGCTTGCTCCAAGTATTTTTTGTCTTTGGTTTCGCGATACATAACCACATAACCGTACAATCCCCAAGCTTGTCCTCTAGCCCAAGACGATTCATCGGCAGCTCCTTGATTAGTGATTTTTTTGGTCACTTTGCCTGTATTGATATCGTAAACTATTTCGTGATACGAACTATAATCAGGCCTGAAGTGATTTTGCATCGTCGTATTGGCATGATTGATAGCAATGTCTCTGTAAGTATTGTCTCCGCTGTGTTTGCTCGCCCAGAAAAGCAATTCTAGATTCATCATATTATCAATAATAACTGGCATTTCATCTTTAGAAGCGTGGTTCCAAGGCGCACTATCCCATGATTTGATACATTTTGCAATTGGGTTATATCGTGTACAAAGACTTTTAGCGCTTTGCATTAAAATTGCCTCATATTCTTTACTAGGGTTAAGGCGCTCTGCGTTTCCAAAACTGCAATACATCATAAAACCCAAATCGTGTGTTGTGGTATTGAATTGTTCGCTTTTAAGATTATCCAAAAAAGCTAGTGCTTCATTTTTTAAATCAGCATTTTTATTCGCTTCGTCTAAATACAGCAAAGTTCCTGGATAAAAACCGCTACACCACCAGCCCGCATCACTGGTTTCTAATTTTTGATCTTTTTCATGCCACGTTTTCGGATATTCTCCAGGTTGCACTTTGGTTGCTAAATATTGATATTGCTCTGAAGATTGTTTCAAAGCAGCATCGATCTTTTTAGAGAGATTGTTCGCTTTGTTTTGAGCTACACATCCGTTGAAGACACTTGCTAAGGCAATGATAAAAAATACTTGTTTTTTCATTATTTGGTTGGTATTAATGGCTGTTAAATATTCACTCCTAAAATTTATTGTTTGGCTATTCGTTTGATCGTAACATTTCGTGCCATGTAAGTAACACTTTCTGCTTTTTCCATTGATCCCGAAGAGCCTTCCATTTGCAAATTAATAATTAACCACATAGGATGGTTCGTAAAATTTGTCCAATGTTCTCCTGTTTTTTCACCGTCCAAAAAGTAAGTTACTTTGGTATGTGTTTCATCAATTCGATTCAATTCGATACTGTATTGGTGCCAGTTATCAAGAGCATCCGGAATATTTTTCTTAATTGTTGTACAATTTTCAGGGGTAATAAAGGTATTTTGCCAATTGTTTGCATCGCCTTTAAACTCCAAAATATCAATCTCAGGAGGCCATCCTTTTACGGCAGTAAGCCAAAAAGCAGGCCAAGTTCCTTTTTTTATTGGTGCTTTAAATTCACCCGAAATAGTATAAACTGGGTAAGCTTCATTTACCAATATTTGATGTTTGGCATGTACTGCTCCACTGTGATAATTAATATCCAAATGTGGTGTAGAACTACTTTTGCCCTCATATTTTTTTACAGGATCCGCTTTTATTGTCAAAACTCCGTTGTCTATCGTCATTTGATCCTTGTACATACGAGCTGTACCGTTGTGATCTGTCCCCCATGGATAAAATAGATTCCACTCTTTTTTAAATGTTTTTTGATTTAGAAAAGAGTTACTATCCAAGACCGTTTCCCATTTGCGCTTATCCGTTTCTGGTTTATCGTAATACGCATGATCGATAGTTGCTTTTTGGCCACTCCAGATTTTTTGTTGGGTATAAAATTCATTCGGAGCTTGCCAAAATGGTGTTTGTTCAGGCAAACCCAATGGCAAAAAAGCTTCGGTACACAAATACAAACTACCTGTACTGATGTAAGGCTCTCCTATTTCGGGCTGATGACCATAAAATCCGATAGTTAGCCAACCTTTATCGGTAAAAGTGCCTGGAGCTTCCATTTGTTTTTTGATGATACTATAAAGAGCACATCGTACTTGTGCTGGGTTTAGCTCATCTGGAAGTTCCTGCAAAAGTGCCATTTGAGCCAAGCTCTGAAAAGCTCCAACTCGATAAGCGAGCGAACGACCAATAGCTGGATAAGTTCCCTCTGGAGAAATTAAGCGCTCTTGTATGGCAGCATAACGTTTGGCACGCTCAAAATATTTAGATGATTGCGTAATAAAATCATTTTTGTATCGCCAATATTTAAGAGTCTGCTTTTTCTCTTTCAAAACATTAATGATATCCAACATCATTGGCTGAATTACATAACTATTGTAATAATCCCAATGAAAATCTTTGCCATCACCATAAGTTCCATCTCCGAGATACCATTCGTTGTGTTTTAGCATTGCATATTCGATACGAACCATATCTGCTTTTCCATCATATTTTAGCAAAGCCGCCTCGACAGTAGCAGTAAACAACAACCAATTCATATAGGCAGGCGAAATAGTTCGAGTACTTTTTAAGGCATTAATCACATTTTGGCGGGTAACCTCATCTAATTTTTCCCATAAAATAGGAGCTCTCAATAATCCTTGTGCCAAAAAAGCAGCATCTACCAATGGTTGTCCGCCATCGGTAAAATTTATATAATCTTTAGCATTAGGATTTACAGCGTTTGTAATTCCTGCAACCGCTAGATCGATGTATTTTTTTCTTAATTTTCCTTCGGTAGTGTGACTTGGGCCTAATTGCAACCAAGGCGCTATACCCGAAAGTGTTCTTCCAAATGCTTCCAAATAAGTAACTTTATCACGATCGCCATAAGCCTTTGGAGCGGTTTCGATAGGAAGATCAGTTTTTAGACGATTATTGGCCGTTGCCTCCAAAACTGGATGAGCAATTTTGACAAGTGTTTGTACCAAATACTCTCTCTGTGCCAAACCATCATTTTTTTTTGGTTGTGCTGTCAAAATCACAGACATCAAACAAAAGAATAGGAAAATATGTTTTCTAAATATATACATCATAAAATTAATTTTGAAAAAAACCTGTCTAATACAAAAACCACTTTGCTTAGACAGGTAAAATGTAAAACCACGCTATTAGACCAAACCAACTTTCGGCATAATATGAAAAAAAAGAAATTGATTACTTGGATAACTATAGTCAAATAGTTCGTCAACAAATTTGAATCGCAACCTTATAATCGAAGTTCCTGTTTCTTTTTTCAAATTAACAAGTCTTTTAAAAAACAGAAAGGGGGACAAATCGCAAATAACAGGGGGTAAAAGCTGTTTTTTCAATGTAAAATCAAAAATTAAGACCATAAATAGTGTTTTTAAAAAAAATATATTAAAAAAATTGAATTTTTATACTCTCAAATGTTAAGTTGATTTTACAAATTCTGAATAACATTCAGTTCCGAATTAAAGGAATTTCTGTATTTTTTAATAAAGTCCGAGGGGTTCATTCCGTATAATTTCACAAATTGTTCTCTAAAATATTTGATATCTTCCATACCAACTTGTGATGCTGCATGAGAAATTAAAATATCTTCGGTGAGTAATAATACGGCAGCTCTTCGCAATCGAACTGATCGGATAAATCCATTTAAAGTTTGTCCTGAAATTTCTTTGATTTTAGAATATAGCTTGGTATGACTCATTCCCATTTCTTTAGAAAATTCTCGAATCGAAAATTTCTGATTCCCTAAGTTTCTTTCGATAACAGTTATACATTCATTTAAAAAATCTCTGTATTCTACAGGAACTTTTTGGGCGTTTGGGCTTAAAGTTATACTCTCTAAATAGTATTTTTTCAGCTGGCCTCTGTTTCGCAATAAAGTTTCTACTTTTGCCTTGAGAATTTCGTCATCGAAAGGTTTGGTTAAATAATCATCCGCCCCTTCGGTAATACCTTGAAGCTGAATTTCGGAACTTGTGGCAGCGGTGAGCAAAATAACTAAGATATGACTGGTAGCAGGTGTTCCTTTTACTATTTTACACAATTCAATTCCATTCATTCCTTCCATAGAAATATCACTCAAAACAATATCGGGCAATATCTTATTGATCATCTTGTATCCATCAATCCCGTTATTGGCACTGTAGGTGATATAATTTTCAGCAAAAAGTTGTACCAAATATTCTCTAATCTCATCATTATCATCAATTATAATAATTGATTTTTTATCCGAAACCACATCTACAGAAAGTTTTTCGATGAGTGTATCATTTTCGTTTACGGCTACATGCTCAACCTCGTTATAAAGATTTTCTGCATTTAACTCTTTAACAATTTTAGACATTTTTACATTCTCATTATGAATAGGTAACCCTTCAAAGTGCGTATCTCCTTTTTTGAGTTTTAAGGTAAATTCGGTCCCTTTTCCTAATTGGCTTTCGCACTCTACTTGACCAAAATGTTTTTCCATGAAGTACTTTACAATAAACAAACCTATACCAAAACCTTTTCCTGGACTGGTTTTTAAATTGACTTGTCTGAACTTGTCATAAATATAATCCAATTCTTGATTTTCGATTCCGATACCTGTATCTTTTATCTTTATAATAGCTTCTCTATTGGTTTGAGACAGACTCAATGCTATTGCTCCTTTTTCAGGTGTAAACTTAAAAGCATTAGAAACTAAATTAAATAATGAAATTTCGATTTTTTCATAATCAGCAATAATCATAATGGGTTCACTCGGGAGATCAATGTTATAATCTATTTTTTTAGTTTTTGCCTGTTGGGTAAAACATTGATAAACCTCATCGCATAATTTATTCAAATCGATAACAGCTAGACTCAATTGATCCGCATCGCTATCTGCTCTTCGGAATAACAATAATTGATCGATTAAGCTTAATAATCTTCGGGCATTTCTATGGGCTACGGCAAGCTCTGGTATGGGTTCGCCAGATTTATTTTGTTTCTTGATTACCTTTTTTAGAGGATTTATAATCAAAGAAAGTGGCGTTCTAAACTCGTGAGAGATATAGGTAAACATCGAAATTTGTTTTTCGGAAAACTCTTTTTCTTTTAAACTTTCCATGTGAGCCAATTTCACTTCATACTTCAAACGCTGTTTATCGTTGGTATAACGAATGTACAAGGCCAAAATTCCTGAAACAGAAAACATATACAATAAATAAGCCCACCAAGTACGATACCAAGGTGGCAAAACTCGAATAACGAGTAAGGTTTTTTCAGGTTCCCATTGCTTGTAATTGTTTGTGGTTTTTACTTTGAACTCATAAATTCCTTCACGTAGTTTTGAGTAACGCGCTTTTCTGTCTTTACCAATGTAGTTCCAATGTTCGTCCCATCCGTCTAAAAAATAGGCATAGTCTATTTTGTCAGCATTTGCAAAATTAATCGCCACAAAATCTAACGAAATGGTGGTTTGGTCAAATGGCACTTCCATAACCCTAACCGATTTATGATTAGAATCAAAATACTCACTTTTGCCAACTACCAATTCATTATTTACCTGAATATCATCAAGTAACACACTCGATTTGGTAGTAACATCTTTTATTTTTTCGGGATAAAAAACATTAAAACCATTGATTCCGCCAAAAAGAAATTCTCCTGTTGATAGTGTAATACCCGCGTTGTAACTGAATTGATTGCTTTGCAATCCATCCGAAACAGTAAAATTTCTAAATACTTTTTTTTCAGGATCAAACCTACTCAAACCATTATAGGTACTCAGCCACAAATATCCTTTTTTGTCTTCTAAAATTCGTAATACAATATTAGAAGGCAAACCATTAGTGGTGGTAAATCGCTCTGATTTTCTGGTTTTGGCATCAAAATACAACAATCCGCCTTCAGAAGTTCCTAACCATAAATTAGATTTTGAATCTTCGAGTATGCATCGAATTGGATTTCCTATTTTGTTTCTTTTGAATTTTCTGGTTTTGGGATCAATCTGAATCAATTCTGAATATGTCCCAGCCCATAGTTTACCATCTTGACTTTCTGTTAAAGTAAGTATCCCCGATAAATGAGGATGAAAAACTTTAAATGTATCCTCATTTTTGTCATAATAAAACAAAGTCCCTTCTTTGGTAGTAGCCCAAATGGTATTGTTAGAATCTTTAAAAACCAACCAAATATTATTTTCTTGTTGTTTGGTAAAAGTGTTCAACAAAGTATAATACTGCACTTTATGGTTTTTGGTGTTTATTTTGATAAGACCTCCATCCCAAGTAGCCACCCATAAATTAGCCTGAAAATCAGATACAATTCCAGGTACAAATGCGCTATTAATTTGCTTATCAGTATTGAATTTTTCAAATGTGTTTGTGGCTCTATTCCAAAATCTTAAACCAGCTCCATCAGTACCAATCCATATTTTTTTATCCGAATCTTCACAAAAAGACAGTATATAATTCAAAGCTGGATTGTTTCCACCAGTTTTTACATGGTTAAAATACCGTTCGGAACTTGCAATCATGCTCACCCCACCTCGAAGTGTAGCAATCCATTTATTTTGATCTTTATCCTCATACAATCCCCAAACGGCATTACTTTTAAGCAATGATTGTTTGTTGTCTCCCTCAAAAGCAATGGCTTTATTTTGCTTATTGATTTTAAAAACGCCTGCTCCATCAGTAGCGACATAGATCTCTTTCTTTTTGTCTATCAAAAGATTGATAACAATTGCTTTTGTAGAAAGCAAGTTACCACCGTATTGTTTCTTATTTTCATAAAAAGGAAAAAGACCATCATCGGTTCCCACCCACAAAACACCTTTATCATCTTGTTTTAAAACATTGGCACGAACTTTTGAAGTGGTAATATTTTCTAATTTTTTAGAAACACTCCAATATTTATACAAACCATAATCTTTTATAAAAACCCATGAAAATCCTTTTGAAGATACGGGTTCTATTCCTGTAACTTGATAGTTTTTGACTCTTTTCCCCTTCTTATACAACGGAATTTGCTGTCCTACATTGGTTAACTCATCAAAAACCAGCAAACCAGATTTTTCACAACCTACCAACATGCTATTGCCAAACTGTTTTATACGGGTAACATTTTCATCTCGTAATAAATTATTCGAGGAATTAATAGATAACTGCGTAATATTTCTGGTTCGAATATCTATTATGCTTCCACCATTTGAGGTTCCTACCCAAATATTCCCTTTAGAATCACCATCAATACAAAAAATAAAATTGGCTGATAATGAACTGTCATCATGTATTGTGTTTCGAAAAACTTTAAATTCATAACCATCGTAACGGTTTAAACCATCATAGGTACCAAACCAAATGTATCCTGTTTTATCTTGGTAAATAGTGGTAACAGAATTGTTAGACAATCCTTGTGATATATCCAGAAATTTCACCAAATATCTCTGTCCATAAATTGTGGTTGAGAAAAAAAAGAAAAATACAATCGTTTTAAATATTTTTTGCATAAGAGTTTTTGTTGTTTGTTATTGACCCAACACGAATGCAAGTGTCAACAGAAAAAACACCATGTGAATTTTAAAAAAATAGTGCTTATTTTTATCGGAATTAATAATTTATCCAACACATCGCTAACACATAATCAATTTTCATCAACAAATTTAAAAAACATCACTAACAATCCATACCAGTACCTATCAGTTTTATTTTCTTTTTTAAGTTTATATTATCTCTCTCCCTAAAACAAAAAAAAGAAGGATATAAATAACTATACCCTTCTTTTCGATTTAACTTGACTAATTAACTCTATTCTGTTTTATCTTCGTCAGCAACAGCATCTTGCCAATTATCCCAAACTTTTACACTTGGGTCATAACCGTCGTATCCGTAATTCTGACTCAACTTACCTTTCGTATTAGCAGTGATAGCACTATTAGGAATTGGCCAATACACATTTCGTTTATTCATTGTATAAAACTTCGTACCGTTTGGCACCACAATTCCAGCAGGATATTTATTGTACAAAGTATAATGTACGATACGTTGGTACCAATAACTACCACCAGAATTATCGACCCCAGCTTGTTTATCCCAATCACTTAAACTGTAAACATTACCCCACTCATCTGGTTTGCCGCTCATAGCCAGACAGTGTGAAATACGAGTTAACTCGACATTACGCCATTCTTCCAAATACAACTCTCTACCTCTCTCTGCACAAATATCACCTATGGTAACTGTTGTATAAAGTTGTGAAGCATTGGCTCTTTGTCGCACCATATTTACGTCTTGAGCAGCACCAGCAACATTTCCTCTGTAAAAACGGGCTTCAGCACGTAATAAATACGTTTCGGACAGACGATACAAATACCAGTGTGCTACAGCACCTGTTGATGCTCCTTGAAAATCAGTTGCATTTGGATTGTTTTCGTTTACTACATCATGCAAATAAATTTTGTATAATGGGAAATCGAACCAATCACGAATTGAATCTTTCGCTAACAAATTCCCTGCATCATCTTTCATTCTATAATTTGTATTATAATAAGCCGAAGTTGGATCGCTATATTTTAAGTCTTCCATTTTAACCCAATTCCCAACAGTACTGTTGTGTCTCAAATCCTGAATATCTTCAACTCCATTTACCTTCCACATAGGGCTTTGCGAATAATAAGACGCACTGATAGTCGCAATACCTCTTCCTAATGCTCTCGCAAAATCAAAATTAGTGTTGTAATTAGAATTTGTTTTAGCATAACGTTCTGCGCCTTTTTTACCATCAGGTGTTCTAATATTTGCTGAATTCCAGAACGGACCAAAAATCCTCATCGTAGCAAATCCTATAAATGATTGTGCTCCTGCATTAGGTAAAATCATAATAGCCTCAGTATTTCCTGCTACCACTTTGTTTTCAGGTCTATGCAAATCCCAAATTACATTTCTAGTAATTTTCCAAGTATCTGGGTTTCCTCCGTCATCAAAAGTTCCAAATGAATTTTGCACCAATGAATATCCTGATTGATTGATTAAAATATCCGCTTGTGCCTCAGCTTCGGCAAATTTTCCAGAAGCCAAATAACATTTAATCAACAATTGACGACAAGCCCCTTTGTTAACCAATCCTAGATAAGCTAATTGTGATTGTTCTGGTACGTACTCTACCGCTTTTTCCATATCAGCCGTAATCATTTCGATGATGGCTTCTTTTTTGGTAGAAGAATAATTTTGCTTCGGTACCTCTAAGATTTTTGTAACCAAAGGAATATCTCCAAATTGATATACTAGGTTCAAATAACGATACGCTCTATGGAAATAAGCTTGTCCAATATACTTTTTCTTAACAGCATCGTCTAGACCTTGTACTTGGTCTATATAGGTTAAAATTGTATTGGCATACTTAATTCCGTTATATCCTTCGTCCCAATAATAACCAAGATAAAGGGCATCATTTGTGGCCGTCGCAAAAGTACCTGTTGGTACTATAGTATTAGCATAATCGGCAGCTGTAGAACTCGCATCTGTTTTTCCATATTTTGCCATATCCGAAAAAACATACTCAGTACCAATAGGCACACTGTTATTGGCATAATTGTAATGTGTATAAAATCCTCTAAGAGATTTATCGGCCATTGCTAGTGTTGCTTGCAAACCAGATTCGGTGGAGAATGTAGTTTCAGGCTCGTAAATCGATAACGGATCAGGTTCGAGAAAATCTTCTGAACAAGAACCAAACAATGCAGCCACAACAACTAAAGGCGCAAATTTTGAAATTTTATTTTTGAAATATATTTTCATTGTTGAAATTTTTAAAGCGTTATATTTAAACCTATATTAAACATTCGTGTCGCTAAACCTCCTGTTTCTGGATCTCCAAAATACTCCCAATCTGCTGCCCATGTTCCAACGTTACGAACCGAAGCAAATACTTTTAAGTTTTGAAGATGCATACGAGTGGTTAAATCCTTAGGAAAAGTATAAGCCAAAGAAACATCACTTAACCTAACAAAATCACGATTGTATAACTTATTAGTACCAGCTCCTGCAGGACCTCTAGCATCTAGTCTTGCCCATTAATTAGTTGGATTATCTATTGTCCAATACGGATTTACAAATGGATTGTAGTTGTTTGTATATAAACTTCCCGCATTGTAATTGTTCATGTAATTACCATCCATTGATTTATGCCCCATATAAGAGTAGATATTGAATGAGAAATCCCAATTTCTGTAAATTTTAAAATCATTACGAATTGACCAGTTAATTGGCGGATCAGTTTGTCCTAAAAACACCTTGTCATTATCGTTATAAACAGGAGTTCCATCAGCTTTATCATCAGCAGTATAATAGTTAGCTACTTTAGGATCACCTGGACGTTGTCCGTATTTTTCAGCTTCTTGCCATTCGTCTTTTTGCCAAATTCCGATCACTTCGTAATCCCAAATTTCTGAAATAGATTTTCCTATGAACCAACCGTTGCTTTTATCATCGGCTTCTTTTGCCCCAATAACATTTCCGTCTGCATCCAAAATGTCTTCCATTTCCCCATACAGCTTATTGATTCTATTTTCGTTATATGAAAATGCTACCATTGTACGCCATTCGAAGTTTGGTAACTTCATGTTTAGAGAGTTAAGTGCGATTTCGATCCCTTGGTTTTGAACCTCACCTAAATTAGTTGTTATAGAACCGAATCCTGTAAAACCTGGCAATCTTTGCGCCATAATCATATCGTGAGTAACCGACTTATACACATCTATTGTACCCGTTAAACGCTCGTTGAGGAAACCAAAATCCAAACCAAGATTGGTCGCTGTAGTTTTTTCCCATTGCAAATTTGGATTTGCCATACGGTCAATTGCCAAATACTTAGTATCAACTATATTACCTGATGAATCAATATAACCCATTGTTGCACCTGTTCCTGAACCTAAATTGGCTAATGATACATATGGATCATTAAGAGATCTGTTTCCGTTTTTACCCCAAGAAGCACGTAACTTACCTGAACTCATAGCCTCCCATTTGAACCAATTCTCATTAGCAAAATTCCATCCTAAAGCTAATGAAGGAAAAGTTGCATAAGGATTAGAAGCTCCAAAAGCTGAATAACCATCGCGTCGCACAGTAGCTGTCAACATATAACGATTATCAAATGAATAAAACAATCTAGCCATCAATCCATCTGCTGTTTGGTGTGTATCAGTTGTAGAGAAACTACTATTCGCAAGAGTCGCATTTTGAGTGTTGTGGAATCCTAATGCATCTGATGGTTGAATATTACGAGCATAAGTTATATCAGACCAATAGCGACGCTCTTCTGCCTCTTGCACAAAAGTAGCTATAACGTGATGCTTTTGGTTAAATGTATAATCCCAAGTAATGGTATTATTCAAATTGTAGTCAAATCGTTTACTATTACCTCTATCGACACCTACATTTGCAGCGTTCCATCCCTCGTGATCAGCCGATTGGAAATAACGATTGTATCCAAACTCATAACGAGGCGAAATGTTAAACGAGTACGTAATTCCTAAAGGCAGAGTCACTTTGGCATTAAAAATTGTATTTAGTACAGTAAATCCTTTTTCTAAATCCATATACTGACGATCATAGTAATAATTGTACCCTCCAATAGTAGGCCCCATTGGTTGTCTTACATAATTACCATTTTCATCGGTGAACTCACTAAACGGACTGTTTCGCAACATATTGGCATCCCAATAGTTTGTACCTGTACCTACAGAAATATCACCTTCTGTACGATCTTGAAAATTAACATTGGCTCCTACTTCAAACCAATCTGTTACTTTTCCGTTTAATTTCATATTGGCACGAACCGTAGAATAGTCATTTCCTTGAATAGCACCTTCGGCATTAAAGTATCCAACAGACATATAATAATTCATATTATCACTTGCACCAGAAATACTTAAATTACTATCACGGTTAATTCCGGTTCTAAAAGTGCTATCGTACCAATCATGTGTTTTGCCAGAAACAAAATTATTCAATAACAAACCTTCTTGAATACCCAAACGCAATCCCCAAACTTCGGCTAAACTTTTACCTTGTGTTGCTGATGCTGGTTGGTAAGCCAACCATTGGTCTTGTGTTACCCCTGTAGGCAAATTATTAGGATTAGAAAAATACCCCACTTGCCCCACTTGGTTCGCTATATAAGCTTCGTACTCGCCTGTAGCTGTATTTACGCCATACGTTTTAGCCGTTTCCCAGTCTTCACGGTACTTTGTATATCCTTCAGGAGAATATACGTCACGATAAGCACTTTTGGTATTTACCGTCAAAGTGTTCGTAACGTTTACAGTAGGTTTTCCTTTTTTACCTTTTTTGGTCGTGATAATGATTACACCCGCTGCTGCTTTAGACCCATAAACTGCTGCTGCCGAAGCATCTTTAAGAATATCCATCTGTCCGATATCGTCTGGATTTATTTCCGAAAGTTCTCCATAGAACTGCATACCATCCAAAATAATAAGAGGATCATTATGACCACCTTCACTATAAACAGAGTTTTTTCCACGAATTTGTAAAGACCCCCCACCTTTAGCATCAGCAGAATACCCAACTTTAAGACCAGGTACTCCTCTTAACAAATCTTGAACCGTTTGTGGATTTTGGTTGTCCAAAATTTCAGGTTTAACCTGTACAACAGCTCCAGTTAAATCCTTTTTCTTCATTTTACCATATCCTACAACAACTACTTCTTCCAACTCTGCTGTGCTACTTTGCATTTTTATGGTTATAGAAGTTCTATTGTTTACACCAACTTCTACCGTTTTATATCCTATAAACGAAACGACCAATACCGCATTGGCATCTGCTTTTATTGTAAATCTTCCGTCAAAATCTGAAACCGCTCCATTAGAAGTTCCTTTTACCAAAACAGACACTCCCGGAAGAGGCAATCCTTTCTCATCATTTACAATTCCACTGATTGTGTTTTGCTGTTGCACATTCTGTAATCCTGAATCAAAATTCAAACTCGGTGAAAACGCATGCACTTGCGATAAAGACACCAATACACAAAACATGGTCAGTCTCTTTTTCAAATCAAATTTTGATACACCATCAGGAATCTTTTTCATCCTAATACTTTTTGTCATCATTAATTTTAGTTTTTGGTTAGTAAAGTTTTTAGATTTATCCTTATAGTCCTGATACTTTTAAAATGCTTAAAAAAAACAGATTCAATTTTGAAGCTTTAAAAACACATTAACATATAATTCACATTTCTAGTTGCAAACTTACTAGAAGTGTAAGCTGTACACAGGGGGGTATTTTAACTTAACAAAGGGGGGTATTTGCAATTATTTAATAAATATTGTGTTTTTTTGAATTAATCAAAAAAAAATATCCAACAAACAACACAATATGCAATTTAATTTTTACAAGAATATTTAACTCAAAACAAATTCTAATCCCAAAATTCCCTTAAAATTTTCTATTCAAAACAGATGTATTTGAACACACAATCCTTTTCATTGGTTATTTCAAGTCGTAAAAAATGCAATAAACCTTAGTAAAAATTGTTTTGAATAATAATAAAAAACTTAATTTGCGAACTTATTCTCACAACCATTAATTAAAACAATGCGCCTCATTACCCTGTTCTTTTTATTTTCCTTTTGCTTCATTACAACAACTCAAGCACAATTAAAAACAATTACCGACCAAACCGATTATCCGTTTTGGATTAATCTCCCTAAACAAGAAATATTAGACAATAAAGCTCCAATCATTTTATTTCTACATGGAAAAAGTTTATCTGGAACCGATTTGAATCGAGTAAAACGTTATGGTGTAATTCGCGCAATCGAAAGAGGGAAAGAAATTCCAGCCATAGTTATTGCTCCACAACTGGCACATGGATCTTGGAATCCTGACAAACTTTTGCAACTTCTAGAATACGTACAAAACAATTACAATACCGATTTATCTAGAGTTTATGTTTGCGGAATGAGTTTAGGGGGCTATGGCACATTTGATTTTGCAGGGAAATATCCAGACAAAATAACGGCAGCAGTAGCTATTTGTGGTGGAGGAAACACTAAGGATGCGTGTAACCTTTCTAAAATCCCTATGTGGGTAATTCACGGAAACAAAGATTATATCGTTCCTATTTCGGAATCTAAAAAAATGGTCAAAGCCATCCAAACCTGTAATCCAGATGCAAACTTAACTTTTACGATCGTCAAAGGTGGAAATCACGGTAGTGTCGAAAGTTATTTTAGAGAAGATGTGATTTACAACTGGATGTTGGAAAAAACAAAATTCGTTCCATAGAAAAAGGCTGCATTTGCAGCCTTTCATAATTTTTACTTTAAAATTGATTTAAGTTCTTCTAAACTTACTTTTTTCTGTTCTCCTGAAATTAAATTTTTCAAGCTATAGAGATTGTTATTCATTTCTTCATCTCCTACAATTACGGCATACGGAATAAATCTTTTATCAGCATGCTGAAATTGTTTAGCCACTTTGGCATTATCAGGATACATTTCGACTTTTATATTTGATGCTCTTAATTCCTTAATAGCTTGCATCGAATAAAAAGCTTCTTTTTCGCCATAATTAATAAACAACGCTTTTGATGTTGATGTCACCGCTTCTGGGAACAATCCTAATTCTTCTACAACCAAATAAATTCGGTCAAGCCCAAAAGAAATTCCAACTCCACTCATGTTTTTTAAACCAAAAATACCCGTAAGATCATCGTAACGCCCTCCACCACCAATGGATCCCATAGCAACGGTTTTTGGTGCGGCTACTTCAAATATAGCTCCAGTATAATAATTTAGTCCTCTGGCCAAAGTAACATCTAAGTCTAAGCTGGCTGTTGACAAACCTAAATTGACAACATTATCACAAATAAATCGAAGTTCCTCTACCCCTTTCATCCCTTCAGCTGAAGAAGACAATAAAACCGAAAGTTTTTCTATTTTCTCTGAAATAGACCCTGTGAAATTAAATAATGGCTGAACTTTTTCGATAGCTTCCTCGGCAATTCCTTTTTCGATCATTTCTTTCTTTACACCATCTTCGCCAATTTTATCTAACTTATCGAGAGCTACTGTAAAATCGATCAATTTATCCGATGCTCCAATCACTTCGGCTATACCTGAAAGAATTTTGCGGTTGTTGATTTTCACGGTAACACCATGCAAACCTAAAGCTGTAAAAACACCATCATATAATTGTACCAACTCTACTTCTTGCCACAAGGATTTAGAACCAACTACATCGGCATCGCACTGAAAAAACTCTCTAAAACGCCCCTTTTGAGGACGATCGGCACGCCAAACTGGCTGTATTTGATAACGCTTAAAAGGAAACTCAATATCGTTTTGATGTTGTACCACGTAACGTGCAAACGGAACGGTCAAATCGTAACGCAATGCTTTTTCGGAAATACTTGCTGCTAATCGAGTGCTATCTTTGGCTTCCAAATACTCTGCATTGGCTTTTGACAGATAGTCTCCAGAATTCAAAATCTTAAAAATTAATCGATCTCCTTCTTCGCCATATTTCCCCATTAAAGTATCGGAGTTTTCGAATGAAGGTGTTTCTATAGGTTGGAATCCAAATTTTTCAAAATTACTTTTGATGATTTGCATAATATATTGTCGTTTTGCTACCTCAGCAGGTGAAAAATCTCTTGTCCCTTTTGGAATACTTGGTTTTGATGCCATTTTTTATTTAGAATTTTAGTTCTGGATTTTGATAAAAAGGTCAAAATCCTAAATAGATTGCAAATATCTTATTTTTAAAATTATTACTCCTGAAAAATTTGAGATTTAATTTAAATATCTCTTTAAAACCATTACCTAGCCCAGATGGAAATCGAAGATTCAACGAAGTTAAACGGCATCCTCTTGTGGCGGTGTTCGCCACAAGAGATACAGTGGACAGCTGGTAATAGCTCCTTATACAAATTTGTAAAAATATCAAAATCTGTTTTGTAACAAAAAGTGTATTTTCGTGTCAAACTACCATGATGTTAAAATTACTTAAAGAAAATATCCGTATTGCTTTTGGCTCTGTTCGAACTCAATTGTTGCGAACCATACTGACCGTGATGATTATTGCGATTGGAATCACTGCACTGGTTGGGATTCTTACCATTGTTTCTGCTCTTGGCAATACGCTTTCGTCCGATTTTGCTTCGATGGGAGCTAATACCTTTAACATTAATCAATACGAAAATACTAGTCGTCGAGTTGGTGGTGGTGAACGCGAAATCATAAATCCGATTATTTCATACCCACAAGCTGTTGCATTCAAAAATAAGTACAATTACCCAATGACCGAAACGTCATTGTCTTTTACAGCTACCACAACTGCCGAAGTAAAATATGAAGCTTTGAAAACGGATCCCGAAATTAGTGTTTTGGGTGTTGACGAATATTATTTTAAGAATTCGGGCCTTGAAACCAATTTAGGGAGAAATTTTACCTCTTTTGATATTTCGAACAACACGTATTCTTGTGTAATTGGTTCTGATTTTCTAAAAGGAATTCTGAAAGATGTTAACCCTATTGGGAAGACACTTTCTATACGTGGTGCGCGATTTAAAGTGATTGGGGTATTGAAAGAGAAGGGTTCTACCTTTGGAAACAGTCAAGATTTAAGGGTTTTCATTCCGATACAAGTGGCTCGATCTTTATTTACAGCTCCAAACATCAACTACAATTTGAGTGTGATGGTCGAGAAAAAAGAATTGCTCGATCAAGCTACAGATTATGCTATTAGCACTATGCGCAGGGTTCGAAAACTAAGCCCTGTAAAAGATAATAATTTTGGTATTGTTCGAAGTGACGACTTGATCAATACAATCATGGGAATAACTGGTTATCTGGATCTTGCGGCATGGCTCATTGGAATCATTACTATTCTGGGGTCTTCTATTGCTTTAATGAATATTATGGTGGTTTCGGTAACAGAACGTACTAGAGAAATTGGTGTTCGCAAAGCATTAGGAGCCAAAAAATCTACCATTGCATTTCAATTCTTTATCGAAACTTTACTGATTGGGCAAATTGGTGGTTTGGTCGGAATTATTTTCGGAATCTTAATTGGTTTTGCCATTTCAACAGCAATGAATTTAGCCTTCGTAATTCCTTGGGGGGCTATCATCGCAGCATTTACAACAAGTTTTATCGTTGCAATTGTTTCAGGACTCTACCCTTCTATAAAATCGGCAAATCTAGATCCTATTGAGGCGCTGAGATATGAGTGATTTATTAATTACGAATTAAAAATTACGAATTACGAAGTATAATATTATTTTGATGTACTCCATATTCAGAAAATTTAAGCTGTACTAAAACTAATCTTTTCTGACTGAAATTTCGTAATTCCTAATTCGTAATTCCTAATTCGTACTTCTCATCATCCTATCGTTTCCGTAAATATCCTTTCTAAGTTCGACATTCTTGAAATTCATTTTCTCAAGTAAATCTATCATTTCCTTGCTTAAATACTGGTTGATTTCAAAATACAATTGTCCTGAATTCGAAAGGTTCTTTTGAGCCAATTCGGCTATTTTTCGATAAAACAATAATGCATCGTGATCTTCTACAAAAAGGGCTAAATGAGGTTCGTAATCTAAAACATTTTTTTTGATTTCTTCTTTTTCGAGATTTCGAACATACGGAGGATTCGAAACTATTATATCAAATTGTTGACCTAAATCTTCTGTTTCTAAAATACTCTGATGTAAAAAAGTAATATTTACGCTGTTGAGTTCTGCATTTTTTTGGGCGGTTGCCAAAGCTTTTTCGGAAACATCAAGAGCAAAAACCTGAGCACTCGGAATATTTTTGGCCAAAGAAATAGCAATACAACCACTTCCTGTTCCGATATCCAGAATCTTTAAATCTTTCAATCTTTCAATTTTTAAATTATCATGAATAATCCAATCAACCAATTCTTCGGTTTCGGGTCTCGGGATCAAAACATTCGGATTGACTTCAAATTCCAATCCATAAAAATTGGTTTTACCTAATAAATATTGAACAGGAATCTCTTTCTTTAATTGTTCTAAAATCGAATTCCAAATCAGCAATTCGTTTTTGGACAAAGCCAAATCGACTTGCAGAGCCAAATCGACTCTCTTCAAACCTAATTTGGCTTCCAAAATTAAATAGAAAAAACTCTCTGCTTCCTCTTGACCATAAATAGGTAAAAGTGTTTGTATGAAATGAGTTCTGTATTCTCTTATCTTCATTCGAAATTATAGTTTTAAATCTTTCAACATCCAGACAGGACAACTCGTATGGCCTGTGCTTCCCATTGGGCTACAAATATTTTCGAAACCCCACTTTTTATACAACTTTTGGGCGTCGTGCATAAAGGGCATTGTTTCTAAATAGCATTTTTCGAAACCAAAATCACGTGCACTCTGTAGGCATTTTTCGATCATTTTGCCCCCAATTCCCATACCTCGAATTTCAGGAGAGAAAAAAAACTTTTGCAATTCACAATAAATATCAGCTTCATTTGCTAAAGGTGAAATGCCTGCACCTCCAACAATTTTCCCCTCTTTTTCTACCACATAATAAATCGATTTTGGTTTTTCATATTCTTCATACATCAAATCTAGACAAGGATCCTCATAGGCAGTTCCCACTTTTGGAATATTTAACTCATCAAAAACACTTCTTATCAATTGAGCAACCTGCTGATTGTCTTCTTTTTGTATTTTTCTAATGCTCCAATTATTCATTTTACGATTTATTTTACATTTTAAAGAATACAAAAATAACTAATGTCTATGGTAAAACATCCGAAGTTTCAAAACTAAATTCTAATTTCTAAATTACTATTTTTGCAGAGTGAAATTACATGAAAAATACATCAACCGCTGTATCGTTCTTGCCAAGAACGGTCTCGGCACTACCTATCCCAACCCTTTAGTAGGAAGTGTCATCGTTTATAAAGGTAAAATCATTGGAGAAGGTTGGCACCAAAAAGCAGGCGAAGCTCATGCCGAAGTTAATGCCATAAACTCGGTAAAAGACAAATCATTATTAAAAAATGCTACAATATATGTAAGCCTAGAACCTTGTAGCCATTTTGGGAAAACCCCACCGTGTTCAGACTTAATTATAAAACACAAGATTCCAAGAGTTGTTATTGGAACCATTGACCCGTTTGCTAAAGTATCAGGAAACGGAATCAAAAAATTGATCGAAGCTGGCATTCATGTTACGGTTGGAATTTTGGAAAACGAATGTAACGAACTCAACAAACGCTTCTTTACTTTTCACCAAAAGAAAAGACCTTATATTATATTAAAATGGGCACAAAGCCAAGATGGTTTTATAGCTCCTTTGACGAAAAATGAAAAAAAACCTGTCTGGATCAGTAACTCCTACTCTAGACAACTAACTCATAAATGGCGAACTCAAGAACAAGCAATCTTGGTAGGAACCCAAACCGTTATCGATGACAATCCTAAATTAAATACTAGAGATTGGTTCGGGAAAAATCCTATTAGAATTATATTGGACGCTAAAAACAGAATCCCAAAAGAAAGCGCTGTATTTGACAATGCAACCCATACCATTGTTTTTACTAATTCCGAAAAACTAGCACTTAAGGAGAATATTGTCTTTGAGAAAATTAATTTCAAAGAGAATATTTCTGAGCAGATTCTTACTTCGTTATACAAACACAATATCCAATCGGTTATTATTGAAGGTGGACTTCAAACATTACAAACTTTTATTGATGCCAATCTTTGGGATGAAGCACGAATTTTTACAGGAAAAGCAACTTTATCCGAAGGAATAAAAGCTCCAACTCTTCCTAGAATCAATCCTGAAAAACACTTTATTCAAAACGACGAACTTATAATACATAGAAACCATGATTAATGCGATTATTTTTGATTTTGGAGATGTGTTCATCAATTTAGACAAACAAGCCACTGCAGATGGCTTGAAAAAACTTGGTGTCTCGGAATGGAATGAGGATTTGAATCAATTAAATCTTCAATATGAAGTAGGAGCAATAACTGATGAAAACTTTGTATCTGGAATTCAAAAACACACTGACAATGCCTCTAGCGAAGATATTCTAAAAGCCTGGAACGCCATATTAGCAGATTTCCCAATGTACAGATTAGAATTTCTCCAGAAGCTTTCTAAAAAATATCGTTTGTTTTTATTGAGCAATACAGACGCCATTCATATCGCTACTTTTGAACAAAAAGTAGGACCTGCATTTTACAATGCTTTTTACAAATGCTTCGAAAAAGTTTATTTTTCGTTTGAAATTGGAATGCGAAAACCCAATGCCGAGATTTACCACTTTGTCCTTGAACAAAACGGTTTACAAGCCGAACAAGTCTTATTTGTAGATGACAAAAAAGAAAACACAGACGCTGCCGAAGCTTTAGGGCTTCACGTTTGGAATTTGCAAGTTGGCCAAGAAGATGTGGTAGATTTGTTTGAGAAAAAAATACTTTAATAGCAATTGAAAAAATAAAATTCCTCTATTAAAATTTGATAGTATTATTGATATTGCTTTTTGAAAAATGAAAGACACCTATAACACCATTGCTTTCGCTTCGGAAGAAACAGTATTTAAAGAAAAAAACAGTAAATTCTTTGGTTATGCTTTTCCAATCGAGTCCGAAAACGAAGTAAAACCCATTATCGAAAACTTAAAAAAAAAGCATCCTCACGCAGTTCATTATTGCTATGCCTATCAAATAGGAGCCGAAACCATTCAGTATAGAGCCAACGACGATGGAGAACCAAGCAATACAGCAGGCACACCAATATATGGGCAAATACAATCGTTTGGATTAACCAATATCCTTGTTGTTGTGGTAAGGATTTTTGGCGGAATCAAATTAGGAGTTGGCGGTCTAATATCCGCATACAAAACATCGGCTCAAATTACTTTGGAAACTTGTGAAATTATCGAAAAAACAGTTGATGTTACTTTTCAAATCACTTTCGATTACCTAAACATGAATAAAGTGATGCGCGTTATCAAGGAAAAAAAGCTTGAAATCGTTAATCAAGAAATGGAAATAAACAAAGACACCAACTTACCAATTGGAAAAATTGTAATAAAAACCAGAAAAAAAAATGCCGAATTGGTATTCGACACTTTTAGTTCTTTATTTGAAATTGACATAAAAAAACTCTAAATTCTCACTAAAAAGAACTCATTTTGACAATTATTCAAAAGATTTTAGTAGTTCTAAAATGTAATCTGGAGGAGCAGTTGGTTTACCCGTTTTTAACGACACAAAAACCAGTAAAAATTGGGCAGTTGTTAATAACTCTTTCGCTTCGTTATAAATGGCGCAATCAAATTCAATCTTCACCGACGTCTGACTTTTAAAAACTGTATGCACCGTTAAAAGCTCATCATAAACTGCCGATTTTTTGTAATTAATATTCATGTTTACTATTGGAAGCCCAATACCACTTTCTTCCATCTTTTTATATGAAATCCCTTTGTTTCTAAGCCATTCGACCCTTCCAATCTCAAAATAAGGAATATAATTTCCGTGATATACTACTCCCATTTGGTCCGTTTCAGAGTATCGAACTCTTACTTGAATTTGATGATCCTTCATTAATTTTGCATTAAAAATTTAAATTTAAAAAAGCTTCTTACAACATTTTTTTCAAAAATTATAACCGAAATTATTTTTTTTTACAGATAATTGTTCACATATTTGTTATCCCGATAAAAGGAAATTTTTCACCTCCTTTTTATAAGACAATAAGCACTATAATACAATAATTTAACTAGATATATGAACAAGACCGCACAATCAGTATGGGAAAACTGTCTGTCCTTTATAAAGGACAATATTCAAGATCAAGCATACAAAACTTGGTTTGAACCAATCAAGTCAGTTGAGCTTACCGATAATGCGCTATATATTCAAGTACCAAGTAAATTCTTTTACGAATGGTTAGAAGAACACTATGTAAAATTATTAAAAGTAGCCTTAACAAAAGAACTTGGTAAAAATGCAAAGTTACTCTATAAAATCAAAATGGAGAACACTTATGGCAACAAACAACCCTTTACAGAACAATTACCAAGTGCTAACAGAGGACCTGTAAAACCACAAGAGGTTGATGCTCCTTTCAAAAACCTTTCACCTGAATTAAAAAATCCATTTGTCATTCCAGGTATTCGAAATTTAAAAATCGAATCACAGCTCAATGCTAATTACAGTTTTGACAATTTCTTAGAAGGAGATTCTAATAGATTGGCACGTTCTGCAGGCATGGCTGTTGCCAACAAACCCGGAGGAACTTCATTCAATCCTTTACTGATTTTTGGTGGAGTGGGTTTAGGAAAAACTCACTTGGCACACGCTATTGGAGTTGAAATTAAAGACAAATATCCAGAAAAAACGGTTTTGTATATTTCTGCAGAAATTTTCACACAACAATATATTGATTCGGTTAAGAAAAACAACCGAAATGATTTTATTCATTTTTACCAATTGATCGATGTTTTAATCATTGATGATGTTCAGTTCCTTTCTGGAAAATCAGGAACTCAAGATGTATTTTTCCATATTTTCAATTACTTACACCAAAACGGAAAACAGGTAATTTTAACTTCGGACAAGGCTCCTGTTGACATGCAAGATATCGAGCAACGTTTATTATCACGTTTCAAATGGGGATTGTCTGCCGAGTTACACCAACCGGATTACGAAACTAGAATTTCGATCTTAAAAAATATTCTATACCGTGACGGTGTTGAAATGCCTGAAGAAATCATAGAATACGTAGCTCGAAACATCAAAACCAATGTACGTGAATTAGAAGGGGCTATTATCTCATTGATCGCACAATCTTCTTTCAACAAAAAAGAAGTAACTATAGAGTTAGCCAAAAGTGTTGTAGAGAAATTTGTTAAAAACGTAAAAAGAGAAATCTCTATCGATTACATTCAAAAAATTGTTTCCGATTATTTCCAACTGGACATTGAGACATTACAATCTAAAACAAGGAAAAGACATGTTGTTCAAGCAAGACAACTCGCTATGTTTTTTGCCAAAAAATTCACCAAAGCATCCTTAGCCAACATTGGTTCTCAAATTGGAGACCGGGATCACGCTACCGTATTGCACGCTTGCAAAACAGTTGATAATTTAGTTACAACCGACAAACAATTTAAAAAATACGTCGAGGATATCAATTCAAAATTAACTTTATAAAACAATGCCAATTAAAATTTTAATGGTTTGTCTAGGCAATATTTGCCGTTCACCATTAGCCGAAGGAATTTTAGCCTCTAAACTTCCAAAAAACAAATTCATTGTAGATTCTGCCGGAACAGGTTCATGGCATATTGGTCACGCTCCCGACAAACGCTCGATAGAAACAGCACAAAAGAATGGTCTAGACATCAGCAACCAAAGAGGCAGACAATTTTCGAAAATTGATTTTGAAGAATTTGACTACATCTATGTAATGGACAACAGCAATTACAACGATGTGATTCATTTAGCTCAAAATGACACCCAAAAAAACAAAGTTCAATTAATTCTGGATGCTGTTTTCCCAAATGAAAAAGTGGACGTTCCAGATCCTTATTACGGAATGGCTAATGGCTTCAATCAAGTTTACAAAATGCTTGACGAAGCATGCGATATAATTGCCGATAAACTTATCACCAAACACCCCTAAAATTAAGTATCGCTTATATTATTTTTAAATAATCCAAAAGAAGCCAAGTCCAATTTTTCAAACAAAAAAATTAAACTTCTCATTATAAAAATCGAAAAGCTCTTATGAAATCAACGCCTCCTTTTGGAAAATTATATTTAATTCCGACAACAATGGGCGATTGTGACCCAATGGATGTCTTTCCTCAAACTATAAAAAGAAGCGTAGATTTTATAAATCATTATATTGTCGAGAACGAAAAAACAGCTCGAAAATCGATTAAACTAGTAAGTCCAGAAAAAAAACAATCCGAGTTAATCCTTTTCACCCTAAATAAACGCACAGAGACCAGCGAACATTTAGACTTTATCAAACCTTTATTAGAAGGAAAAAATATGGGATTAATGAGTGAAGCTGGTTGCCCAGGTGTTGCCGATCCTGGTGCTGTGATTGTAAAATTGGCTCACGAAAAAGGAATTCAGGTAGTTCCTTTGGTTGGCCCTTCTTCTATCCTATTAGCCATGATGGCATCTGGAATGAATGGCCAAAGTTTTACTTTCAATGGCTATTTACCGATTGATAAAGATGAAAAAAAATCAGCAATTCGTCATTTTGAGAAATTATCTTATGACAAAAATCAATCCCAACTTTTCATTGAAACCCCTTATCGAAATAACAAATTAGTCGAAGATCTTTTGCAGATTTTAAATCCTTCAACCCACCTGTGCATTGCTGCCGATATTACATTACCAACAGAATTCATCAAAACATTAAAAGTTTCAGATTGGAAAAAATTAAAAATTGATATTGATAAACGTCCTGCGATTTTTATTATTCATAAAATGTAAAAACAATTGCTTCAGCAGAAACTTCAAGAGAAAACATAAAGCAGTTATTTTTACAATCTCTTTTAAATTCATTCATGCATGAGCAAACTACCTAAAATAACCACAAGCATCTTTACGGTAATGTCCAAAATGGCGACTGAATACAACGCAATCAATCTTTCACAAGGATTCCCAAATTTTCCTGTCGATGATAGACTAACCAATATCATATCAAAATTAGCAAAGAAAAATGTACATCAATATACACCAATGGCAGGCTATCCTCCGTTGATGAACAAAATTGCAAAGCTTACCCAGGATTCTTATAACAGGATAATAAATCCTGAAACCGAACTTCTCATAACTACTGGTGCCACTCAGGGAATTTTCACTTCAATTTTAGCATTAATCAAAGAAAATAACGAAGTAATTATCCTTGATCCAAGTTATGATTCGTACGAATCTCCTGTTTTACTCTGCAACGCTAAACCTATTCGAGTAGCATTAAATAATGATTACACTCCAAATTGGGGAACTATAGAAAAGGCTTGCTCTGAGAAAACTCGAATGATTATCATCAATAATCCGCATAATCCAACTGGAAAGATATTATCTGAAAGTGATTTTCTTCAATTAGAAAAAATCCTTTCCAAATATCCCGACATCATCGTTTTGTCTGATGAAGTTTATGAGTATATCACTTTTGAAGAAAAACACATTTCTGCTCATACCCGAATTATATTGCAAAATCGTTGTATAACAGCATCTTCATTTGGCAAATCTTTTCATATAACCGGCTGGAAAATTGGCTATCTCATAGCTCCAGAACACTTAATGACAGAAATCAAAAAAGTGCATCAGTTTTTAGTTTTCAGTGTCAATAGTATTTCACAAGCAGTAATAAGCGAATATTTAGACATTGTTAATGTAAAAGACTTAGGTAGTTTCTATCAAGAAAAAAGAGATTATTTCAGAGAGTTATTAAAAAACAGCAGATTTGAATTGATGCCGTGCAAAGGAACCTATTTTCAAGTAGTTTCATACGCAGGTATTTCAAATGAAAACGATGTTGATTTCTGCAAACGCTTAATTACAGATTACGGTGTAGCAGCTATTCCTATTTCAAATTTTTATGCTGATGGAAAAGATTTAAAGTTAATCCGATTTTGTTTTGCCAAAGACAATACAACTTTAGAAGAAGCAGCCAAAAGACTCTGCTCAGTTTAAGCCTATTCAACCCCCTTCTCTCCCCACCCCACACAACTTCTTTCAATTAAGAACTCACAAAAATTCTGGTTTTGAAGTCCTACCTCCATAAATTAAATTTAGTATGCGTGCATAATTTTTAATTTTAGTACATTTACAATTCAAAACAAAAAAGATATGAATTATACCGATAAAATGTTAAGAGAAAACGCATTACAAGGTAAAACCATTGTAGTTACTGGAGGCGGAAGCGGATTAGGCAAAGCTATGACTAAATATTTTCTAGAGTTAGGAGCCAAGGTGGCCATCACTTCAAGGGATTTGGATAAATTAAAAAAAACAGCTGAAGAGCTTGAAACCGAAACTGGAGGCATCTGCTTACCAATACAATGCGATGTTCGTCATTATGAAGAAGTCGAAAACATGTTGCAAGAAGTTTTCAAAAACTTTGGCAAAGTCGATGTATTACTAAACAATGCAGCTGGAAATTTCATTTCACCCACAGAGCGTTTATCAGCAAATGCCTTTGACACCGTAATCGATATTGTTCTAAAAGGAACTAAAAATTGTACCCTAGCATTTGGTAAACACTGGATAGACACCAAACAATCTTCAGCAACAGTTTTAAATATAGTAACTACTTATGCATGGACAGGTTCTGCCTACGTTGTTCCAAGCGCCACTGCAAAAGCTGGAGTTTTAGCCATGACCAGAAGTCTTGCAGTAGAATGGGCAAAATACGGAATTCGAACTAATGCAATAGCTCCAGGTCCGTTCCCTACTAAGGGAGCTTGGGATCGACTACTTCCAGGAGATCTTTCGGAAAAATTTGATATGTCAAAAAAAGTGCCTTTAAAAAGAGTTGGAGACCATCAAGAATTAGCCAATTTAGCAGCTTATTTAGTTTCGGATTTTTCGGCCTACATCAACGGGGAAGTTATCGTAATCGATGGAGGCGAATGGTTAAAAGGAGCTGGACAATTCAATTTACTGGAAGCAATTCCAGAAGAACTTTGGGACCAATTAGAGATGATGATTAAAGCCAAAAAGAATCGTTAAAACAACTAAATAAATCGATAAACAACATAAAAAAAACAAATAATTCAGATAAAAAACACTCAAAAAGAGAACCTATTTGGTTCTCTTTTTTATGCTATCCCGTATAAAAACAGACACAAACGTAGATATTCATCAAAATATAAGGTCATAACTTAAAACTATTTGTTTTTGTTAACAAAATACATTTTCAAAACCCATAAATAATTGTATTTTTACCATTCAAAATTTAGAAAATAAATGGGCAAAATCATAGCGATTGCGAATCAGAAAGGTGGAGTTGGAAAAACAACGACTTCTATCAACTTAGCTGCTTCACTTGGTGTTTTAGAGAAAAAAGTATTACTAATAGACGCTGATCCACAGGCAAATGCCACATCAGGTTTAGGTATTGATGTTGAATCTGTTGAGATTGGAACATATCAAATTTTAGAACATACCAATACACCTACAGAGGCGGCGATTAAGTGTTCTTCTCCAAATGTTGATTTGATACCGGCACACATTGACCTTGTTGCAATTGAGATTGAATTAGTTGACAAAGAGAATAGAGAATACATGCTTAAAAAAGCATTAGAAAGCGTAAAAGATCAATACGATTACATCTTGATTGATTGCGCACCATCTCTGGGTTTATTAACCCTAAACGCCTTGACCGCTTCGGACTCAGTTGTTATTCCAATTCAGTGTGAATATTTTGCATTAGAAGGATTGGGTAAATTATTGAATACGATTAAAAGTATTCAAAAAATTCACAATCCCGATTTGGACATTGAAGGTTTATTATTAACAATGTTTGATTCGAGATTGCGTTTATCGAACCAAGTGGTTGAAGAGGTTCAAAAACACTTTAATGATATGGTTTTTGAAACTGTAATTCAACGTAATGTAAAATTAAGTGAAGCTCCTAGTTTTGGAGAAAGCATTATCAACTATGATGCAACTAGCAAAGGAGCTGTTAACTACATTCATTTGGCCCAAGAAATTATAAAGAAAAATAGTAAATAGTTGTATGTCAAAAGCAATAAAAAAACAAGCCTTAGGTAGAGGTTTATCAGCATTATTAAAAGATCCAGAAAACGATATCCAATCGGTTGAAGATAAAAACGCTGATAAAGTTGTCGGAAATATTATAGAGCTTGAAATTGATGCTATCGAAATAAATCCATTTCAGCCCCGTAGTAATTTCAACGAGGAATCACTACGTGAACTTGCCACCTCTATCAAGGAATTAGGGGTAATTCAACCCATTACCGTTCGCAAATTAGACTTTAATAAGTACCAGTTAATTTCTGGAGAGCGTCGTTTACGTGCTTCAAAACTAATAGGACTTACTACAGTTCCTGCTTATATTCGTATTGCAAACGACAACGAATCATTAGTAATGGCTTTGGTAGAAAATATTCAACGTCATGACTTAGACCCTATAGAAATTGCACTTTCGTACCAACGTCTAATTGATGAAATTCAGTTGACACAAGAACAAATGAGTGAAAGAGTTGGAAAAAAACGTTCAACTATTTCTAATTACCTAAGACTTTTAAAACTAGATCCAATTATTCAAACAGGAATACGAGACGGTTTTATTAGCATGGGACATGGTCGTGCTATCATCAATATTGAAGATCATGACGTTCAAACCGATATTTATCAAAAAATAGTAAGCCAAAACCTTTCGGTTAGAGAGACTGAAACTTTGGTAAAAAACTATCATGAGAGTCTTAAACCAAAACCCGTAACTCCAACAAAGAGTGCTTCTTTTGAAATTAACACTGAAGACATTAGCACTTTTAACAACTATTTCGGAACCAAAATAGATGTTAAAGTTGCAGGAAATGGCAAAGGAAAAATAACCATTCCTTTTCATTCAAAAGAAGACTTCAACAGAATTATAAAACTAATTGAAGGGTAGTGAATAAAATCATATTCATAGGTCTATTGCTTTTTCTTTTTGGAAACGCAACCATTTTTGCACAAGCAAAAAAAGAAAGCGTTGCACAACCACAAGACACATTAAAACTTGTAGAAATAGACCCTTTGACTCCCGCAAAAGCAGCATTTTATTCGGCTATTTTACCGGGTTTAGGTCAAGCATACAACAAAAGATACTGGAAAATTCCAATTGTTTACGGAGCAATTGGAACCAGTTTGTATTTTTATGTTGACAATAAAAAGAAATACCACGAATACCGAGATGCTTACAAAGGTCGCTTAGCGGGGAATCCTGATCCAAAATACGACTATCTTACAGACACTCAATTAATTTCTGCACAAGAATTTTACCAAAGAAACGCATCTCTATCTGGACTTTTTGTAATTGGTTTTTATGTTCTAAACATTATAGATGCCAATGTAGATGCGGCATTATTACAATTCAACGTCAATCAAACTTTATCGGTAAAACCAGAAATTACCCCAGATGTTGTAACATTAAAGTCAAACTTTGGACTAACACTTAACTATCGTTTTTAGATTCGATAATATTCGATTCTTTTTAAAAAATCAAAAATATACATAATGAAAATTGCGCTTTTAGGATACGGAAAAATGGGTAAAGTAATCGAAAGAATTGCTTTAGAAAGAGGACACGAAATTGTTTTAAAAAAAGACGAATTCAACACTTATGATGGACTTGAAACAGCCGATGTTGCTATCGATTTCAGCGTCCCTTCAGCAGCCGTAAGTAATATTTCAAGTTGTTTTAATACAAATGTCCCTGTAGTTTCTGGAACAACAGGTTGGTTAGAACATTATGACGAAATGATTGCGCTTTGCAAAGCTACCAACGGTGGTTTTATTTCGAGTTCAAATTTTAGTCTTGGAGTAAACCTTTTCTTCGAATTCAATGAATATCTTGCCAAAATCATGGCTCCATTTGAGCATTACAAAGTAGATATGGAAGAAATACACCATGACCAAAAACTTGATGCTCCGAGCGGTACAGCTATTTCTCTAGCAAATGGAATTATTGAAAACAGTAATTACAAAAGCTGGACATTAGAACAAGCAAAAGAGAATGAAATTCATATAGAAGCTGTAAGAACTGGAACTGTTCCTGGGACTCACATTGTGACTTATAATTCTGAAATAGATTCTATAGAGATTAAACACACGGCTCATAATCGTGAAGGTTTTGCATTAGGAGCTGTGATTGCTGCCGAATGGCTTGCGGGCAAACAAGGGATTTATTCTATGAAAGATGTATTGAATATAAATTCAAAATAATCATAAAAAATAAAATTGATTTCAAGATTTTCTAACTTCAATTTTTTAACATCAAATATTTAAAATTATGACTTTATATTTTTGGTTTGTTTTTTTCTTAGCAGTACAAGTAATTCACTTCTTAGGAACATGGAAACTATACGAAAGTGCTGGACGAAAAAGTTGGGAAGCTGCAATACCTGTTTACAACGCTATCGTATTGATGAAAATAATTGGTCGCCCTACTTGGTGGACTTTCTTGCTTTTTATCCCAATAATCAATTTGATCATGTTCCCCGTAATTTGGGTAGAAACCGTTCGTAGTTTTGGAAAAAAAACAACTTTAGATAGCTTCTTGGCAATAGTAACTTTAGGCTTTTACGTTTTTTACATCAACTACTCACAACCGATTAACTACATAAAAGACAGAGATTTAAACCCTGAAAACAAAACTTCTGACACTATAAGTTCTTTACTTTTTGCGATTATTGTAGCAACAATTGTACACACCTATTTTATCCAACCTTACACCATTCCAACTTCATCATTAGAAAAATCATTATTAGTTGGAGATTTTTTATTTGTAAGCAAAATGAATTATGGAGCAAGGGTTCCAATGACAACTGTAGCAATGCCAATGGTACACGACACTATCCCATTGACAAAGAAAAAATCGTATTTGAATTGGCCTCAATTGCCTTATTTGAGATTTCCAGGTTTTCAAACTATAGAAAGAACAGACATTGTTGTATTCAATTGGCCTACTGATACCGTTTATAAATTTAGAGATCATTCTGGACTTAGAGTTGACAAACCAATTGATAAAAAATCAAATTATGTAAAACGTTGTGTGGGAATCCCTGGCGATAGTTTAGCTATAAAAGACGGGATAATATTCATCAATGGTAAAGAATTAATTTTGCCAGAACGTGCAAAACCTCAGTTTTCATACAAAATTGTTTTAGATGGCAAAACACCTATCAATTTTGAAGCATTATTTAGAGACATGGATATTACCGATGGTATCAACTATATCAGTCAACAAAAAGACACAATTGGAATTGCTGCCTTGACATTTGCAAATGCTGAAAGATTAAAAAATGTTCCAGGAATAGTTAATGTAATTCGCAATGTTTCTCATACTCCAGAAACGGGACAATATGGTGTTTTTCCACATACTAAATTATGGAATCGCGACAATTACGGACCAATTTATATTCCACAAAAAGGAAAAACAGTAACCATAAACTTGCAATCTTTACCTTTTTACCAAACAATCATTACAGATTACGAGAACAACACTTTAGAAGTAGAGGGTAACAAAATTTTGATTAATGGCCAAGTAGCCACGACCTACACTTTTAAGCAAGATTACTATTGGATGATGGGAGACAATCGCCATAACTCTGAAGACAGTCGTTATTGGGGATATGTTCCTGAAAACCATATTGTAGGAAAACCAATCTTTATCTGGCTAAGTTGGGATACAAACGGAGCTGGTCTTAACAAAATAAGATGGGATAGGGTGTTTACCACTGTTGACGGTGAAGGACAACCACAATCTTATTTTAAATATTTTCTAATTGCACTTGCTGCATTCTTTGTAGGAGAGTATTTTTGGAAAAAAAGAAAAGCCAAACAAAATATTTAAGTTAAAAAGTTTAAAGTTTGAGAATAAAAGTTAACAAAACATCCCAAACTTTAAACTTTAAACATTTTAAAAAATGGATATTATACTACACCCCTCCTATTTCCCATCTATAAGTCAATTTGCAGCTATGGCGCAAGCTGATAACATTACGTTTGAAATGGAGGATAATTTTCAAAAACAAACTAACCGTAATCGTACTTATATCTATAGTCCAAACGGAGTTCAGTTATTGAACATCCCAATCAAACACTCCAATACACATCACCAAAAAACAAAAGAGATCAAAATAGAACAAGAATTTGACTGGCAAAAACAGCATTTCAAATCCTTAGAAGCCGCATACAGAAGCTCTCCTTTTTTTGAATATTTTGAAGACGATTTGCTTCCTATTTTCCAAAAAAAACACACCTTCTTAATGGATCTTAACATGGAAGTTCTTGAAATTGTGTGTAAATGCCTGAGAATAAAACTTGATTTCAACACTACAAACGAATACTTTCACGAAATTTCAAATCCAGAAATTGTTGATTTTCGTTATTTGATAAATGGAAAAAAAGACAAATGTGTTTTTGAACCCTACCCTCAAGTTTTTGATGACAAACATGGATTCCTGAACAACTTAAGTGTTCTTGATTTGTTGTTTAATGAAGGAAAATTTGCAATGGATTATTTAAAAAATCAAACGCTCGTTAGATAAAACAAGCGCCACCAAACACAAAAAAATTTCATACTATTCCATAGATAGCTTTGCCATTATAGGATAATGATCTGAGTTTTGAAATTCAGAAAAACTTTCAAATTGTTTCACTTCCATAGTTTCATCGGCAAAAATATAATCGATTCTGGCAGGATAATATCTAAACTTATATGTGGCCCCAAAACCAACACCAGCCTCTTCAAAGCTATCTTTAAGTTTTCCTTTGATATTGCGATATACATACGAAAAAGCACTGTTATTCATATCTCCACAAATAATTATGGGGTATTTACAATTTTTTTCATGTTCCTTAAAAATAGCCGCTTGTTCTTGTTGCTGTTTAAAGGCCTTACTAATTCTAGTATAAAGATATTTGGATTTTTGTTGATCCATAGCATCAATATTCTCTGAAATTTCATTCACATCAGGAGAAATTTTGATTGATTGTAAATGCATATTATAAACCCTAATAATATCTTTCCCTTTCTTTATATCGGCATAAACAACATTATTATTAGAATGAGGGAATACAATATTTCCTTGCTCTATAATAGGAAATTTAGAAAAAATAGCTTGTCCTGTTTTAATTTGATTGCCCTCCATTAAAACATATTTATAAGGGTAAACTTTAAGATCTATTTTGGCTGAGTTAGAAAACTCCTGAATACACAATATATCAGGATTCTGTGTATTGATAAATTCTAAAATTACATCGGGAATATCGTCTCGATCCAACCATTTAAACACATTAAATAATCGCACGTTATAACTCATCACAGTAAAATCTTTATCGCTTTCAGTATGTTGTTTGGCAGAGAACTTATAAAATTTGTTAAAAAAAGTAATTCCAACCAACAGAACCAATCCTGATAAAATCATTCTTTTTTTTAGCTGTAGCATCCAATAAAGAAAAAACAACCCATTACCTAAAAAAAAGGCAGGCATAAACAGGGTTAGTACAGATAAAGAGGGGAAAATTTTGGGTGCCAAAAAAGGGAGTAAATAAGCAATGAATGTTAGCACTATAAGTACCAAATTCAAAAGATACATTCCTTTATTAAACCATGAAAGGTTCTTCATTTTTTAATGTATTTAGAACTTTTAGCTTCAAAAGCTCTCGATTTACAGTATAATATTATTATAAAATTAACCTATTTTCCTGCATGAAACAAGAATTCTTTTTCCTCTTGGTTCAAGCTATCGTATCCAGACTGGCTAATTTTATCTAAAATCTCATCGATTTGTTGTTGTTTTTTATCTTTGACAACTATTTTAGAAACAGGTCTTTCGATTGGCTTTTGATAGTTTTTATGGACTTTTTTAAAAGGTGTTTTGGGTTTTCTAAAAAGATTGGCAAAAAAATCAAAAACAGTAGTAACTCCTTTGCTTAAATCAACTCCGTTTTGAAGCAATTTCACATAAACAAATCCAAAAAAAGCACCGGCCAAATGTGACAAATGTCCCCCTGAATTCCCTAAACGAAACTGCATTAAATCTAAAATTAAAATTACGGCTGTAACATGCCACAATTTGACGTTACCCACCAATAATAATCGCACCTGCATCAGTGGACTGTAAGTGGTGGCTGCAACCAAGATAGCCATTATTGCTGCTGATGCTCCTACAATTGAACCGCTTAATTGCATCAAATTAAATCCCAAAACAAAAATTAATCCTGCAAAAATTGCACTCAAAAAATAAAGTCCTAAATATTGTTTAGTCGTAAAAAAAGTCAGAAATAAATAACTCGCAAAATTCAACACTATCATATTAAAGAATATGTGTAAAAATCCATCATGAAAAAAAGCATAAGTCAAAAGAGTCCAAGGCTTAAAGACCAATGAAGACACATCAGATGACAATGCTACCCAACTAGGAAAAGCAAATTGCCCAACAGAATATTGATAAAAGAAAATTAAGGATCCTAAAAAACAACCTATATTCCAATAGATCATTTTTAGGGCAATGCCTCCAGATCTATATTGCATTTTCAAATCATCTAGAATATTCATACTCTTAAATTTTTCAAACAATTAAACATTTTGCCAAAAACTAGTTCCAACGATTATTATTAAACTGTGTTTTTTTCCAGTACCACATCATCAAATATCCTGTTACAGCACCACCAATATGAGCGAAATGAGCTATTCCTGTACTTCCTGCACCAAAAATGGACTGTCCTTTGAATCCTAAAAATAAATCAATAAGCAAAATTCCTGGTACAAAATATTTTGCTTTTATAGGAATTGGAATAAACATCAAAGCCAATTCGGCATTAGGAAACATAAAAGCAAAAGCAACTAATAATCCATAAATAGCTCCAGATGCCCCAACTACAGTTCCAATATAGGTTCCTATAAATTCTTGAAAATCAGACTCAGACAACAATTGTTGCCAATGAGGATTAAAATTTCCATCAGCCAAAACTTTTAAAATTTCATTTTTAGCATACCCATTTTCTACCAAAATATTGATGGCATTTTCAAAGAAATAATAGTTAACCCCTGTATGTAATAATGCAGCTCCCAACCCGCAGGAAATATAAAAAAACACAAATTTTCGACCACCCCAAAAATGTTCTAATGCCGAACCAAAAGAATACAAGGCAAACATATTAAAAGCAATATGCATGATATTTGGCAAAGAAGCATGCATAAACATATGTGTAAAAATCTGCCAAACATGAAAATCAGGATTCTCAAAAAAATGCAAAGAAAGCATTTTATAAGCTGGTTCGCCAACAATCATTGATCCAATATAAAAAAGGATATTAATGATTAACAGCTGTTTTACGGTAGGTGTGATATTCATCATAAAGCAAATTTTTTATCTAAATCTTCCACACGCATGGTGATGAAAGTAGGTTTTTGAAATGGTGAAACATTAGGATCTTTGCAAGCAAAAAGTCCGTTTACAATATTCTCTTGTTCTTTTTCGGTTAAATACTCTCCTGTTTTGACGGCCAAACTTTTGGCCATTGATTTAGCAATAGTATCATTTTGACTAAAGCTATTTTCTGGGATTCCGTTATGCAAATCACTCAATAATTGTTCTAATACTGCAGCCACTTCGCTCTCGGTGCTATTTACAGGAATACCAGAAATTACGATATGATCTGAATTTGATTCTTCAAAAACAAAACCTGTATTCACCAACGATTGTTGCAATTCAGCAATGAGCTCCATTTCGGTAGTCGAATAAAACAAATTGATTGGGAATAACAATTGCTGACTCGAAGCATGCTGAACAGTCATATTCAATAAAAATTGTTCGTACAAAATACGTTGATGTGCTCTATTTTGATCTACAATCACCATTCCTGATTTTATAGGAGAAACAATATATTTTTTATGAATTTGATATGTTTTTTGAACCGCTTGCTCTACTTCTTCTTCATCAAATAATGACGAAGTTACTTCTTCATTCTCAAAAGCAAATTCATTGTTCTCGAAAGTTAATTCATTAGTTTCTACAGTAAAATCATTTCCTCTGGAAACAATACTAGTATCATTTTTTACTTCAGAATACAAACTTTCCCAACCAACAGATAATTCTGTTTTTTTATACGATGGATAACTTTTTGCAGGCGCAGTTTTTTCTTCGGAAAAAGGGTTAAAATTCCTATCAATTTGAATTGTAGGAACTTCAACCTCCATATTTTTATAATGATAAGGAGTATCGAGATTTGCATCTCGATCAAAATCCAAAACAGGAGCGACGTTAAACTGTCCCAAACTGTGCTTAATAGAAGCCCTTAAAATAGCATACATCGCACTTTCGTTATCAAACTTGATTTCGGTTTTTGTTGGATGAATGTTAATATCAATCGTATTTGGCGGAACCGTTAGATACAAATAATAACTCGGTTGAGAACCATCTTTCAAAATCCCTTCATAAGCAGCCATTACAGCATGATGTAAATACGGACTTTTTATAAATCGATCATTGACAAAGAAAAATTGTTCTCCTCTATTTTTCTTTGCAAATTCGGGTTTACTCACAAAACCTTGAATAGTCATCATCTCGGTTTCTTCGGTAACGGGAACCAATTTTTCGTTGGTTTTACCTCCAAAAAAATTAACAATACGTTGTCTTAAACTCGACGGAGGCAGATTATACATATCATTTCCGTTATGATAAAAGGTAAAATGTATTTTGGGGTGAGCCAATGCTACTCTTTGAAACTCATCAATAATATGACGATATTCTACTGTATCTGATTTTAAGAAATTACGACGAGCCGGAATATTAAAAAATAAATTTTTAACCGCAAATGAAGTTCCTTTAGGTAAAACTGCCACATCTTGTGATATAAATTTACTCCCTTCTATCACAATATGTGTCCCTAATTCTTCTTGGTCCAATTTGGTTTTCATTTCCATGTGAGCAATCGCTGCAATAGAGGCTAATGCTTCACCTCGAAACCCTTTGGTATGCAAAGAAAACAAATCTTCGGCTTGACGAATCTTTGAAGTAGCATGTCGCTCAAAACACATACGAGCATCGGTAACATTCATTCCGCAACCATTATCAATCACTTGTACCAATGACTTCCCGGCATCTTTGATAATCAATTTAATATCAGTAGCCTTAGCATCAACAGCATTTTCCAGCAGCTCTTTTACAACCGAAGCTGGTCTTTGTACTACTTCACCAGCAGCTATTTGGTTCGCAACATGATCTGGAAGCAATTGAATTATACTCGACATTGAAAAATTTATGATTGTAGATTAACGTTTTTTGATTGCTGATTTCTAAATTTCCATTTAAAACCAAAGAATACAAATTTAAACAATTTCTGTTGTTTTTTCTCAGTTTGTTATTCACAAATAAGCAAATTCACTAGTTGTGCTAACCCTTTAAAAACTAACATCAAAATCATTTCTCAGCACTAGAAACAACTCTTATGGTTTATTTTTTTAACTCAAATAATATCAAATATAGTAATTAAGAGAGTCTATTAAAATAGAACTCATCACAAAAAAAACATAAAAAAACCTATACTATTCAAGAACAGTATAGGTCTAAAATATTTTAAAAAATGTTTTTTACTCTTCTATTTGTAAAGGTAAATTCTCTATTTGTAATGCACCAGATGACAACAAATGTTGACTATCGATAACATGGGTCAATGAAGCTTGTTGGCGTATATATGCCATTTTTATAGCTGCTATAGCTGCTTCGGTTCCTTTGTTTCCGTGAATTCCACCGCTCCTATCAATTGACTGTTGCATTGTATTATCAGTCAATACACAAAAAATAACTGGAATATCCGTTTGCACGTTTAAATCCTTTATTCCTTGCGTTACCCCTTCGCATACAAAATCAAAATGCTTGGTTTGTCCTTGAATCACACATCCAATAGCAATTACAGCATCAACGTTTTGAGTTTGAAGCATCTTCTTTGAACCATAAATCAGTTCAAAACTTCCAGGAACATTCCAACGAATAATATTATTAGGAAGTACTTCATTATCCAATAAAGCTGCGTGGGCTCCATTGTATAGTCCTTCGGTAATTACATCATTCCACTCAGAAACAACAATCCCAAAGCGAAAATCTTTCGCATTTGGGATTGTTGTTTTATCATACTCAGATAAATTTTTATTTTCGGTAGCCATCTTTATTTTAGGTTTTAGATCGCAGATTTTAGATTGCAGAAAACTGCTATCTACCTTCTGCCAACAAGATTACTGTGCCAATCCAATCAAACCATCTACTGCAGCAGCTTCAGGTGTGTTTTCAAAATTATCTTTAATATCTGTAAAATATTTCAAAGCGTCTTCTTTATTTCCTAAAGTCAAAGCCACTTTTCCTGCTTTCATTAAGAAACGAGGAGTAGTAAAATTATTTTTGCTAGCCTCAACTGCTTTTACATAATATTCTAAAGCTTCTTTTGGCTGATTTTTCTCAGAATAAGCATCGCCAATAGCTCCTTTAGCCAAAGCATTCAAAATAATATCACTTGAACTAAATTTACCTAAAGCTGTAATAGCTTCATCAAATTTACCAGTATTTAAGAAAGCAATACCTGCATAATAATTTGCTAAATTTCCAGCAGCAGTTCCTGAATATTCTTCGGCAATTTTTATAAAACCAAATTTACCTTCAGATCCATTTAATGCTAATTTATACAACGAATCACTTGCAACACCATTAGTTGCTTTTTCAAAATTAGATTGAGCAACAAACATTTCATTAGCAGCATCATCCTCTTTTGGGTTAACAATAAATTTTTGATAAGCAAAATAACCAACAGTTATCAACGTAATAGCTCCAACAACTCCGATTATGATTTTTTGATTTTTAGCAACCCAATCCTCAGTTCTAGAAGCTGTTTCATCTAATTTAGAAAAAACCTCAGCTGTAGCGCTGTCTTTTTCATCAATCATTACATCTTCAATCGCATCGTCTTTAACTTCCTTTTCTTTTGGTGTTTTATATCCTCTCTTATTGTAAGTAGCCATTTAAAATTTAATTTAGTGAACGGCAAAAATAAAATTTTTATTCTAATGCACGTAAAAAATTTGAATTTTATCTTAATTTTTAGAAAAATATTCATCAGCCCCCATTTTTACTACGAAAACAAGCACGAGGTTTTTGTTCTAAAACCATCAAAGATTGGACAAAAAGAGCTTTTTTAGCAATTAAAACCAAATGCTTGCTATCATTTTAAACAATGGTTTAAGACATCACAAACCTTTATAGTATTCTTTACAAATAGTCGTCTGAGCCTGAATTTCTAAAACAAAAAAAACACCAACATCTTAAATTTTCGAAGAAAAACAGGAACAAGTCCTCCAGAATTTCGACCTAAATCATGGTCGTATTAATGGTTTTGATAAATATGTTCAAGGCGTTCCAAAAACAGCAAAGATGACTGACGAAGAATTTATTCTATAAAAAACAAACTCTGTTTATGAGTTGTCACACCGATTCACTCTTAACTTTTATCTCCCTAGAAATCTATAGTCAATTTTTTTTTATATTTGAAAAAAAGAAAAAAATGAAACACATATTATATACACTCCTATTTGGCTTACTAACTTTTTCTGTTTCGGCTCAATCCAAAAAAAACCAAAAAGCAGTCATAAAAACTGTTTTAAACTGTGATCATTGCAAAATTTGCGAAACCTGCGGAAAAAACTTTCAAAAGAGTCTTTACAAAATAAAGGGCGTAAAAATGTACGAACTAGACGAAAAAAACATGACCATTACTGTTTACTACAACGCTGAAAAAACCGATTTACAAACCATCAAAACTACAATTTCAAAATTAGGGTATGATGCAGACGATATCAAAGCAGACAGCCAAGCTTATGAAAAACTGGACGATTGCTGCAAAAAAGCCTAAAAAACTTTCGATTAAATCTTAAATAACCCAAAAAAGCACTTACCCTATAAACTTCTAAATGAAAAACAATTATTTGCCCAAAACAAGAATCGAACTAGAAAACTGGATGAAAGAAAATTGTTATAATTTTGACAGTTACTCGATAAATGGTAATAGTATTTATGAAGGTTATGAGATTCAAAAAAAAGAAGACTTCTATATTTGGTACTTCACAGAACGTGGTAAAAAGCAAAAAATAAGACACTTTAAAACAGAAAGCGAAATAGTTGCATATGCTTTTGGCCAAATTAGTTCAGACAAATGGGCCGAAATACATTGCATAGGTTTTTCTAGCGATCAAGACAAAATCACAGAATTAAAAAATATCTTGCTAAAAATGAATATTACTTATTTTGAAGACCAGATTCCTTATTACGGAATCGACAAACCCGTTTTCAGGATATTTGTATCAGGTTGTGACATTCAGCCAACGACACATTTGAAGGAAAAATATTGGACCGAAAAATAAACCTCACTTACACAAACAAAACTTCCAGATTGCCTCAGAAATTCAATTATTTTCGGCAACACTTTTCCCAATATATCGATATTTTTCAATAATTTGCAGCCGTTTTGAACAGCCACAAAAACCCTTCAAAACAGCAATTCCAGAAAGACGTTCCGATGTATTTAAAAAAAATATCCTTATTCAATTACAAGAATTTTTCCGAAGCCAATTTCGAATTCGACAACAAAATCAATTGTTTTGTAGGCAAAAACGGCATCGGAAAAACCAATGTTTTGGATGCTATTTATCATTTGTCGTACGGAAAAAGCTACTTCAATCCGTTGGCTGTACAAAACATCAAACACGGAGAAGAATTCTTTGTCATTGATGCCGAATTTGACAAAAACGAAAGAACCGAGCAAATTATTTGCAGCCTAAAAAAAGGTCAAAAAAAAGTCTTGAAACGCAACGGAAAAGCCTACGATAAATTCTCCGATCACATTGGTTTTATACCCTTGGTAATTATTTCGCCTGCCGATAGGGATTTAATTATTGATGGAAGCGAAACCCGCAGAAAATTTATGGATAGCGTGATTTCGCAACTAGATGCAAACTACTTACAACATCTCATTCAGTACCAAAAAGTAATGAGTCAACGCAATGCTTTGTTAAAATATTTTGCTTTGAATCATACTTACGACAATGACACGTTATCTATTTACAACGAACAACTCACCGAGTACGGACAGTTTATATTTGAAAAAAGAAAAGCTTTCATCGCAGAGTTCGTCCCTATTTTCAACCTTCATCACCATAATATCACGGGATCAGAAGAATCCGTTCAAATCATTTATGAAAGTCATTTATTCGAAAATGATTTACTGACACTTTTACAACAAAACATCAACAAAGACAGAATGTTGCAATACACCAGTGTTGGTATCCACAAAGACGATCTTTCTTTTGAAATAGACAATTATCCTATCAAGAAATTTGGTTCACAAGGACAGCAAAAATCGTTTTTAATAGCCCTGAAATTAGCTCAATTTGAGTTCTTAAAAAAACAGAGCGGTGTAAAACCCATTCTTCTATTTGATGATATCTTTGATAAATTAGACGAAAACCGAGTTTCTAAAATAATCGAAATGGTTAACAACGATACCTTTGGCCAACTCTTTATTTCAGACACACACCCAGAACGCACCGAAACCATTGTAAAAGCCACCTTACAGAGTTATACTATTTTTAATTTGTGATTTTTATTTAAGATTGGTTCCAAATTCAGACAGCAAAAATTGCTTACTTTTACAACAATTAAAAAAATATACCCCAATGCAATTAAAATCTTTTTTTTTATTTTTTATAACATTAGTAACATTTGGTTGTCATTCCCAAAATGCGGTTCAAACTATTGATGTTAAGTCCTATTCTGAAAAAATAAAAACCAATTCAAATGCCCAAATCCTAGATGTTCGCACACCCGAAGAATACGCTACAGGACATATCGACAATTCCGATAACGTGAATTGGCTCAGCGAAAGCTTTGTTGTAAGAACCGACAAATACGACAAAACCAAACCCGTTTTTGTGTATTGCAAAAGCGGCGGCCGAAGTCTAAAAGCTTCTGAAAAATTAGTCGAATTAGGCTTTACAACTGTTTACAATCTTGACGGCGGAATGCTCAAATGGGAAGCTGCAGGACTGGCAAAACCAAACAACAAAATCATTGGAATCAACAAGCAGGAATACGACAAATTATTAAATACTGACAAAAAAATATTGGTTAGCTTTTATGCGCCTTGGTGTGCTCCTTGCAAAAAAATGGAACCTTATGTTTTGAAAATGCAAAAAGAAATGGCGAATAATGTCACTATTATTCGGCTAAATGCTGACGAAAACAAAACCATAATGCAAGAATTAAAAATCAGTGAACTACCAACATTTGTGCTCTACGAAAACAAAGCCGTAAAATGGCAACAATCAGGATTTGTAAGCGAAAAAGACTTAAAAAAACAACTGTTATAACCATCAGCCTATGCTCTCAAAAGACACCTTAGATTTTTTGGCAGATTTAAAAACCAACAATAATAGAGAATGGTTTTTAGACAATAAAAAAAGATACGAAATCGTAAAGAAAGACTATCATCAACTGATAGCATCTTTGCTTGATGCCTTAAAACCTCACGACCCCTCAATCGAAATGCTGGAAGTTAAAAATTGCACTTTTAGAATCAATCGTGATGTTCGTTTCTCTAAAGATAAATCTCCTTATAAAACTAATTTAGGAATTTGGATTTCTGGTGGAGCAAAACACACAGAAGCTCCGGGTTATTATTTGCATATCGAAAATGAAAATTGCTTCATTGGCGGAGGAATATATTGTCCAGAACCTGAACAGATTCAGAAAATCAGAAAAGAAATTCACTTTTTCTACGATGATTTAACCAATATTTTGAATGACAAAAAGTTTCAGTCAACCTTTGGAGATTTAGATAGAAACGAAGCCACAACACTAAAAAATCCTCCGAAAGGATACGACAAAGAAGATCCTGCAATTGAACATTTAAAATTGAAAAGCTTTATCGCAACTCAAAAGATTGACTCTAAATTAGTAACTCAAAAAGACTTTGTTCCTACAATTATCGAAAAAATGTTGATTCTAAAACCTTTTAATGATTTTATCGAAAGGGCTTTGTACACCGAATAATTTTAAAAAACACATATATAAATCATAATTCCACATGGAAATCCAGTCCAATTTTTCTTTAAAAAACTACAATACTTTTGGCATTGAAGCCAAAGCTAAACGATTTGTTGCTGTACATACTGTTGCTGAACTGAAAACCGTCTTAGTCGAAAACCCAAGCGAAAAAAAATTCATCCTAGGTGGCGGAAGCAATATGTTGTTGACAAAAGATATAGATGCATTGGTCATTCATGTTGATCTAAAAGGAAAAACAATCATAAACGAAGATGATGATTTTGTTTGGATTGAATGTGAAGCAGGCGAAAACTGGCACCAATTTGTACTTTGGAACATCGAACAAAATTATGGTGGATTAGAAAACATGTCATTAATTCCTGGAAACGTTGGAACAACTCCTGTTCAAAATATTGGTGCGTATGGTGCCGAAATCAAAGATACTTTTGTTTCTTGCGAAGCAGTAAATATTGCAACTCAAGAAACGAGAACTTTTACCAATGAAGAATGTAATTTTGGTTACCGCGAAAGTATTTTTAAGAATGAAGTAAAAGACCAATATATTATTACCTCAGTGGTTTTCAAACTAACCAAACGCAATCACAAAATAAACACCAAATACGGAGACATTCTAGCCGAATTAGCCAAAAACAATGTGACAGTTCCTACCTTAAAAGACGTAAGCAACGCAGTAATTGCAATTCGAAAAAGTAAATTACCAGATCCCGCCGAATTGGGAAATAGCGGTAGTTTCTTTAAAAACCCAATATTATTAAAGACCGATTTTGAGCCTATTCACCAAAAATTTCCCGAAATGAAATTCTTCGATATTTCGGAAACCGAAGTCAAAGTACCTGCAGGATGGCTTATCGAGCATGCTGGTCTAAAAGGAAAACGTTTTGGTAATGCTGGCGTACACAAAAATCAAGCTTTGGTTTTAGTCAATTATGGAGGAGCAACTGGACAAGAAATCTTGGCTGTTTCCAAGACAGTTCAGAAAACCGTTTTTGATACTTTTGGAATACAAATAGAAGCTGAAGTAAATGTGATTTAAAGTAAAAATAATAAAAACAAATCAGTAGTTTTTTTTATAAAAATTAGAAATCTATTATCAAAGAAGTAAAAAAAAATCAAAAAAACACTATCTCAAGCAATAGCAAAAGAAATGAATAATTGTTCAAAGTAATTATCGTTTTTGTGTTGAAAATTGACATTTGCTAAGTACATTTGTAATCGTTTTTAAAGCCAAAAAATAAAAGATGCTAAACATTACTTTATACTTTTTTATTGCTATAGTTGTTGTACAACTTTTTTATTATCTAATTATTTTTGCCAAATTTTCTTTTGCAAAAAAACAAGTAGTCAATCCAAAAAACGTTCCTATTTCGGTTATCGTTTGTGCAAAAAATGAAGAAGAAAATGTAAAAAAATACGTTCCTTTATTGGCAGAACAGAATTATCCAGACTTTGAAATCGTTTTGATTGACGATGCCTCAAGCGACAATACTTTGGAAATTTTTGAAGAATTCGAAAAACAATATCCAAATATTCGTTTGGTAAAAGTAAAAAACAACGAAGCCTTTTGGGGTAACAAAAAATATGCTCTAACATTGGGAATTAAATCTGCCAAAAAAGAGTACTTATTATTTACCGATGCTGATTGTTATCCAACTTCAAAAGATTGGATAACCAACATGAGTGCGCAATTTACAAGAGAAAAAACAATTGTTTTAGGATATGGAAAATATGAAAAAATTGCCAATTCATTCCTTAACAAAATAATTCGATATGAAACTTTGCTAACTGCGGTTCAATATTTTTCTTGGGCAAAAACAGGCAAACCTTATATGGGAGTTGGACGCAATTTGGCTTACAAAAAAGAAGAATTTTTTAACGTAAATGGCTTTATAGATCATATTCAAATTCGTTCGGGTGATGATGATTTATTTATCAATCAAGCATCCAATTCTAAAAACACAACCATTAGCTACTCGGTGGACAGCTTTACATATTCAGCACCAAAAACCTCTTACAAAGAATGGTTTATCCAAAAAAGAAGACACATCGCTACCGCAAAACATTACAAGACATTTGACAAAATACAATTAGGATTATTCTTTAGTTCTCAATTGCTATTTTTATTATTACCTATTGTTTTATTAGCATTTCAGCATCAATGGATAATAGTAGTAAGCCTAATTGGGTTTAGATATTTATTCACTTGGTTAACACTTGGTTTTGCCGCAGGGAAATTAAAAGAAAAAGATGTGATGTATTGGTATCCTATTATAGAAATTATACTTATATTCACTCAAATTAATGTCTTTTTTACCAATATCATTTCAAAACCTGCACATTGGAAATAAGTGAACAAATAGAAAAAGCCAAGAACGGGAACCAAATTGCCTTTACTTTTCTGTTGGATTATTACTGGAATGAGGTTTACGGTTTCATGTTAAAACGAACTGAAAACGAAACCACTGCCGAGGATATTACTATAGAAACTTTTTCTAAAGCATTTGACAAAATTGCCACTTACAATCCAGAATATCAATTTAATACTTGGCTAATTTCTATTGCCAAGAATGTACATATTGATTTAATTCGGAAAAAAAAATCGAGTCTATTCATCGAAATTACTGACGAACAAGACCAAACAGCTTATAATGTGGCCGACACAGCTCCATCGGCAGAAGATGTATTGATTACAGAGCAAAATCTCTCTCAATTACTGCGATACATCAAAGAATTAAAACCTCATTATCAAGAGGTAATTCAACTGCGTTATTTTCAAGAGATGAGTTATCAAGAAATAGCCAACAAAATAGACGAGCCTTTGAGCAACGTTAAAATCAAACTACTACGAGCCAAAAAACTACTTTCAGAAATTATACAAAACAGAAGGTAACTTTATTCATCCAACCAATTTCGCTTCTTTTAGCAGTATCAACTGATAAAACTCAATTCTAAAATCAAACAATTTATTTGTTAAATAGCTATTGTTTTATTCAATATTATTTATTAAATTTAACCATACTGATATTATTTTAACATCTTTATCAAAATTTTTCAAAAACACACGTTCTTCCTATTTTGTTTGCACTATTAAATATTTTCAGCCTATGATTTAATCTTACTTATTAACCATTAAATCTATTAATTATGTCAAAATTAAACATCTTCGAAACCACTTGGATTAATCTAGTTTTCGAAAACCGCAATCAAGAATATGGAGCGTATCCTTTACGTCAAGAAAACACCAAAACCTCTTTTTTTGCACTCTTCATAGGGGTATCCCTTTTGACAGTTGCAATTAGTATTCCAATGGTTTATAACGCCCTAAATCCAAATCATCAAATTCCCGCAATTATTCCCGATGATGAGATACTGGTAGTAACCCCCTATGAACCAATCATTTTTAATGACACAAAACCTGAAGAAGCTACTTTACCAGCCATCGAAAGGCCTGTTACAGAAAATGAAATACCAAAATTACAACTCACAAATCCTGAAATTGTTCAAGCAACTGCCGCTACTACTGAGCCTATAGCTACGAACACCGAACTCAAAGACAATCCTGTTTCAAACACTATTGGAACATCAGGTACTGAGTTAGGAACTGAAACAACAGGAAGTACTGGAACTGCAGTAAGCGCACCAAGCCTACCCGCAAACGCTATATTACCTAGTGTTTCGCTAGACAAAAAACCAGAATTTCCTGGAGGAATTCAAAAATTTTATAATTATGTTGGAACTAATTTTGAAAAACCAGAATTAGAAATGGACAGCATGATACGTATTACTGTATCTTTTGTTGTTGAAAAAGACGGAAGTATGACTGATATTAGAGTACTGAAAGATCCTGGTCATGGCTTAGGAGCTGAAGCCATTCGTGTTTTAAAATCATTAAAAACCAAATGGAGCCCTGGTATTTATCAAGGTAAGCCCGTTAGAACCTCATACAATCTACCCATAGCAATTCAAGCAAATTAACTTTTAATACAACCAAAAAGCGAAAGTCAGTTTAGCTAAATCGACTTTCGCTTTTTTTCAGCAATAAACAAATCACTTTTTATCAAAATTCACAAAAATGCAACCCAAATTCTAAAACAACATTGCTTATCTTTGCAATCTGAAAATTAGAATATGGAAACTGTTTTAGATAATACATTACCTATTGGAACTCAAAGTGGAGCAGAAACGAATGTAACCAAACCAAAATGGTTAAAAGTAAAACTTCCAATAGGACAAAAATATACCGAACTTAGAGGCCTTGTTGATAAATATAGCCTGAACACTATTTGCACCTCTGGAAGTTGCCCTAATATGGGAGAATGCTGGGGAGAAGGAACAGCAACTTTTATGATTTTAGGAAACATCTGTACTCGTTCTTGCGGTTTTTGTGGTGTAAAAACTGGAAGACCCGAAACGGTTGACTGGGACGAACCTGAAAAAGTAGCTCGTTCAATAAAAATCATGAACATTAAACATGCTGTAATTACAAGCGTTGACAGAGATGATTTGAAAGATGGAGGTTCTATTATTTGGATTGAAACTGTAAAAGCAATTCGCAGAATGAATCCAAACACAACCCTTGAAACTCTTATTCCTGATTTCCAAGGAATCGAAAGAAACATCGATAGAATTGTAGAAGCCAATCCAGAAGTTGTTTCTCACAACATTGAAACAGTTCGCCGATTGACTCGCGAAGTCCGCATACAAGCCAAATACGATCGAAGTATGGAAGTTTTGAGATACCTAAAAGAAAAAGGAATCAACAGAACCAAATCTGGAATTATGTTAGGTCTTGGTGAGCAAGAAGAAGAAGTTTTTCAAACCATGCGAGATTTAAAAGCAGCCAATGTAGATGTTGTTACAATTGGACAATATTTACAACCAAGTAAAAAACACCTGCCAGTAAAAGAGTTCATCACCCCTGAACAATTTGAGAAATATGAAAAATACGGCTTAGAACTTGGTTTTCGTCATGTCGAAAGCGGTCCATTGGTTCGTTCTTCATATAAAGCGCAAAAACATATACTCTAAAAAAGTTAATTCGGTTAATCGTTTACTAGTTTAACCGATTAACTGAATTAAATAAAGAACTTTGAAAACAAGAATCGCCATTAACGGTTTTGGAAGAATTGGAAGAAATTTATTTCGTCTTCTACTCAATCATCCAACTATAGAAGTCGTTGCCATAAATGACATTGCCGACAAAAAAACCATGTCTCATTTGGTAAAATACGATAGTATTCACGGAGTTTTGCCTTATACTGTAAGTCATGACGACAAAGGAATTATTGTTGATGGAAAGCATTTTTTATTTTTTCACGAAAAAAATATTTCTAATTTAGATTGGAAAAGCATCCATATTGATTTTGCAATTGAATCTACAGGAAAGTTCAAAACTTTTGAAGATATCAATACCCATATTTTAGCTGGTGCCAAAAGAGTTATCTTGTCTGCTCCTGCAGAAGTAGATAACATCAAAACTGTAGTACTAGGTGTCAATGACTCGATTCTTGACGGAACCGAAACAATAGTATCCAATGCAAGTTGCACCACAAATAATGCCGCACCAATGATCAAAGTAATCGAAGAACTTTGCGGTATCGAACAAGCTTACATTACTACTATACACTCTTTTACAACAGATCAAAGCTTACACGATCAGCCTCATAAAGATTTGCGAAGAGCCAGAGGAGCCAGCCAATCTATTGTCCCTACAACTACTGGAGCTGCAAAAGCATTGACCAAAATTTTCACTTCACTTAATGACAAAATGGGTGGATGTGGTATTCGTGTACCCGTTCCAGATGGCTCATTGACCGATATCACATTCAACGTAAAAAAATCGGTGACTATTGAAGAAATTAACAACGCTTTCAAAAAAGCATCCGAAACCCATTTGAAAGGAATTTTAGAATATACCGAAGACCCAATTGTATCGATTGATATTATTGGCAATAAAAATTCTTGTGTTTTCGATTCTCAACTTACATCGGTAATAGACAAAATGGTAAAAGTAGTAGGCTGGTATGATAACGAAATCGGGTATTCATCAAGAATCATTGATTTAATTTTATTATTAAACTCAAAACAAACAAGTTAAAAATAAATCCAACGCTAAAATAGTACCTCCCAGAGAACAAACGATTAAACCCTGTAACCACAGAACATTTGTCTTAAAAAAATCATTGTTATTTAAAATTTTCACAATCATTTTGCACAAACAACAGCAAAACACTCTAAAATACATAGTTTTAACCTATATTTGAACAATAAAAACAAATAAATCCGAATTAAAGACCTAATCTTCACAGTTACTATCGAAAGATAAAGCATATCCCCAAATAGCAACATATGAAATATTTTATCTTTTTTCTGTTATTCCTTCCTGCGGTACTATATCCTCAAAAGAGCGCTATAGACAGTGTTGCCTATTACACAAAACTAGCTGCCGAAAACAAAAAAAACAACAATTATAAGAATGTCTTAATATACACGCAGAAATCTATAAATTATTGCAAAAAGAAAAACAATATCTTAGAAGAAGCCTACCAAACCTTCAACTTAGCCAAAATATATTACGAACTAAAATTTGAAAATGACGCAATCGAAGTTTTCAGTAATAGTGTAGCGCTATTCGACGTTGTTTTAAAAAAACCCAATGAAAAAGTCGCCGATGCTTATTACTACATTGGCCTGGTCTATATCGGAAAAAAGAAATATGATTTGGCCGAAACAGCTATAAACAAAGCCGAAGAAATCCAAAAAAGCTCAAATCTTTACAAGAACCTTGACCAAATCAACTTGCAAAAAGGGATTCTTTTGAAGAAAAAAGGAAAAGAATCCTCCGCAATAACGCTCTTTAGTTCAATTGCTGCCAAACCAGAAAACTATGCCTATCCAAATACAAAAGCCGAAGCTTTTTATCAAATAGGAAACATCGAAGAAAAAAACAAGCGTTACAACTTGGCTTTAAACTATTACAACAAAGCATTCGAACTCAACAGTAAAACCAAAGACCTAGAACAACAATCGAACATTTTATTTGCCTTAAGTGTCATATACGACAAGCTTTTGGATAAAACCACAGCTTATACTTTTTTGAAAAAATATTCGAATTTAAAAGAACACATTACCTTATTAAATGATGAAAAACTAGGTATCAATGACTATGAAGCCTTTAAGGAATCGCAACGAATTCAGGAAAAAATCCTAAAAGAAAAAGAAGAAAAAGAAAAAGATGATAAATTCTCCAGACTTATAAGCATTTTGGCAATTGCCATCATTTCTATTCTTTCCTTATTAAGTTTATCATTATACAAAAACAATATTATTCGAAATCAAACCAATTCGTTATTAAAAGAGAAAAACAACGAATTGATAACCGCCAAAAACAAAGCCGAAGAAGCTTCAAAAGCCAGAGCCGAATTCTTATCAACGGTAAGTCATGAGCTTAGAACACCACTTAATGCTATTAACGGGATTACACATCTTTTACTAGAAGAAAACCCAAAAAAAACTCAGATGCACTACCTAACTTCGCTAAAGTTTTCAGGAAACTATCTGACTAATTTTATTAATGACATATTAGAAATAAACAAAATAGAATCTAATAAAATGGAGATTGAATACATATCATTCAACCTCAAACAACTATTGAGCGACATTCAAAATTCGCTTAAAGAAATTGCTATTGTAAACAACAATCAATTTGTTCTTAAAGTTGACTCATCAATTCCAGAAAATCTAATTGGAGACCCAACCAAGTTGTCTCAAATTTTCATGAACTTAATCAATAATGCATTAAAATTTACCGATAATGGTACCATAAGCGTGATTGCCAGATTAAGAAATCAAACAGCCGAAAATGTTGCGATTTATTTTCAAATTATTGATACCGGAATAGGGATTCCCGAAGACAAACTAAAAACAGTATTCGAGAGTTTTTCGCAAGGTTCTGTAGAGATTAACCGAAAATTTGGAGGTACAGGATTAGGATTAACCATTGTAAAAAAACTTGTTCGCATGCTTGGTGGTCGTATCCGATTAAAAAGTGTCGTAGGTAAAGGCTCTACTTTTTCATTTGAATTGAATTTTAAAACCGATACAAAACCTATTCAAATAAACGAAAAAGGCAAAAATTACAATTCGGATATTTTCAAAAACAAAAAAATATTATTGGTTGAAGATAACAAAATCAACCAAATGATTACCCAAAAAATGCTTTCCAGAAAAGAAATGGAATGTACCATTTTAGACAATGGAGAGGAAGCCATACAAATTTTAAAAACCAATACTTACGATTTGGTTTTGATGGATGTGCATTTATTAGGTATTAACGGGACAACAGCTACACAACAAATTAGAGAATTTGACGTCACAACACCTATCATTGCATTGACAGCAATCTCTCTTAATGAAAACCGTGAAATGTTAATTTCTTTTGGTATGACAGATGTAATCACAAAACCGTTTATCCCTGAAGATTTCTACACTACAATCGCACAGAACTTTAGCAAATCATAGCCGTAATCAAAAAACTTAGTTGTCTTTTTGGATATAATTTAAAATCATCTCATCAAAACTTTTCCCTTTAGAGAGAAAAGAACTTTTTATTGGCAAATAATAAAGCTGTTCACTCAAAAGACTTCCTTTTAAACGAACATAATCTTTCTCAGTGGTCACAATAATTTTACCTTTTGCTTTTTCTTTAATTTGCAACAACTCGTTTTCGGTAAAATTGTGATGATCCGAAAAAGCCAAACAGATATCATTATCACACTTTAAATAATCAAAAAAGGGCTCTGGTTTTGCAATTCCAGCCAACAGAAGTTTATTTATTGATTTCACCTCGGCCTCTTTTCTTTCATTATTTTCTGAATAAACAATATTATCATATTCAATAAAAGTAAAAAACAAACTTTGACTTGCCGAAAGCCTCAATTTTTCCCTGATCGAATTTTGTTCCTCCAAAGACAAATTTGACGGACACTTGGTAACAATAACAGCATTCGCTCTTTTTGCACCGCTTCTACCCTCTCGCAAATTACCTGTCGGCAACATAAAATCGTCACAGTACAAATCGCCATAAGCAGTAAGCATTACATAAAAACCAGCCTTAACTTTACGGTGCTGAAAAGCATCATCCAATAGCACAACGTCTGGTTTTACCGATCCTGAAAGCAGTTGTTCGATTCCGTTTTTTCTATTAGCATCAACCGCAACAAGTATATTTTTGAATTTTTTATAAAATTGAAATGGTTCGTCACCAAGTTCTTGTGCGCTCGAATTCTGATTAGCCAAAACAAAACCTTCACTTTGTCGCTTATAGCCTCGACTCAAAGTAGCTACCTTATATTTATCCGAAAGTAACCGAATCAAATATTCTATCTGTGGTGTTTTGCCCGTTCCACCCACACTAAGGTTTCCCACCGCAATCACAGGAACATCAAACGAATAAGATTTTAGGACTTTAATATCAAAAAGAAAATTGCGAACACTCGTAATAAAGCCATATAAAACAGCAAACGGAAATAGTATTTTTCGAATTAAATTCATTTCACGAAAGTAAACATTTTAGAATAATAGAAAAAGACAACTCAAATCTAAAAAAGGATCCATTGCAAACAAAAAAACAGTTCCCTTTAAAATCTAATTTTATGGTTTGAGATTTACTGCTAAAATAAGTAGCAATATAATTTAAAAATTAAGACTAAAACAATACAAATCAATTGGTTTCAAACAAGCACAAAAACCACCAATTCTAACTATAATTTTTCAGCTTAAATTGACAATTCGAGAATATAATATTTTATCTTTGAACGAAAATTTTAAAAACCACTAATACTAATTATACAAAACAATAACCAAAGATTTGTATCGTTAAATTTTAGAATAAAGTATCCCAATAAAGAAAAAAAAGATGCGTACAATAAAAGAAATTATATCTATTCTTGAAGAAATGGCTCCATTAGCCTATGCCGAAGATTTTGATAATGTTGGATTAATTATTGGAGATGAAAACACCAACGCAACGGGTGTCTTAGTTTGTCATGACGCTTTAGAAAATGTTATAGACGAAGCTATAGCCAAAAAATGCAATTTAATTGTTAGCTTTCACCCTATTTTGTTTTCTGGCATAAAAAAAATAACTGGAAAAAACTATGTCGAGCGCGCCGTACTTAAAGCGATAAAAAACAATATTGCTATTTATGCAGTTCATACAGCCTTAGACAATCATCCAGAAGGAGTCAACAAAATTTTCTGTGATACTTTAGGACTCATCAATACCAAAATTTTAATTCCGAAACAAAATCATATTCGAAAATTAGTCACCTATACTATTCGCGATAATGCCGAGAAAGTTAGAAATGCACTATTCGATGCCGGTGCAGGAAGCATTGGAAATTATGACAAATGCAGTTTTAACTCCGAAGGGACTTTTACGTATCAAGGAAACGAAAAAAGCGAACCAACTATTGGAGAAAGAGGTGTTCTATCTAGAGGTACCGAAACCAAAATAGAAGTAGTTTATGCCAAACACTTAGAAACAGCTATTATAAAAGCACTTCGCGAAAATCATATTTATGAAGAAGTTGCTACCGAAATCTACAATATGAAAAACACTTTTAATCATATTGGCCTAGGAATGATTGGAGAATTAGAAAAGCCGATGGATGAAAAAGATTTTTTACTGTATGCCAAAGACAAAATGAAGGCAGAAGGCATTAGACACTCGGCTTTTACTGGAAAGAAAATCAAGAAAGTAGCCGTATTAGGAGGAACAGGAAGTTTTGCTATTCCTAACGCAATTGCAGCTGGTGCCGACATCTATTTGACTGCAGATTTAAAATACCATCAATATTACGAGGCCGAAAATCAAATTTTATTAGCTGATATTGGACATTTTGAGAGCGAACGTTATACAAAAGAGTATATTGTTGATTATCTTAGAAAAAAAATTCATAATTTTGCAATCATTTTATCAGAAGAAAATACAAATCCAGTTAAGTACTTATAAAATATGGCGAATACGAAAGAATTAAGTGTTGAGGACAAGTTAAGAGCAATATATGATTTACAGCTTATTGACTCAAGAATTGACGAAATCAGAAACGTAAGAGGTGAACTACCTTTGGAAGTTGAAGATTTAGAAGATGAAGTTGCTGGTTTAAGCGCTCGTTCAGAGAAATTGAAAGGTGAACTTGAAGTAATAGAAAGCCTTATCAAAGACAAAAAGAATGCAATTGACGAACACAAAGAGGCTGTTAAAAAATACACCAAACAACAAGAAAGCGTTCGCAACAACCGTGAATTCAACTCTTTGACAAAAGAAATCGAATTTCAAGAATTAGAAATTCAATTAGCTGAAAAGCAAATCAAAGAAATGAAAGCTTCTATTGAGCACAAAAAAGAGGTAATCAATTCTTCTAAAGAAAAATTAGAATCTAAGTCATCTCACTTAAAACATAAAAAATCAGAATTAGATGCTATCATGGCCGAAACTCAAAAAGAAGAAATCTTCTTAAGTGAGAAATCAGCAGAATTTGAAGCATTAATCGAAGAGCGTTTATTAGTAGCTTACAAAAGAATTAGAAGTAGTGTTCGTAACGGTTTGGCTGTAGTTTCTATCGAAAGAGGTGCATCTGCAGGTTCATTTTTTACGATTCCACCACAAACTCAAGTAGAAATTGCTGCTAGAAAGAAAATCTTAATCGATGAGCACTCTGGAAGAATTTTAGTTGACAGTGTTTTAGCTGAAGAAGAAAGAGAAAAAATGCAACAATTATTTGCGTCATTCTAAAAATAACCAAGTCCCGATTAAATCGGGACTTTTTTTTGTATTCCAAATTTTGAGCCTAAAAAAAAGCATCCGATTTATTGTTGTAAAATCTGTTGGACAATACATCAATATCCTCAATATTGTTCACCCTAAAAAAGCTTTACATTTATCCTACGGCTTTTTTACACAACCCAAAAAAGGGAGAATCACCAAAGAAAACATCCCATCTATTCTAGAAAATACGCACAAAGAAAGAATCCAACACAACGAACATCATTTTCAAACCTACTGTTGGAAAGGAAATGACACCAAAATCCTATTGGTTCACGGCTGGGAAAGCAATTCAGGTCGCTGGGCAAAAATTGTACCTTATTTACAACAATCAGGAAGCACCATTATCGCTATTGATGCACCAGCACACGGACAAAGTAGCGGAATAGAATTTAATGTTCCTCTTTATGTCGAATTCATTCATAAAACCGTAGAAAAGCACCAACCCAATATCATTATCGGACATTCCATTGGCGGTTCGGCATGTCTGTACCATCAATACTTGCACCCGGAAACCAGCATCCAAAAAATGATCATTTTAGGCTCTCCATCCGATTTAAAAACCTTACTCGATAATTATATCAATATGTTGAGTCTGAGCCGCAAAATGTTTTCGTTAATAGAAAATCGTTATTTAGCAAATTTCAAAAACAAAATAAAAACTTTCTCTGTTGCGACTTTGGCAAAACAAATCAAAATCGAAGGAATCATCGCTCACGATCAAAACGACAGCGTAGTAGCATTTGAAGAGGGAAAAAAAATAGCCTCAAATTGGAAAAAAAGTCGCTTTATAACCACCAAGAATCTTGGTCATTCTATGCACGACGACTATTTATATCAGGAAATTTACAACTATTTATTTGGAGCGAAACAATAGGCCTTTTGGCTATTATGGGTTCCCGCCATCCATTATATTCCCGATTACGAAAATTAAGGAAAGAAATATTGTTTTACCAAATCGGGAGATGTCATTTCTGTCGGGGCTAAAGAAAGACATCAAGCTTTTTTGGAAACATCTCTTCAAAATCATTACTTTTGTGGTATGGAAGAAAATCTAAAACGTCTTAATAAATTTATCGGAGAAACGGGTTTTTGTTCGCGTCGTGAAGCCGATAAATACATCGAAGAAGGCCGAGTAACGATTAATGGAGCTATACCAGAACTAGGGACAAAAGTAGCCCCTGATGATGAAGTCCGTATAGACGGAAAACTGATTCGTGAAAAAACAGAAAAACCAATATATCTTGCCTTTTACAAACCTGTCGGGATAGAATGTACTACGAATCTCGAAGTCCGTAATAACATTGTAGATTATATCAATTATCCCAAACGTATTTTCCCAATTGGCCGATTAGACAAAGCCAGTGAAGGCTTAATATTCATGACGGATGACGGTGATATTGTAAACAAAATTTTAAGAGCCAGAAACAATCACGAAAAAGAATACACCGTTACTGTAAACAAACCCATAACAGATCGTTTTATTGAACGAATGGGGAATGGTGTTCCTATTCTAGATACCATAACCCGCAAGTGTAAAGTAGAGCAAATTAGCAAATACACTTTCAAAATCATCCTAACACAAGGTCTCAATCGCCAAATTCGTAGAATGTGCGAGTACCTCGGTTACGAAGTTACTGCCCTAAAACGCATCCGAATAATAAACATTTCACTCGATATTCCTGTAGGTCGATACCGAGACCTGACCGATGCCGAAATCAAAGAATTAAACCAACTGATTGAACCTTCTAGTAAAACTGAGGAAGCCAGCTTACCAAAGTCTCCAACTCCTAAGAACAGAACTGAATTCATCAAAAAAGGGGATCCAAGATTTAGAAAAAGAGGAAATTAATCGATTTTTCAAACAAAAAATGCCAAGAACAAAATCTTGGCATTTTTCATACTAGTTTTATTGGGGGCAAAACTATTTTAGCACAAATGTAGATTCCTCTACCAATTCTTCATTATCATAAATATTGACATAATAAGTTCCTTTTACATACTTATTTCCTAAGAAATTTTCCGAAACACGAATTGTTTTTCTTTCATAACTCACATTTACAGCCATACTATACTTCAATGATTTGTATTGATGAACTCCTTCACTAATATCGCCTAAAACAACATTTTTACTATCCACCACTTGTATATAATACACTTTATCTGCGGCTTTGGCTATTTCGTTTTTGGTAATCATAAAACTAATATTGATACCATCAACTTTATTAGCTTTATCAGTAACAATCAATTCACCAGAATTTTTTAATCTGTACGAAACCACCGTTGCTCCGGTAACCTCAAGTTTAGAACCTTTTTCAACAGTATTTTGCAAATCGCGTTTTAAAACTTCTGTTTTGCTTTGTGTTTCCTTTAAAATCTTTTCAGTAATATCTCTTTGTTCTTTTATTATTACATTTTGCTTTTTTATGGAAATATTTTGCTCTTTAAGCTTTCCATTTTCAACCGTCAAATCAGTCAGTGTATTTTGCAATGTTTTTACCTGATTTTTGTACCTATCCAAAGAAACCTTGGTATCTTTTAAATCAACCAAATCGGTCATTAATTCCATAACCTTATCTCTTTCTTTGATCAACTCTAAAGACATGGTCTGGTTTTCAAAAATAATCTCATCGTAATGCTTTTTCAAAAGCTTGAGCTCCACTAGAATTGTTTCTTTTTCTAGTGCGTTTCCATTCAGGGCAGGATTCCCTAATACTTTCTTAATTGATTCTGACTCGGTTTTATTTTCCATTCCATTAGAATAATAAAACACACCAAATGACAGAATAGCTAATAAACAAAATAGTATTGTTATAGCTTTAAAACTGGGGGGAGTTTTTTGTTTTTCCAAAATGTTGTTTTTAGGATTTTGTGGTATTTATCCGTTTTTAACTTTCTCTTTATCAAAAGTATTAAAATTTTAACAAAACTACAACATAATGGCACGAAGCATTAAAACAATGTCATGAAGCACTAAAGTATTGAAACGAAATTAATAGAAAAATTACATCAAAAAACAACATCTAAAACCAAGAAAACTAATCCTACAAAATCCAAATAATTCAATTTTGACATTTTTAATCGCTTGCAAAACATCGAATACCAAAATAAGGCAAGTTATCCAATTGATACACTATGTTAAATTACCCTAAAACAATACAGAATTATCAGCAAAATCAATATATCGTTTTCGTATTGTTAAAATAACAACTAAATATGAAAATATAGTTGCATTCTGATTAAAATTATGATACTACTTTAGCTATGGAAATAATTACTAATTAAAAATGATTTTATCATGAAAACAAATTTAAAATTAAGTTTAGTTGTATTACTAGCAATGTTTAGTTTGAATATTTTTGCTAGCAATGATGATTTTTTACTTAACGTAAAAAAAGGAGCAGGAAAAGAAATTAGTTTTTCGATAAATGATATCCAAAAAGCTAATGTTACGATTTACGATAAATATCACAATGTGATATATAACGAAACACTTACAGGAAAAGGCGGACTTTTAAGAACCTATAGTCTAGAAGAATTTCCTGAAGGAGTTTATTATTTAGAAGTTGAAACCAAACTTAAAAAAGTAACTCATGAAATCATGATTTCAAATGAAGTTTCAACTTTATCTAGAAAATCTATTGCAGAAGTTTACAAAGGAGATTTTAAAATGAAATATGAAAATGTTGCAGATACAAATTAATCTTTTTGTAAACAGCTAAAAATCAAAACAGCTTCAAAAGAGCTGTTTTTTTTACCTATTTTAACAAAAATACTTTTTTGTAAATTTTGAACACAAAAACAGAATCAATATTCTATGTCTGATTTTTTGTGTAAATAATCCGAATAATAACCCGAAGCTATTAAAGCAATAAGGGTAACTAATCCGTAAAAAGAATTTACATATATCAGTGAATCTTCGGAGTCTATTTCTACAAAAGAGCCATATCCTAAATATCCGTAAACAGAAGACAATAGAGCAAACATGGAAGCCAAGGCTGAAACGCCTCTTATTCTAAAACGAAAAGCAGCCCATATCATTACCAAAACAAATAAAAATATACTATTGGGATTATTAAAAGCAATTAATAAGCATACAAAAATAGTTGCCAATACAAGCAAAACTGCTTCCAAAATTGAAGTCAAAATTTTCTTTATATGATGACGATAAAATAAAGACAATATAAAAGGCGAAATAAGTACTGTTCCTATCAAATCCCCTTGCCACAAAGTAATCCAGTTAGACATAATAGTATTGGGTTCACTTAAGCCCCAAAAAGAAATCGCCAAAACACATAACAAAGACGAAAATCCGCAATACAAAACACTAACTGTCAAAAATTGTATTACAGACAATCCTGTTTTTAATGGATACTCCCCTTTGTTTAGCATATTCAATAAATAAACACTAACTGCTACAGCTATAACAACTCCTGTGGCTACAGTACAAGAGGAAAGTATAGTTTCTAACAATGTTTTATCCAACATTTTGCAAACATCCCAAAATGAAAACATATTGGCCATAAACGAGCCCAACCAAACCCCATATAATGATTTGTAGCCCACGATTAGAACGGCTGCAAAAGCAAAACCTACATCTGGAAAGATTGGCGAGAGATTATCTGGTGAAACCGTTATTCGAAAACTCAAAAAAGCAAGTGCATTAAATACAAATGCAATCAGAAAAACTTTAACGAACATTGATTTTAAGAAAAAAGGAGCATGATAATCGTTGGCGTCTAACTCGTACATATTAAGCGTTTTTTAACAAATTTAATATTTTTTCTTTTGAAAAATCGTTTTTATTTAAAGCAAAAAAAAAGACTGCTTAAGCAGTCTCTTCGTGTTTTATATTTTACATTGAAAAAGGAAATTCGATACCGTTTTGTTTGTAAACTCCATTACTATCACAATCTCCATTACCATAATCGATAACTCCGCTAAACAAAGTATTCTCAACTTTTAATTTACCTTTTGAGATATAATCACAATCAAATTTTTTAACCAATGTTTCTTGTACCGTTAAAGTGATCTTTCCTCCATTTTGTTTAGAAACACTATGAGTCCCTTCGATCATTTCATACGTATTATCATTTAATGTAATTGTTCCTGCACCTTCCGTTAATCTAACGGTATGAGAACCTGAATTTAGATACACATCTCCTTCTGTGTCTGTAAAGATTCCACCCGTAACGGTTCTAGTCCATTGTGGAACTTCATTTAAAGTAGTGTTTTTGTATTCAATTTTTCCTTCAATCTTATTATTATTTACATAATAATTTTCTCTTTCAATAGTCATTGTACTTCCAACAACATCAACATAATCTGTAAATGTTATTTTTAATTTTCCTTTTCGTGTAATACCATTGGCATTTGTACAACCTGTACCAAAATCTACGTAAAATGTTCTAGGAAATTCTGAATATTCAGAATCGGAAGTTATGGTATAACACAAAACAGATGCTGATTTTGCTGTTGCTATTTTAGATGTAGAATTGTCTAGTGAGATTTCATTTCCTGTTTTAATATCTAACTCATTAGCTAATTCTATAGAAGCAGAAGCTTCAACTGCACTGTTATCTGTAGCTTCCAAAAGATCTTCTTTTGTACAAGAAGTAAAACATGAACTAATTGCAATAGCCATTAATACCAAAAAGTTGTTTTTCATAAAATTCATTATTTAGGTTAAGTTTTTTTGATTAGGCGACAAAATTATTATTTTATATGAATTATCAAACAATAATAGCGTTAAATATTTAGCTAGTCAATTTATTTTCAACTCTTAAAAGAAGTAAAAATCAATTAATGGGTTTTAAAATACTCCGAAACACCTGGAAGTTCTGCCAAATCAAGCTCTAATTCTGTTGCTCCATTATCTACAAAAGCTCCAACGGTAAATGAACCATAACTATAAAAATTAAGGGGTGCTGCTTGGTTTTCGATTCGTACTACTTTGAATGGTTCTTTCCCAAATGTGTCATGCAAAGCATATAGAACATATTCTCCATCAATTAACGGTTTTTGCAGATTTGTTGACACTATTTGTAAATCAATTTTATACAACCCTTTTATTTCTTCTTTTACAGTTGCTTTGAGTTCTCTATCGTTGACAATTGCTATAGAACCCCATTGCCCTTTTTGTGGATCTACTTTATTTTCTTTCAACCCTTTATTCAATTTTAGTTTAGCATTGGATCGCATTTTTTCAACAACCGATTTTTCATTTTTATCGTACTGTTCATTTTCATTTTTTAAGTGCTTATTCCCCATCTCGGTCAAATCGGTCACTATTTTTTCTTTTTCTTGTTCCGTATTTTTAATCATTTCTTCTTTTTGATTAATTTCTTCTTTTGCCACTTTGATAATCTCATTGGCAACTTCAAGTTCTTTTCTGATTAAATTATCGTCGGCGTATTTGTATTTATTAGAAAGTACAAGACGCATATAATTGTATCCAATATACAATCCGAAAAAGCTAAAATAAATTACGATTCCAATGCTGTAAATATTCAATAATTGACCATCATATTGGGAAGAAGCGCTTACGTATTCACCTAAAAAAATTAAAAATCCTGGAATTTCCTTCAGATTTACCAATCCTAAACCAACAATAATTTTAGTTAACCATTCTGATATTTCAACTAAACTATTGTTCAAAGAATATTTATTCTCATCACTATTATTTCGTTTGGGCATTCCAAAAAGTGTCCCTAAAAAAAAGAAACTGACCAAAGACGCAATACCTAAAATAATACCAATGAAAAGAATTTTTCCTCCCATTTCGGGAATCATTACTGGGAAACCTACAACTGGAACCAATCCTAAAAAAAGCCCCATGTACAATGTGAGCAAAATAGAGGTTTCTGCTTCTTTTACCGTATTTTTTTCTTTGTCTAATTCACTTTCATTTTGACTGTTGATTTCCTCATTTATCATAATCGATAGGTTTAAATTAGTACTAAATCGAATCCGAAATAAAAATTATGATGGCAATAAAAAAACTGTATTTTCTTAAACTGTTAAAAATAACCAAAAAAACAAAACAAAAAGCAATCTATTCTTTATTTCACATCATCACATACTTATTATTCAGACCTTTACATAAAAAAACCCTGCAAATCGTAATTTACAGGGTTTCGTTTCTATTACATCACTAAGTAAGTGATTAATTTGAAGAATTGTTATTTAATCAATTCAAAACTTCTTTTTACAAAAGCTGTCAAAGCCTCACCTTTTAATAGATTTTGAGACAATTTGGCCAAATCCAATGCTTGTTTTACCAAATTTTCTTGGGTTGATTTATCAGTATTATTTAAAATACTAGCTGCCAAATCAGAGTTTGTATTTACAACTAAGTTATACATTTCTGGCATATTCCCCATTCCGAACATTCCGCCGCCACCTGTTTGACTCATTTCTTTCATTCTTCGCATAAACTCAGGTTGCGTAATAATAAAAGGAGCAGCATCACTATCTAAAGCTTCCAATTGTACAGTATAAGTTTGTTTTGGAACAATATTTTCTAATACCGTTTTTAAGCTTGCTTTTTCATCATCGGATAATTTAGAAATAGCGTTTTCCTCTTTCTTGATTAAATTATCAATATGATCTGAATCGACACGAACAAATTGCATTCCGCTATTATCCCCTTCTATTTTTTGAATCAAATGAGAAATGATAGGAGAATCTAACAATAAAACTTCGTATCCTTTGTCTTTAGCTATTTCGATATACGAGTGTTGCGCTTCTTTATTACCAGCATATAAAACAATTAGCTTTCCGTCTTTGTCTGTTTGATTTTCTTTTATTTTCTCTTTCAATTCATCAAGAGTAAAATAGGTTTCATCAACTGTTGGATACAATACAAATGCTCCTGCTTTTTCATAGAATTTATCCTCAGAAAGCATTCCGTATTCTAGTACAATTTTAATGTCATTCCATTTTGATTCAAAATCTGCTCTGTTTTCATTGAATAAAGCTTTCAATTTATCAGCAACTTTACGAGTGATGTAGTTTGAAATTTTCTTAACTGCTCCATCCGCCTGAAGACCAGAACGAGAAACATTCAAAGGAATATCTGGAGAATCTACCACACCGCGAAGCATCATTAAGAATTCAGGAACAATTCCTTCTACGTTATCTGTAACAAATACCTGATTTTGGTACAATTGAATCTTATCTCTTTGTATTTGCATATCTGAACCCAATTTTGGGAAATACAAAATACCAGTTAAGTTAAACGGATAATCAACATTCAAGTGAATGTGAAACAATGGTTCTTCGAACTGCATTGGATACATTTCACGATAGAAATTTTTATAATCCTCATCTGATAATTCTGTTGGCTGTTTAGTCCAAGCTGGATTTGGATTATTTACAATATTATCAACCTCTATAGTCTCAGATACATAATCATCTGGAGCGTTTTCTGGTTTAGGAAGAGTTTCTTTTTTGGTTCCAAATTTAATCGGAATAGGCATAAATTTGTTGTACTTAGTCAACAAACCAGAGATTTTAAATTCTTCTAAGAATTCTAATGAGTCTTCGGCAATATGCAAAATAATCTCTGTACCCCTACTGGTTTTATCAGCTGGCTCTAATGTGAATTCTGGGCTTCCGTCACATGTCCAGTGCGCTGCAGGTTCGTCTTTGTATGATTTAGTTATGATTTCAACTTTTTCGGCTACCATAAAAGCAGAATAAAAACCAAGTCCAAAATGACCAATTATTCCAGAATCCTTAGCAGAATCTTTGTATTTATCTAAAAATTCTTCAGCTCCAGAGAAAGCGACTTGATTAATATATTTTTCTACTTCATCAGCAGTCATTCCCAAACCTTGGTCGATGATATGGATTTTTTTACCTTCTTTATCAATTTTAACTTCAATAATTGGATTACCATATTCAACATTAGCTTCTCCAATACTCGTTAGATGCTTTAATTTTAATGTTGCATCCGTTCCGTTAGAAATCAACTCACGCAAAAAGATTTCGTGATCACTGTATAAGAATTTCTTGATTAAGGGAAAGATGTTTTCAACCGAAACATTAATTTTACCTGTTGTCATAGTTTATATAATTTATTTTAATTGTTTAATAATTTTAATATTTGAAAATATTCATTTCAAATAAAGTACCACTTCCCATCATTATGACAAATTGTCGTAAGTAAATTATACCTAAAAAGTATATTTTATTATCCTTTTGATATGTATCTTTGCATGAACATTAATTTAAAATCTAACAAAAAATGAGAAAAATTATATTAATGAGTGCAATTGTTGTTTTGCTGTCCTCCTGTAAATCAGCCTCCACAACATCTACAGAACCCGTTTCTAATGCACCGATGACAAAATTAGACAAATCTTCACAGGTTGCCATTAAAGGCGATTGGCAGATTACCAATGTGAGCTATCCAGGCTCTGAGTATATCAAAGTAAATTCTTTTAATCTGGCGGATTCCAAATGTTTTATCGGAAGTACTTGGCATTTTGTTTCAAACAACAACAAAGGGAATATGTCTTTAAACAATTCAAACTGTTCTGCCTTTACATCCGAAATTACATGGTACATTAACAAAGAAGGCCAGTTTGTACTGAAAATATTAGACGAAGGACTAAAATCTAAAAAAGTAAAAACAGGATTTGTCCTTGCTGTTAGAAACCAAACTGAAAGTTCATTTGAATTAATCGATAAAATCAATGTAGGAAGTACTCCAACTGATGTAGTTTACCAATTTCAAAAAATAAATTAATAGTATTATGATAACGATCAATAAAATAAAAGTTCTAAGCTTAAGTCTAATTGTAATGATTGGTATGCTTTTTACCAGTTGTGAAGCAACAAAAAACGCTAATAACACCCAAAAAGGAGCGGGAATTGGAGCAGTTGCTGGAGGTGTAATTGGAGCTATTATAGGAAACAATACTGGTATAGGAACTGCTGGTGGTGCTGCAATCGGCGCTGCAATTGGTGGTGGAACTGGAGCTTTGATTGGTAACAAAATGGACAAACAAGCTAGAGAAATAGATCAAGCATTACCAGGTGCCGATGTTGAAAGAGTTGGAGAAGGAATTAAATTAACTTTAAAAGAAGATGCAGTTCGATTTGATGTAAACAAAGCAACTCTGACCTCTCAAGCAAAAGCAAACCTAGACAAATTAATACCTGTATTCAATTCGTATGCGGATACCAACATTCAGATATTTGGTTATACTGATAATACTGGAAAACCAGAATACAATTTGACTCTTTCTGAAAAAAGAGCCCAATCTGTACGTGATTATTTAATTTCAAAAGGGTTGGTTGCCAGTCGTTTTAAAACATATGGCAACGGGATTGCGGATCCAATTGCTACTAATGATACTCCTGAAGGTAGATCTCAAAACAGACGTGTAGAATTTGCGATTACTGCAAATGATAAAATGATCGAAGATGCCAAAAAAGGGCAGTAAAAAATCTTTCACTCTTACTAAAACTGCTTTATGATAAAGCAGTTTTTTTTTTGATATAAATGAATTATCAACATATTTTCTTTAGTAAAGAAGTTATATTTGTTGTCTCAAAATTTTAATGAAACAGAATGCTTCAAATTCAAAATATATCTTTTTCTTATACAGATAAACCCGTTATAAAAAACATATCTTTCACCGTTTCCAAAGGGCAAAACATTGCGATCCTCGGGGAAAGCGGTTGTGGAAAAAGCACCCTTTTAAAATTAATATACGGAATGTATGACCTCAATGAAGGGAAAATTTTTTACAATGAAACCGAAATTAAAGGCCCCAAATACAATTTAATCCCCGGAATGCCTTTTATGAAATATTTGGCTCAAGATTTTGATCTGATGCCTTATGAAACCGTTGCCGAAAATGTAGGTAAGTTTCTTTCTAACGGATTTTTGCCTCTGAAAAAATTACGCATACAGGAATTACTAGAAATGGTTGAAATGTCTGAATTTGCAAATGTAAAAGCAAAATTTTTGAGCGGAGGACAACAACAACGTGTAGCTTTGGCTAGAGTTTTAGCCTTAGAACCTGAGGTATTATTACTAGACGAACCCTTTAGCCATATTGATAATTTTCGAAAAAACGCCCTTCGAAGAAACCTATTTGCCTATTTGAAGAAAAAAGGGATTACTTGTTTTATAGCCACCCATGACAGCACTGATGCACTTTCGTTTTCGGATGAAACAATCGTTTTATATCAAGGTCAAATTATAGAAAAAGGACCTTCTGTAGAGGTGTACAAGTACCCTCTGAATAAATACGTAGCCTCTTTATTTGGAGAAGTAAATGAGCTTAGATTATCGCAATTGATGTCTATTGAAGGAGAAGACGAGCTTATTTTATTGTATCCCCACCAATTAAAAGTTGATCCAAACGGTACCGTAAAAGTAGTTGTAAAAGAATCTTTTTTTAAAGGAAGCCGATTTTTGGTCAAAGCGGTTTTTGACAGAAGAGTTATTTTCTTCGAACATGAATCAGCATTGGCTTTTAACCAAGAAGTTTTACTAAAAATCATTTAATTAGAATTGCAATCTAAGACAATCTATTGTCATATTAAAAGTAAAATATCACTCTCTATACATTCAAACTCTTTATTTTTAGCAACAAAAAATAAAGCAGATATTTTTGTTATTGCAAAAAAATAATGATTTATAATCGATTGTTTTAAAAGATATTTAAATTTGCATCTTCGATTTTAATAAAACTACAAATATGTACCATTCAAAAATAGCAGGATTGGGATATTATGTCCCAGAAAACATAGTGACCAATGATGATTTATCTAAAATCATTGATACAAATGACGAATGGATTCAAGAGCGAACAGGAATTCAAGAAAGAAGACATATTATACGTGGAGAAGATACCACCACAACAATGGGAGTAAAAGCAGCCAAAATTGCAATCGAGCGTTCTGGTGTTTCTAAAGACGATATAGATTTTGTAATTTTTGCTACTTTAAGTCCAGAATATTATTTTCCAGGACCTGGAGTTCTAGTACAACGTGATTTAGGATTGAGAACCGTAGGAGCTTTAGATGTAAGAAATCAATGTTCGGGTTTTGTCTATGCTATTTCGGTTGCCGATCAATACATCAAAACAGGAATGTACAAAAACATATTGGTTATTGGTTCCGAAGTTCATTCAACAGGTTTAGACATGACCACTCGCGGTAGGAGTGTTTCAGTTATTTTTGGAGATGGAGCTGGAGCAGCTGTTTTGAGTAGAGAAGAAGATTTGACCAAAGGAATCCTTTCTACTCATTTGCATTCTGAAGGGCAACATGCCGAAGAATTGGCATTACAAGCACCAGGAATGGGAGCGCGTTGGGTAACCGATATTATTGCCGATAATGACCCGAATGACGAAAGTTATTACCCTTACATGAACGGACAATTTGTATTTAAAAACGCTGTGGTTCGTTTTGCTGAAGTAATCAATGAAGGTTTAGAAGCCAATAATTTGAATGTTGGCGATATCGATATGTTGATTCCCCATCAAGCCAATTTGAGAATTTCTCAATTTATTCAAAACAAATTTAATCTTACAGACGATCAAGTCTATAATAACATTCAGAAATACGGAAACACAACCGCAGCTTCAATTCCAATTGCTTTAACCGAGGCTTGGGAAAAAGGAAAAATAAAATCTGGAGACACTGTTGTTTTAGCCGCTTTTGGTAGTGGATTTACTTGGGCGAGTGCTATTATTAAATGGTAAAAATCAAAACCTCGAAGTTCTCTTCGAGGTTTTTTTTAAACAGTATAACACATCAATGCTTTGGTTCGTAAATTAATCTTAAGAAAGAACTAAAACGTTCATTCTCCCGTTTAATCGGAATTCCAGTAACAATACCAATCATAAGATTTTCTGCTACTCCAACTCTCATTTGTGGTCTTATTACCATATCAAAGTCTTTTTTTACAACTTCCTGATTAAATTCTATTCCGATAAAATTTCGTGTACCTGATATCATATAATGAAAACTACTATTGATTTCCCAAGAAGAATGCACTGAATTATCTTCAAAATGTTGCTGAATTGCAGGACCTGTATAGATAAGAGTATGAAAATTACTTCCCCAACGTTTTGCAACTACAAAAAAAGGATTATAAATATTCCCAATAACCAACTTACTACTATTATAACTACCAAAATCAGTTAGTTCAAATTCATTGATATAACCAATTGCCATAGATGTTTTCATTTTCTCGGAAACAAAAAAGGAATATTGAGCAGCTAATTTCAACCCATTCAATTTGCTGGCTGGAGTATTTTGATTGCTATTTGATGGATAAAAGGTAAAAGGTAGCTCTACTTCTAACCCTAAACGATTTAGGGGAGCCCACTCATACTCTACCAAACCTAAATACTCATCATATGTAGTATTATCTGTAATTCCGAAACCAACATTCCATTCTCTTTCCCCTTTGCGAGCTCCCAAATCTCGAATTAAATCAATATATAACGGTTCGGCATGCAACACTTTTATAGGCTCTTTTTTATCTTGAACTTCCTGAATATAAATACTATCTATTATTGAATTTTGAAGTTCATTTGATATTTGTGCCTTTGCATCTGTACTAAATATGAATCCTGCAATAATTGGATAGAAAGTAAATTTTAAAAAACTATTTGTCATTTTAATTTTTGTGACTTTATTAAACATAGATTTATTCTGCTTTCCTTTTGAGAAAACAAATCGTATAAAACATAAAAGACAAATTAAACCTCAGGAGGCGGGTAATGAATTTCGAAATACGTTTTCAACAAGTTGAATTCGTTTAAAAAACGATTTCCTAAAACTTGTTCTTTTTCGAATTCATTTAAAGATGAATTAAAAGATGGGAGAATAAAAAAATCTACTACGATGATCTTCTTAAGAATTACAATATTTTCTAAATCACAGTCTTCATTTTCAGGAATGACATCATCATAACCTAAAACTTTTTCGACTATAATTTCTATTAAACTTTCTTGATCGTTAATTGTTAAGTCTTCAGAAATATAATTAGAATTAAAATCACAAGTATCAACACTACAATTGAGTATATAAAGTGCCATAAAAGCACAAAATAATCGTAATCCTTTTCTATTTCTAATTGATTGCAACACTCCGCAAAAATAAAAACTTTTGCTCCTAATAGTTATTTTATTAATATTTCATTAAGATATTTAATAAGTAACAATGGCTCCTAAATTAAGAAACCCCAGAGTTGGCATTCTCTGGGGTTTCTTGTTTATTATCAAAACTAATTAATCTCCTTAATCATTATATTCAATACAATTAGAAAATACAATTAAGTGATCATCATTCAAGTCAAAGTATTAGTCTCATTATTTGCTTTTTTGTAACAATCAAAATTAAAAAAACAATGTTTTTTATTGTTGTTTTTTTTCACTTTCGATATTTGGCGAATAAGCCTTATATTTGCAGACTTAAAACACAAAAAGCATCCATGTCATTATCCAATATTCTTACACCATCTATAGAGAAAGCTATTCAAGCTTTATTTAATATTACCGTTGATAAAATTGAGTTCCAAACTACGCGAAAAGAGTTTGAAGGAGACATTACAATGGTCATTTTCCCATTGTTGAAATTGGTAAAAAGCAACCCAGTCGAATTAGGTAATAAAATAGGCGATTATTTGGTAGAGAATGTTCCTGAAGTAGCTCGATTTAACGTGGTTTCGGGGTTTTTAAATATTGTTATTTCTGACAGTTATTATTTAAATTTCTTCAACAACATCAGAAACAGTGAACATTTTGGTTTTGTTACACCTTCGGTAAATGATAAGGCTGTAATGGTCGAATATTCATCGCCAAACACCAACAAACCATTACATTTAGGCCACGTTCGTAATAACCTTTTAGGATATTCCGTTGCTGAAATCATCAAAGCTTCTGGAAAAAAAGTATATAAAACTCAAATCATCAACGATAGAGGAATTCATATTTGCAAGTCGATGTTGGCTTGGCAAAAATTTGGTAATGGCGAAACTCCAGAAAGCACAGGTTTAAAAGGAGACAAATTAGTTGGGAACTATTATGTAGCTTTCGACAAAGCTTACAAAGAAGAAATAAACCAATTACTATCAGAAGGCAAAACCGAAGAAGAAGCCAAAAAAACAGCTCCAATTATTTTAGAAGCACAACAAATGCTTTTGGATTGGGAAAATGGAAAACCTGAAGTTATAGCACTTTGGAAAACAATGAATCAGTGGGTTTATGATGGTTTTGCAACTACTTACACAAATTTGGGAGTAGATTTTGACAAATACTATTACGAAAGTAACACCTATTTATTAGGAAAAGATGTTGTACAAGTTGGATTAGACAAAGGTACTTTCGAAAAAGATCCTGATGGCTCAGTTTGGATTGACTTGACAGACGAAGGTTTAGACAGAAAATTAGTGTTGCGCTCAGATGGAACTGCAGTTTATATGACACAAGATATCGGAACAGCAATTCAACGTGTAAAAGATATGCCAGATGTTGGCGGAATGGTCTATACCGTTGGAAACGAACAAGATTATCACTTCAAAGTATTGTTTTTGATATTAAAAAAACTAGGATTTGACTGGGCTTCAAATCTATATCATTTATCATACGGAATGGTAGATTTACCTTCTGGAAAAATGAAAAGTCGTGAAGGAACCGTGGTCGATGCAGATGATTTAATGCAAGAAATGACCAATACAGCTCAAAAAATCTCGGAAGATTTAGGAAAATTAGATTCTTATTCTGAAGAAGAGAAATCAAAATTATACAATACTATTGGACTTGGAGCTCTTAAATATTACATTTTAAAAGTTGATCCCAAAAAACGAATCTTGTTTAACCCAGAAGAATCGGTTGATTTTGCTGGAAATACCGGTCCTTTTATACAATATACTTATGCCAGAATACAATCCATCATCCGCAAAGCAGATTTTGATTTTACAGCCGATGCCCCATTAGAAAAAATCCATGAAAAAGAGAAAGAGTTAGTAAAACAATTAGAGTTATTTCCAGAAATAATTCAAAATGCAGCTCACAATCATAGTCCAGCTTTAATTGCCAATTTTACCTATGATTTGGTACGTGAGTACAATTCTTTTTATCAAGCCGTTTCTATATTAGGAGAAGCTGATTTAGACAAAAAAATATTCAGAGTTCAACTCTCTAAAAAAGTAGCCGATGTTATAGCGGATGCTTTTAGTTTACTAGGAATAAATGTTCCTGAGCGTATGTAAAATAAGAGGAGGTATATAAAATTAAAAAACGGCTTCCAATTGGAGGTCGTTTTCAATTTAAGGAATCTATTTTTTTTTGTAAAATGCAATTTTAATTCATTGCTAATTCATTGGTTGTTCCTGTTATTTCACCTGTTGGTGTAACCGATACAATTTGAGTTTTATTTCCTTTTTTTAGTTTTAGACTGTATGTTTTTTTCAACATTAGTCCCTTTTCTTGAGAATATTCAAATTTACTTTTTATAATTATCCACTCAGGATATGACAAATAAACAGAATTACTAACCTCTCTTGGTAACTCTACATTTACATATTTTTCAGAAACATTCATTAACACCCCTTTTTCATCGTAGGTTGCTATTAAATACCCCTTTTTATTTTCAAAAGTCACTAAATATTCGTAGAAATTTTTACATTCATCATCTACTTTATATGCAATGAATTCGTTTTGAATATTTCTAACTACTGGATCAGGATTATTATCCGGAATATATTTCTTATTCTGTGAAATTACAACTGTTGGTAATTCTTCAATTTTTACAGCTTCAGTTTTTTTAACTTGTGAATACGTTACTCCAAACATACTTAAGCATAAAGCAAAGGTGATAATAGTTTTCATAATTTTTATTTTTTTATGTTAAATTTCAGATAAAAATATTTTGCCTTTTGACAGTATAAATATATCATCTATTTTTTAAATCACAAAATATTTATTTATCAATTTGATAAAAATTATGTATTTTTTTTACGAATAAAAAAATCAATGCCTTTATTTTTAAATAAAATTTTATGTATATTTATTTTTTTAACATTTTAACTATTTTTTCAAAATCATATTAAATCAAATAATCCATCAAAAGAGAACGTTTGATTGAAATTGATACTAAAAGTGTAAAAATTAACTAAAAAGATAAACCTGATGACTTTGAAAGAGAGTTTAGAATATTGCGATAAAAAAAACCGAACTCTATAAAAAAGTTCGGTTTTTTTGTCTTGCAACTAAAACTAATTCAATTAAAAATAACCCTGTAATCAATCTCTACTGGTTTCAAAATTTTATAACAACTAGCACATTCAATCAAAAAACGTAATTCCTCTAATTCCTTTCGGTTGAGCAAAATAATAAAATTAGATTGCCGTGTTGGAATTGGAATTTTCTTCTCATAAATAGAATGTTTGTATTCTGTTTCCCAATAATCAATATCAATTTGCTCCAAGTAGTTAGAAAAGCTTGTCATTTCTACACTATTCAAATCAAAAGTCAAATTATTAAACAGTAATTGATACATATCTCTTTGCTGGCAATGCATTAAAATGCCATTCGAAGTTCTATTTAATATTCTTAGATTGCATGAACACATAACTCAACTTTTTATTGTTTGATAACAAAAGAATCTATGATAGCATCTACTTCTACTTGAGTAGCAGTTGGTTTTAAATCAAACAAAACAGAGAATAATGATTTCTTGTTTACTTTATTTTGCAAAGCCAAATCTTTATTGTTACCATATACTTTTTCCCATTTAGTTCTCACTTTTAACCAAAGATCTTTGTTGATTTTCCACCAGTTTTGAGCGATTAAACATTTGCTATCGTCAACTTTTGTATAAACATCAAAACCTTTTTCTTCTGCTAATACTGTATCTTTACCATTAGTATCTCTTACAATTTTTTTATTGTCTTGCTCGTGATTCCACCCAGTAGCAGTAATCCAGTGAATATTTCTTCTATTCAATACATTATAATCATTTCTTTTGGTATGCTCTCTTCTTGGTAGAGGCGCATCTGCTGTATTCATCCAATACTTATTTCCATCAATATGAGTCCAGCTTGATGTTCCTTCATATCTAGGACTATCATCTACTTGAAACACTTTTTGTGTCCACTGCCCTTTTACATCTTTTGCCGAAAGTTTGTTGAATTTCCAAGTGTTGTCTTTATAAAACGAGTACAAATCGGTATTCTCATACAACCAATCTTGTCTCCAGTGTTTTACAATATCATTCTCACCAGTTCCAACAATTAGCAAATGTTGCAATACAATTTTGTTTGGTTTATCTTCAACTAACTCTACCCACTCTAAACCTGATTCATGTTTTGTTGTTGATGGTTTATAGTTTACAGTATCTTTTGAATATTCGAACGTTTCGACAAAATTAAATTTCACTTCATAACATCCGCACATAGATTTAATGGCTTTAATGTCTTCTTTTTTCGAATCTTGACTAAATCCTGTTAGAGTTGTAATTGCCATTACGGCAGATAAATAAGCCTTTTTTGTAATCTTCATTTGATTTTTAATTTAAAATTTTTTTACAAATATATAGTTTTATTTAGAACAAATAAAAATAATATTTTACATTTGCCGAAATTATTAAGACTAAATAAAAATAATGAAATACAAGATTACCTTATTTGCAGCGTTTCTTTTTTACCAATCTACTTTTGCTCAAGAGAAAGATTCTACAGCTGTAAATAAGCTTTCAGAAGTAGTAATGACAGGACAACTTAGCCCGCAATCTATAAAAAAATCAGTTTTTAATGTTAGAGTTATTTCTAATAAGGATATCAAAAATCTAGCAGCAAATAATTTATCTGATGTGTTAAATCAATATTTAAATATTACAGTACAAAATAGTGGTAGCGATGGACGTTCAACAGTTTCGATGTTTGGGCTAGATGCTCAATATTTTAAAATATTAGTAGATAACATTCCATTGGTAAGTGATACTGGAATGGGAACCAATATAGATTTAACACAAATAAACCTTGATGATGTAGAACGATTGGAAATTATTGAAGGTTCTATGGGAGTAACGCATGGTGCCAATGCTGTAAGTGGAATTTTAAATATTATTACCAAAAAAAGCGCTGCAAAAAAATGGGAAATTAGTGCTACAGTTCAAGAAGAAACTATAGGAAATGAATACAATTTATCAGACAAAGGACGCCATATTCAATCAATAAAAATTTCACATAACATAAATGATAATTGGTTTATAAATGTAGGTGCAAACCATAATAATTTTAATGGCTTTTATGACAACAAAAAAGGCAAAGATTATGCAGTAAGTGACGGACTAAGAGGCTATAGCTGGCTACCAAAAGAACAATTAGTTGCAAATGCTATGCTTGGTTATCAGAAAAAGAATTTTAATATTTTTTACAAATTCGATTATTATGGCGAGAATGTAGATTATTATAATCCAACTTTGAATCCACAAGATAATTATCCTTTTCCAGAAACATATTATACTAAAGACAGACGATTCATAACCAATCGTTTTTATAACCATTTAAATTCGAATGGAAAATTGTTTTCTAAATTAAATTATAATGTTTCGGTTTCTTATCAAACACAACAACGAGATCAGGAAAATTTCAAATACCAATTAGAAACCCAGGAAGAGTTTGATCTAACAAGAGAAAACTACCAATCTAATAAAGTTTTCTATTCAACCGGAACATTAAGTAATTTCTTTGATAATAAAAAAGTTGACTTTCAGATTGGTTATGAATTTAATAATGAATTAGGGAATGCGTCAGCAACTTCTGGAGCTTTTTTTAATGAAAACAATCAACTAAAAGACATTGAAAAAAGATTAGAGAATTATGATATTTTTACCGTTGCCGAAATTAATCTCTCAGATAAGTTTTCTATTCGACCTGGATTGCGTTATTCATTTCAGACGGTTTTTGATAATCAATATGCAAGCTCTTTAGGTTTGAGATACATATTCAAAAAAGGCTTAGAAACCAGAGCATCTATGGGAAAATCATATCGTACTCCAAATTTTAACGAACTCTACACCTATTTTGTTGATTCTAATCATAACATTCAAGGAAATCCAGATTTAATTCCTGAAAACAGCACTTCTTATGAGGTAAGCTTTAAACGCTCATGCTATTTTGACAGTGGTGCACAAATAGCAAATAATCTTGCTATAACTTTTTTAGATGTTAATGATCGAATAGATATGGTTTTAACGCAAGTACAACCAACGATGAATTATCAATATGTCAATATCAACAAATACAAAATGTGGAATATTTCAACAACAGAGCAATACAGTTATAAAAATTGGAATATAAAATTTGGAGCTGCATTGGTTGGTATTTCTCAAAAATTAGATTTAGCCGCTCTAAATGTTTCATCAGATGATAGATTTTTATACTCTCTACAATTGAATTCAAGTGTAACATATAACATTCCTAAATGGAATACTTTACTGGCATTGTACTACAAATATAACGGAAAACAACAACAGTTTGTAGCTGGAACAAATGATAGTGGTAATGCAGAATTTTATCTTAACGAAATTAATCCTTACAGTTGGATGGATGCCTCGATTAGAAAATCATTTTTTAAAAATAATTTTGAAGTAACAGCTGGAGCTCGCAACCTATTTGATATTACCAATGTGCAACAAATACAGGGTGGAGCAACAGGAGGAGCTCACTCTAGCGGTTCTCCTGATTTGCTCTTAGGCTATGGTCGCTCCTATTATCTTAAACTCACATATAACCTAAATTTTAATTAATATATAAATACACATGAAAAACAAATTTATCTTATTCCTTTCTTTTGCTTTACTAGCTCTCACAGCTTGTAATAATGACGATGATACAGTTGAGCAAACTACAGTTGCTCTCGAAGCTCCCTCGATAAACTTGAGTACCGAAAGTGCAACTACCCCAGTAGTCATAAAATTTGACAAACCAACATCTGAAGCTGGATTACTAACACTAACATTCACAACAACTGGTGTAAATTATGGTATAGATTTTACAACTTCTCCAGCAGCTACAACTTCAACAACTTCAAAAGTAGTAGCATCAACTTCAAACACATTAAAAATACCTTTTGAAAAAAATGCAATATCAGTCACATTTATTTTTAACAAATTAATAGACGCAATAGAAGGCGAAGTAAAAAACGTTACATTCAAAATAACGGATGCTTCAGGAAACATCCAAATTGCCGCAAATAATTCAATTCAAGTAAGCTTCAATGAAACACCTTCTTTGGGTAATGCTTTAGCTCCTGAAGTTGGAGGACCTAACGAACCGAATCAAGTATTCGTAGATCTAAGTACAGGAATGATGACAAACACTTTAAGAACTTCTTGGGATTTAGGTTTTTATACTGGAACAGAATTTAGAGTAATCATTAATAGTACCGTAAGAATGGCTGCCAAACAATTAGAAACTACAAACATTGATGAAGTTCAAGCTGCCGATGACACTATGCTTATTAATCAAGGCCAAGGAATAGCATCTCAAATTGATGATGTTACGGGTGATATTACAAAAACAGCAATTGCAGAGGTTTCTGCAACCGATTCTGAAAATAAAGTTTATTTAATTAATATGGGAAGTAATCCAGCAACTACAACTCCTACTGTAGGAAAAGAAGGAGCTGGAGGAGGAACTTCAAGAGGATGGATGAAAATTAGAATATTAAGAAGTGGAGCTGGTTACAAAATTCAATACGCTACAATTGATGCAACCACACATAACGAGGCGACCATTTCTAAAGATGCTGCATACAACTTTACTTTCTTTAGTCTGTTAGATCAGAAAACAGTAACTGTTGAGCCACAAAAAGCAAAATGGGATTTGAGTTTTACTTCTTTTACAAATACTACTTCTATGGGAGGACCATTAGTTCCGTATTTTTACCCTGATTTTATTTTAAATAATTTGAAAGGTGAAGCAAAAACATACCAAGTCCTTACCTCAGAGTTTACATATGATAATTTTACTTTGGCAAATGTTGACAATGCCAAATTCACAAATGACCAAAGAAATATTGGTTCGAATTGGAGAAGTACAGTAGGAGGAACAAATGCAAATGGAGAACCAATTTCTGGTTTTGCTATCAAACTAGATCGCTTTTTTGTAGTCAAAGATCCTGCAGGAAACTTATATAAAGTTAAATTCACAAGTGGCTTAAGTGATACTGGAGAAAGAGGTTATCCAAAATTCCAATATGCTATTTTGAAATAGAAATAAATATTTTGAGTTGTTAGGTTAGTTTTTTTTATTTTTTTGTAAGAGGCTGTCCCAAGAGGACAGCTTCTTTTGTTTGTAATATTTTTATTTTTTAAATAGCTATCTGGTATAATTGTTCAGTTTGGTCAATTTTGATGAAATCAGCATTTTTTGATGCTTTAAAATTTAATGAAAATGGTTTTAGAAAGTTTTTTATTATTGTCCGGTAAAAAAGACTTTAAAAAGCATTTTTTGGCAAAGTTTCTATTTATACTGATTTTGCAAAATTACACCCTCATAAAGTACTAAGACGCAATTTTTAGGATTTTATTTGCAACTCAAGAAACATCCAAAACCAAGTTTTATTACAGAAGATATAAAGGCATAAAAAATCCCGAAATTTTTTTTTTCGGGATTTTTACTTTTAAGACTTATTGGACAGTCTCTTTGCTATATAACAAACAAAATTAGAATTTAAATCTCTTTCTGTCGTTCTCGCTCAAGTAAATTTTTCTTAAACGTAAAGATTTTGGAGTAACCTCAACATATTCGTCTTTTTGTATATACTCTAAAGCTTCCTCCAATGAGAATTTAATAGCAGGAACGATACGTGCCTTATCATCAGCTCCAGATGAACGTACATTGGTTAATTTTTTCGTTTTAGTAACGTTAACCGTCATATCATCAGAACGAGTGTTTTCTCCAATTACCTGACCTTCATAAATATCTTCATTAGGATCAACAAAGAATTTACCACGATCTTGTAATTTATCAATAGAGTAAGGAATTGCTTTTCCGTTTTCCATAGAAATTAAAGAACCATTATTACGTCCAGGAATCTCACCTTTGTATGGTTCATAACCGATGAAACGGTGTGCCATGATAGCCTCACCAGCAGTAGCCGTAAGTAATTGATTTCTTAAACCGATAATTCCACGAGATGGGATATTAAATTTAACAATCATACGCTCTCCTTTACCTTCCATAGAAAGCATTTCACCTTTACGAATCGTTACAAACTCAACCGCTCTACCTGAAAGGTTTTCTGGCAAATCGATAGTTAATTCTTCGATTGGCTCACATTTTACACCATCAACTTCTTTGATGATTACTTGTGGTTGACCAATTTGAAGTTCATAACCTTCTCTTCTCATAGTTTCAATAAGAACAGATAAATGCAATACTCCACGTCCGAAAACCATGAATTTATCAGCAGAATCGGTATCAGCAACACGCATTGCTAGGTTTTTTTCTAATTCTTTTGTCAATCTCTCACGAATATGTCTAGAAGTAACAAATTTACCTTCTTTACCAAAGAATGGTGAATCGTTAATTGTAAACAACATACTCATTGTTGGCTCATCAATAGCAATAGTTTGCAAAGCTTCAGGATTTTCAAAATCTGCAATTGTATCACCAATTTCAAAACCTTCAACACCTACAACCGCACAAATATCTCCCGCAACAACTTCTTCTACTTTTTTACGTCCAAGACCTTCAAAAGTATGTAATTCTTTTATTCTTGATTTGATAACTTTTCCATCTCTTTTTACCAAAGAAATAGGCATTCCCTCTTTCAACACGCCTCTTTCTAAACGACCAATTGCAATACGTCCTGTAAAAGAAGAGAAATCCAATGAAGTAATTAACATTTGTGGAGTCCCCTCAGAAACTTTAGGAGCAGGAACATTTTTGATAACCATGTCTAACAATGGTTCGATGTTTTGAGTTTGAACTTTCCAATCTTCAGACATCCAGTTGTTTTTAGCAGAACCATAAACAGTTGGAAAATCCAATTGCTCTTCAGTAGCTCCCAATTCAAACATTAAATCAAAAACTTTTTCGTGAACCTCTTCTGGAGTACAGTTTTCTTTATCCACTTTATTAATAACCACACACGGTTTAAGGCCTAAGTCAATTGCTTTTTGCAATACAAAACGCGTTTGCGGCATCGGCCCTTCAAAAGCATCTACTAATAAACATACACCATCGGCCATGTTCAATACACGTTCTACTTCTCCTCCAAAATCGGCGTGACCAGGAGTGTCAATAATATTGATTTTTGTTCCTTTATATTGAACAGAAACGTTTTTTGAAGTAATAGTAATACCTCTTTCACGCTCTAAATCGTTATTATCAAGAATTAAATCACCTGTGTTTTCGTTGTCACGAAATAATTGACAGTGATACATAATTTTATCAACCAAAGTGGTTTTACCGTGATCGACGTGGGCAATAATTGCAATGTTTCTAATAGCTTCCATCTGTGATTTTTAATGGGTGCAAAGGTACACTTTATTTTGATATAAAAAACCTTTGAGCAATTGTTTGCTATTTTGTTTACAATTAGATAATTACAATTTCGACCTCTCAACAATATCTGGATAAATTTAAATTGATTTTAAAAAAATTAACATTAAATAATTATATTTGATTAATGAAAAAAAAATCTGACCAAATAACCATAACTTATATCGTATCAGCACTATTTATAGCTATCATAAGCTTTAAATTGGGCAAACAAAATTCGCCTAATTTAAACTTTTACAATTACACTTTTTGCAAAGACATTATCTTCATAATTACCACTGGTCTTATTTTTAGATACATCTTATCCAAAAATGATAAAAGAAACAACGAAATCTACAACAACCTAAAACAAGTCAATAATAAACTAAGGGAATCTAACGAAAAATACGATATTGTAACAAAGGCGACCAGCGACACTATTTGGGATTGGAAAATACAAGAAGACAAGTTTACCTGGAACAAAGGAATCAAAGGCATTTTTGGCTACAAACAAGATCAGATAGAAAACAATTCTAAATGGTGGTTTAGTAATATTCACCCCGAAGACAGCGTCAAAATGTCTGTAAAACTGTATTCTTTTTTGGAGCAAAAAACCGAAAAATGGCAAGACGAATACCGCTTTAAATGTGCTGATAACACATACAAATATGTCCTTGACAGAGGATTTATTTTAAAAGATCAAAACAACCAAGCCATCAGAATGATTGGATCAATTCAAGACATTACCAAACAAAAAGAAGAAGAAAATAGACTAAAATTATTAGAAACCGTCTTTACAGAAGCCCGAGATTCAATTTTCATTACTCAAGCCACTTCAGATGTACATCAAATTCCTAAAATAGTGTATGCAAATCCCGCTTTTAGCAAAATGTCAGGCTATAGACATTCTGAAATCATAGGGAAATCACCAATTTATTTTACAGGAGAGAAAACAAACGAAAAAGCAATAAAAAAAATCAGAGAAGCTATCCAAAACAAGTCCGAATGCTCTCTAGAAATCACTTTGTACAAAAAAAACAAAAGCGAATACCAAGTTAGACTCTCATTAATTCCTGTTTACAATACTGAACAAAATCTATCACACTGGATATCCATACAAAGAGACATCACCGAAGAAAAAAAATCAGAAGAAGAAAAAGAAATCCTTATAAATGAATTAATACGAAACAACAAAGACTTAAAACAATTCTCCTATATCACTTCACACAACTTAAGAGCCCCCCTATCAAACCTGACTGGCCTTTTAAACCTTATCGACGATTTCGCAATAGAAGATCCTGAGTTAAAAGAAATCCTAAGCGGATTCAAAATCTCAACCAATCAACTCAATCAAACAATTAATGATCTTACCAAAGTAATCACGATAAAAGACAACATTCAAATAAAAAATGAAGAAATAGAAATTCGAGAGATTTTTAAAAACATCCAAAACCAATTAACAATTAAAATCGAAAACATAAAACCTCAAATAAATATAAACTTTGGAAATGTCACCAAAGTCAATACAAATAAATCGTATCTTGAAAGCATTTTACTAAACCTATTTACCAATTCATTTAAATATAGATCTCACAATAGACCTTTAGTTTTAAATATTGATCTCTCAATAACCGATCAAATTGTTACCATTCATTTTCAGGATAACGGCATCGGAATTGATTTGGAAAAACACAAAAATAAAATCTTTGGCCTCTATCAAAGATTCCACAATCTTCCAGACAGTAAAGGATTAGGCTTATTTTTAGTAAAATCACAAATAAAAACTATGGGAGGCGATATCAGCATTCAAAGCGAAGTTGAAAAAGGAACAAAATTTTCATTAACATTTAAATCTAATTAGAATGTTAAACTCAATAATATGCATAGATGACGACCCTGTAACACTTATGCTTTTTAAAAAAATAGCTCAAAAAGCTTCTTTTGCAAAAAAAATAATTGAAGCTTCTAATGGAGAAGAAGCCATTAATGTATTAAACAATATTAGTAAAACTGAAACAAAACCCGAGTTGATTTTTTTAGATCTCAATATGCCCATAATTAGCGGCTGGGAATTTCTCGACATTTTCAACAGTTCCCATTACCAGAGCTTAAACAATACCAAAATAATTATTTTAACTTCAACAATTGACCCAGAGGACATCAAAAAATCTAAAAAATATCCCAATGTCATTGAGTTTTTTTCCAAACCCATAACAATTGAAATGCTAAACTATTTAAAAAATAAAATTAAATTATAGCCAAAAAAAAAGCTCCTTTAAAAAAGGAGCTTTTGATTAATTTTATATGTATTACAATTTAGCAACATGTTTAGTTAACTTAGACTTTAAGTTTGAAGCTTTGTTATCATGAATAATGTTTTTCTTAGCCAATTTATCAATCATAGAAATTACACTTGATAATTTAGCAGTAGCATCAGCTTTATCAGTTGCAATTCTTAATGCTTTAATAGCATTACGAGTAGTTTTATGTTGGTATCTATTTAATACTCTTCTCTTTTCGTTACTTCTAATTCTTTTTAGAGCTGATTTATGATTTGCCATTGTATTATTTTTTATCTTAATTATTTCATTTTTTGTAGTCCGTAAGGGAATCGAACCCCTGTTACCAGAATGAAATTCTGGCGTCCTAACCCCTAGACGAACGGACCATTATCCCTCTAAGTTCGGAACTTTCTAGATCAAAAAAATTGTAGTCCGTGGGGGAATCGAACCCCCCTTACCAGGATGAAAACCTGGCGTCCTAACCGATAGACGAACGGACCTCTTATTTTATTATCAGAACTTTTAATCTAAATACTTCTTGTAGTCCGTGGGGGAATCGAACCCCCCTTACCAGGATGAAAACCTGGCGTCCTAACCGATAGACGAACGGACCGTTGTTTCTTCAACAACACTACTTCTGTAATGCGGATGCAAAAATACAACTATTTTTCGTTTGCGCAATAGCTAAACACATTTTTTTTTATTTTTTTAATATGCTTTAGCAAAAAGCACTCTCCCAACCGATGCTTTCCCAGTAAACACACAGCTTCCAGCTTGTTCTACTCTGTCCAAAGGAATACATCTAATTGTAGCTTTAGTCAACTCCTTAATCTTCTCTTCTGTCTCCGCAGTCCCATCCCAATGAGCTGATACAAAGCCCCCTTCGCCTTCTAAAACAGCTTTAAACTCATCAAAATTATTAACTTCTGTAATATGTGTATTTCTATAATTTAATGCTTTTTCGAACAAATCTTTTTGAATTTGCTCTAACAAATCACCAATATATGTTGTTATACCATCTTTAGAAACCACTTCTTTTGTCAAAGTATCTCTTCTTGCAACTTCAAAAGTCCCATTTTCTAAATCCTTTGGTCCAACTGCAATTCTAACAGGAACCCCTTTTAATTCCCATTCTGCAAATTTAAATCCTGGCTTTTGAGTCGTTCTATCATCAAATTTTACGGAAATATTTAATTTTCGCAAAGCTTTAACCAAAACATCTACTTCAGCAGAGATAGAAGCCAATTGCTCATCACTCTTATATATAGGAACGATCACTACCTGAATCGGAGCTAAATTTGGAGGCAATACCAATCCTTGATCATCCGAATGCGTCATAACTAACGCTCCCATTAATCGTGTAGAAACCCCCCAAGATGTCCCCCAAACATATTCTTGCTTCCCTTCGGCGTTAGCAAATTTCACATCAAATGCTTTTGCGAAATTTTGCCCTAAAAAATGAGAAGTCCCTGCCTGCAAAGCTTTACCATCTTGCATCAAAGCTTCAATACAATATGTTTCTTCTGCCCCAGCAAAACGCTCGGTTTCTGTTTTCAATCCTTTTATAACAGGAATAGCCATAAAATCCTCTACAAAATCAGCATAAACGTTCATCATTTTCTCAGATTCTTCTATAGCTTCTTGTCTTGTAGCATGTGCAGTATGTCCCTCTTGCCATAAAAACTCAGCTGTTCGCAAAAACAATCTAGTTCTCATTTCCCAACGCACCACATTAGCCCATTGATTTATTAACAAAGGTAAATCTCTATAGGATTGCACCCATCCTTTATATGTTGACCAAATTATAGCTTCACTAGTAGGACGAACAATCAATTCCTCTTCAAGCTTAGCATTTGGATCTACCATTAACTTTCCTGCTCGATCAGGATCTGTTTTCAAACGATAATGAGTTACAATTGCACATTCTTTCGCAAATCCTTCAGCATTTTTCTCTTCCGCTTCAAACATACTTTTGGGAACAAACAACGGAAAATAAGCATTTTGATGTCCTGTTTCCTTAAACTTTTTATCAAGTTCTGCTTGCATTTTTTCCCATATAGCATACCCATAAGGTTTTATCACCATACAACCTCTAACCCCTGAATTTTCTGCTAAATCGGCCTTTACTACCAACTCATTGTACCATTTCGAATAATCTTCTGCTCTTGTTGTTAGGTTCTTGCTCATTTTAAATAATTTGGCATAATATTTGTTTCTTAATAATTTAACTAAATAATTACGCAAAACTAACTAATTTTGTATTGTCCAACAATAAAATAATCTACCGAAATGAAAACAAATGCATTAATAAGTCAAAAAGCCCCGCTTTATTTTCTAATTGGATTAATTGGCTTGATGATGTCCTCTTGCGGGTCTTATCAAAACAGTTCCTATTATGACAGTGATGGTGTTTATGCATCAAATGGAGAAAAAGTAGTTATAAAGGACAACCAACCCTCAGCTAACTCTATTCAATACAAAGCATATTTTAATTCCTTACAAACTACAGAAGATTCAACCGATATATTTACCGATGTAAATAGCTATAATAGTGGTTACGATATAGAAAATGATTCTATACAAGCGCCATCAACAGGCTATTCTGCTTGGGGAAGCTCTCCTGAACAAACCACAATTACTGTTTATCCTGATAATTATTGGTCATTCGGATTTGGTTGGGGATACCCTTATTACGGATGGGGTTACCCATACTATGGTTGGGGCTACCCATATTATGGCTGGGGATATCCTGGCTATGGCTGGGGGTATCCAGGTTACGGTTGGGGTTATCCAGGTTATGGATATCCAGTAGTATCACCTTACTCTTATAATTATAGCCGAAGAGGCTCTTCATATAGAGGCGGTTACAACAACACTAGAATCACTGCTTACAACAGAAATAATATTACAAGCAGAAATAGTTTCACAAATAGAAATAGCGTTTATAGTAGAAACAGCTCCAATAATATCGTAAACAGAAGAGTTCCTACTTACACTAACAGAAATAGTTCTTCAAACTACAACGTAACCTCAAGAAACTCCAGTATCAACCAATCTAGAAGAAATAGCAGTTACACTCAAAGCAGAACAAATAGTTCATATCAAAATTCGCAAAGAAGTTACACCCCAAGCAATAATTCTTATAGAAGTAGTGGCAGTAGTATGTCTAGCGGAAGAATGTCTAGTGGTGGTGGCGGTGGAAGAATGTCTGGAGGTGGAGGAAGAAGATAACCCCCTTTTTACCAACAAACCATTCATATCAAATTCTTAAAACCCAAACGTGCTAACGACTAATCAAAATCGTTAGCACATACAACGTAGCCAATTCAGTCTCAAATTTAAACTGGATATTCAAATTATCAATAATTAATTCACCTTAAGCCTTACCCCCATGAAAAAAAATCTCTTGTTATTTTTAGCAATTGGACTGATAACTCCTATCGTACATTCACAGGAAATCAAAGATGCTTTGCGTTATGCCAAAAGCGATTTACAAGGAACAGCTCGCTTTACCTCTATGAGTGGCGCTTTTGGAGCTTTAGGAGGAGATTTATCTTCTTTACAGGTAAATCCTGCTGGATCAGCAGTTTTCAACAACAATCAATTTGCCACTACAATGGGATTTTATGACATTAAAAACAACTCTAATTATTTTGAGACTGCAAGTTCTGCAAGCCAAAATAATTTTGATCTCAATCAAGCTGGTGGTGTTTTTGTTTTTAAAACTAGAAATCCCAACAACGCATTAACTAAAATTTCTTTTGCAATCAATTATGAAAACACCAACAACTTTGATAATTCATTGTTTTCAACTGGCGTTAGTCCTTTAAAATCAATAGATGGTTATTTTATAAGTTACGCAAATGGTGTCCCATTGGGGTTATTAGAAAATGGTTATTATGCAGATTTAGACAATGGAGATCAACAAGCATTTCTGGGCTATCAAGCTTACATAATTAACCCCGTAACAGAGGACGAAAACAATACTTTATACACTTCTAACGTAAGGTCTGGAGGAAATTATTACCAAACCAGCAGCACATATACTAGTGGTTACAACGGAAAATTAATTTTTAATAGTGGTGTACAAATCAAAGACTTTCTATTTCTAGGACTTAACCTAAATTCTCATTTTACTGATTATATAAAAAATACAAACTTTTACGAATCCAACAATAATGACTTAGATACAAATTACGAGGTTCAAAGTTTAAATTTTTCAAACAGTTTACATACTTATGGCTCTGGATTTTCTTTTCAAGTTGGTGCCATTGCAAAATTAACTCAAGCGGTACGCGTAGGATTATCATATGAGTCCCCTACATGGTACAATTTGAGAGATGAATTATCACAAAGACTGTCATCTATAAGCAGCAATAACGTAAACTCGCTACCTCCAGATGTTGTAGATCCATTTGTAATTAATTATTACGCTCCTTATGAATTGCGCACCCCTGGCAGCTTAAGCGGAAGTTTCGCTTACGTTTTTGGAAAAACAGGTTTAATAAGTATTGATTACAAATATAAAGATTACAGTTGCACTCAATTTGAACCAGAAAACGATCCGTATTTTAGATCTCTTAACGATATCATGCAAAATACACTTGGCAGTTCGAGCGAAATAAGAATTGGAGGCGAATACCGAATACAAAACTTAAAACTTAGAGGAGGTTATCGATTTGAAGGAAGTCCTTATAAAAATACATCAATGATTGGTGATTTAAATAGTTTCTCTGGTGGTTTTGGTTATAGTTTTGGAGCAATAAAACTTGACTTTTCTTATGTTCACGCACATTTAATCTATCGAGATCAGTTTTTTGCACAAGGTTTTACAGAAAGTGCAAGAATCAACACCAGCAAAAACAATTACACTATGACTTTTACCTTTGAGATGTAAAAGAAAACCAATATTACAGAAACAGGAAACCATTTTTGAGCAATTCGAAATGGTTTTTTTTTCATGTCATAACTGACAAATCCAAATGTTTGTTCCTAGCCCCGATAGGAGTGAAAATCTCCCGATTTAGAAAAACAATAATACTAAAGTCTAGTTTTTTTCTAAATCGGGAATTGTAACGGATAGCGGGAACCATATTTACAAAAAAAACTTATTGTTTTTGCTCCAAATAAAAACAAAACAAGGCATTTTGAAAGAAAGAGGCAAGGTTTCAGCAAAAAATTGTAATTTTGCCCATTCCTAAATGATAAGGAATATAATATTTATGAGAACGAAGTCTTTAAAAAAGAACAAAATAAACGTGATCACTCTTGGGTGTTCAAAAAATGTGTATGATAGCGAAGTCCTAATGGGGCAACTTCGTGCGAGTGGAAAAGAGGTTACTCACGAAGCCAAAGCTGAAGATGAAGGAAACATTATCGTTATAAATACTTGTGGATTTATTGACAATGCCAAAGCAGAATCAGTAAATATGATTTTAGAATATGCTGACAAAAAAGACAGAGGACTAGTTGATAAAGTTTTTGTAACAGGATGTTTATCTGAAAGATACAAGCCAGATTTAGAAAAAGAAATACCAAATGTGGATCAGTTTTTTGGCACGACTGAATTACCATCATTACTAAAAGCTTTAGGAGCCGATTACAAACATGAATTACTTGGAGAACGTATGACAACGACTCCAAAGAATTATGCTTACTTGAAAATTTCGGAAGGTTGCGATAGACCTTGCAGTTTTTGTGCCATTCCTTTGATGAGAGGAAAAAACGTTTCGCAAACTATTGAAAAATTAGTAAAAGAAGCTGAAGGATTAGCAAGAGATGGTGTAAAAGAATTGATCTTAATTGCTCAAGATTTGACCTATTACGGTCTTGATCTGTATAAGAAAAGAGCACTTGGAGAATTATTAGAAGCCTTGGTTAAAGTAGAAGGTATAGAATGGATTCGTTTGCACTACGCCTTCCCTACTGGTTTCCCGATGGATGTTCTCGAAATCATGAAACGTGAACCTAAAATTTGCAAGTATATCGATATTCCGCTGCAACACATTGCTGATTCGGTTTTAAAGTCAATGCGCCGCGGAACAACTCAAGAAAAAACAACAAAACTTTTAAAAGACTTTAGAGAAGCTGTCCCTGGAATTGCAATTAGAACAACCTTGATTGTTGGTTATCCAGGAGAAACTCAAGAAGACTTTAACATCTTAAAAGATTTTGTTCAAGAAATGAAATTTGACCGAATGGGATGTTTTGCCTATTCACACGAAGAAAACACACATGCTTTTTTACTCGAAGATGATGTTCCTGCCGATGTAAAACAAGATCGAGCTAACGAAATAATGGAAATACAATCTCAAATTTCATGGGATTTGAACCAAGAAAAAGTAGGCAAAACCTACAGATGTATTATTGACAGAAAAGAAGGAGGGCATTTTGTAGGTCGAACAGAGTTTGACAGCCCTGATGTAGATAACGAAGTTTTAATAGACGCAACAAAACATTATGTAAAAACAGGTGAATTTGCAATGATTAAAATAATAGAAGCCACAGAATTTGATTTATACGGAGAACCAGTTTAAAATTTAATTTATCAAGATCTTATTTATGAAAGCATTTAAAACAATTGTATTTATAGTTTTTGGATTCTTATCGGCAAACACTATTTCCGCTCAATACTACAATGGGTACGGAAATGGATATAGCAATGGATATGGTTACGGAAATAACGGCTATGGCAGAAACCAAATGAATCAAATGCCATCTCAGCCAAGTGCACCAAAACCAGTTCCTGTTGAAGAAACCGCTGCAAAAATTGTAGCTTACTACAAAAAAGAACTCAACTTAGATGCTTTACAAGAAGTCGTGCTAACAAATATTTATACGAAATCTCTAAAAAAAGAAGAGATTTTGATGAAAAAAGAAATTAGTGACGAAGAAAAAAAAGAGGAATACAAAGTCCTAAATGACATGACCGAAATGGAGATAATCGGAGTACTAAATAAAGATCAAAAAGAAAAATTCAAAAACTTGATTGAGGACAGAAAAAGCAAAATGGAAGCAAGAAAAAGATAAAAATTTTGTAACTCAACACTTTGACTAAAACCAATGAAAAATTACTTCTACTATATAATTGTTATTCTTTTTGCTACTTCTTGTGGTACAAATCCAAATAAAGCCAACGAAAAAGTTTACAACGAACAAATAAACACTTTAAAAGAAACTATAGCCGCTAAAGAAGCTCAGCCTTTAAAAAACGAACCATTAGTAGTTATTGATAGCGTAGCTTATCGTTACAATCAACAGTTGATAAATTATAAAGACACAATTTCAAAAATAGACAGCAAACTTTTACAAGATGGTATTGTTTCAGAATGGGTCGGTACAGTAAATTTTAATTTAAGGAAACCAAATTTCATCATTCTTCATCATACAGCACAAGATTCTGTACAACAAACCTTAAAGACATTTACTTTAAAACACACTAATGTAAGTGCTCACTATGTAATTTCGAGAGACGGAAAAGTAATTCATATGCTCAATGACTACCTTAGAGCATGGCATGCAGGAAACGGATCCTGGGGAAAAAACACTGATCTAAACTCTAGCTCTATCGGGATTGAATTAGACAATAACGGGAGCGAACCATTTTCGGACACTCAAATAAATTCTCTTTTGGCCTTATTAACCAAATTAAAAAAAGACTACAATATCCCGACTCAAAATTTCATTGGTCACGCAGATATTGCTCCAACTAGAAAAAAAGATCCAAGCGCTTTGTTTCCTTGGAAATTATTAGCTCTAAATGGTTTTGGACTATGGCCAGACGAAGTCCTTCCTTGTCCACCATCAGATTTCAATGTAGAACAAGGATTAAAGGTAATTGGTTATGATACCAAAAATCTTTCAGCTGCAATTACCGCATTTAAACTTCATTATATACAAACAGAAGTAAATGATGTTTTGGATGAAAAAACAATAAACACGATCTATTCTATATATATAAAATAATATTTTCAACTTATACTTGAACGCTTTTTGACTTATCCAAAAAGCGTTTCTTTTTTATTCTAAAACTATATTCAAAATTCTTATTTTAAACTTTCTTTTTTCTCAATTTAAATTAAATTTGAAGTTGTAGCTGCGCTATAATTTTTTATTTACAAAACACACAAATTGATTATAAATTAAGAACAAAAGTTACATCCAAAGCATGACGAATACCAAAATATGGCTTTCCTCGCCACATATGGGAGGTAGTGAACTTAACTATATACAAAATGCTTTCGACTCTAATTGGATTGCACCAATCGGGGAAAACATAACTGAATTTGAAAAAGATATAGAAAATTACCTATCAAGCCCTGTTTTTGTAACCACTCTAAACTCAGCAACAGCTGCCATACATTTGGGTTTAATTCTTTTGGATGTAAAACAAAATGATGTTGTCATTTGCCAATCATTAACCTTTGCTGCATCTGCAAATCCCATTTTATACTTAGGAGCTACTCCAATTTTTATTGATAGCGAATTAGAAACCTGGAATCTATGCCCTATTGCATTAGAAAAAGCAATTTTGGATTCCATTTCAAAAGGACAAATGCCCAAAGCAATCATAACAGTCCACTTATATGGTGTTCCTTATAAAATAGACGAAATTAGAGGCATTGCCAACAAATACAAAATTCCAATTCTTGAAGATAGTGCAGAAGCATTGGGAAGCCTATATAAAGGTAAAAAGTGTGGTACTTTTGGAGATATTAGCGTTTTTTCATTCAACGGAAATAAAATCATTACCACCTCGGGAGGCGGTGCCATTATAACCCCTAATCTTCAACTCAAGAAAAAAGTTGAATTCTTAGCATCACAAGCCAAAGACAATGAAGCCCATTATCAACATAGCGAATTGGGATACAATTATCAAATGAGTAACATTTGTGCAGGAATTGGTCGTGGCCAAATGAAAGTTCTTGACGAACATATTAGATTACGAAGAAGTATGCATCAATTTTATGTAACCCTCTTTGAAAACACACCTGGCATTACCGTTTTTTCTACAACCAACAAAGACATTTTTTGCAATTATTGGCTAACTTCTATACTAATAGATCCCAATAAAACCAAAAACGGTATTAATCGTGAAACCATACGACTTGCCTTATTAGATTCGAACATAGAAAGCAGACCATTGTGGAAACCAATGCATCTTCAACCTTTATATAAAAAGTATCCCTTTTATGGAAATAATGTTGCCGAAATGTTATTTAAAAATGGGCTAAGCCTACCTTCAAGCTCAAATTTGACTGATACAGACAAGGAGAGAATAAGGTCTGTTTTTATTAAATTACTACAATAATCTAACAAAACCATCATTCTTTTTTGACCACATTACCAAAAAAAAAGCTGCCAAAACCACTGAGGATTCTGACAGCAAAAAAAAAATATCTTGTAATAATTTTGAATCTAAAATTTTAGATTAGAAACCGTAAACAACAGCCAGTAATACTTGAGAGGCAGACTTTGCAGGCGCTAAATCAGAATCAACAAACATAACTTCATCAGAATTTGTATCCATTCTAAACTCAGGGATTATTGTCAAACCGTTTACTTTATAATTTCCCGATAAAGTAAAAGCTGTTACCGATGTATCTCCAGAACCCTCTTTATATTTGAAATATTCACCACGAATACCTAAAGCAAAAGCATCACTAAAAGCATAAGATGGATATATTGCAGCTCCTGAATAACCTACGTCGCCTTCATTAGAAAAATCTGCAGCATTAAAACCTAATTTAAAAGCATCAGTAACTTGGAATGTAGCTGTCAAATCAACAATAGTACCACTAACAGATCCGTCCATAAAATTCAAATAGGCACTAACTCCTTCTGTTGCAAAAGACAATTGACCTCCAATTGCATTTAATCCTTTTACTGGATTGGCTTTATAAGTATTCCAAGAATCATTAAACACACCTATCATTGCTCCAAACTTTTCAGTTATTGCATAATTTGCTTTAACTCCAGCGTTTTGGAAAGGCCCATTTGTAAATAAATAAGATGTAGAGTAGTTAAAATTAGCCACTGGAGAGATCACCTCATATCCAATAAATGTACCCATATACCCAGCAGTAAAACTCAACTTATCTGTAACTGCATAAGTAGCATATAAGTTTTGAATGTGGAATGAATTTGTATCTAATCCATCAAAACCACCATCTCCATTTGGTAGAGATTGATATTGTCCTCTAGGACCAAATGAAATTTCACCAACAAAAGAAACATTTTTGATTGTTTTTTTCAAAGCAATATCAAGCATCCCTAATGAAACCGAATTTTGGTCTGTTCCAAAACTAGTTGTAATATTTGGGACTTTAGCAAAATCATATTTGTAATATAAATCTCCAGAACCAGAAATTTCTAATGGAGTAGATGCAGGCGCATCATCTTGAGCAAATGCAATACTTGTTGTCAACGCTAATACTAAAATGGTTAAGATTTTTTTCATGTTAAATTTGTTTTTAGTTAGTAATTCTTCAAGAGATTTCACCCTCTTTTTGGCTATTTTTTGTTCTTTCTTTTTAGCGAAATTATTAACTTTTGATTAACATAAAAATTTTTTTGAATGTTTCAATAAAGAATTATCAATATTCAAAAATCAAGATAAAATAATATCGAAATTCATATTTTAAGATAAATATTTTACAAATTTAATAATGCTATTTTTTAATATTACCCCCTAAAAAAACATGCAACATAAAAAAAAGTTATACTAAAAACCCGTAATTATCCAAAATAAAACAATAAAAAACACATACCCCCATATTTTTATAGGGGTATTCTATTTTATAAAAAAAATAAGCTCTGTCTCATTATAACAATTTAAAATAACTTAAGCTGTATCAAAGAATTCATTTTAAAACTCAGAAGTACCTTATTAAAATCAATCTACACTACAATCAATTTTAGCTGTAAAAGTTTTCTAAAATGTGTTTTTTGAATGACTGAATTTCAACAAATCACAAAAACAAAGCTGATTTATGTTTATAATTCAAAAAAAGCCCTTTACTTGTACCTTTATAACAAATAGTAGCTTGTAAAAAGAGGTTCAAAAAATTTTTTTGTTTCAATTTTTTGTATATTTAGTTATTCAAATTAACATCCCCCATTAAATATGACACGAAAAGCTGACATTCAAGATCTAGATCAACTAACGAATTTATTTGATCAATATGTGGTTTTTTATAAAAAACCTACAAACTTTAAAAAACATTACTCCTATTTAAAAGAAAGATTAGAGAATAACGAGGCCGTAATTTTTGTTTCGTACGAGGAAGAAAAACCAGAAAAGCTTAATGGTTTTGTTTTAAACTACATAACTTTTTCATCATTAGCTTTAAACAAAATAATAATTCTTAACGATATTTTTGTTGATGTTTCCGCTAGAAAAAAAGGAGTAGGTGAAGAACTTATTCAAAAAACGATAGATTTTGCTAAAGAGATTAAAGCAAACGATGTAAGACTAAGAACCGCTAAGAACAATATGATTGCACAAAAATTATATTTAAAGATGGGATTTGTTCGAGAAGATTTTTTACACAGTTATGATCTAACGCTTTGACAGCACAATTGTTTTAAGGAGTAAACAATCACTAGCATTGAAACACCTCATTTAGAAGTCCGTATATTTTTTCTTTATCTAAAGGTTTGGTTATATATCCAGAAAAACCAGAATTCATGATTTTTTCTTTCACTTCAGATGATGAGTGTGCGGTTTGGGCAATTACAATAGCCTCTGGATTCATTCTTCTGATTCTTTCAAAAGCCTCATATCCGTCCAGAACAGGCATTTTAATATCCATAAAAACTAAATCAATCGCAGAATTTGCCGCATAAATTTCGACAACCTCTTGGCCGTTTCTTGCTCTCAAAACCGTGTGTTTTTTAAGTTCTAAAATTGTTTTTAATAATAGATAATTGATATTATCATCCTCGGCAACGAGGATAACTTTGGTTTCATCATACACCTTTAAATTTTCGGCATTTACATTATCTTCAAAGTTTTCTGAATTATCGTAAATTAATGGAATTGTAAATTTAAACACAGAACCTTCTCTATAGACAGATTTTACTTGAATTTTTCCACCTAACATCTCTACATAAGCTTTCGAAATAGACAATCCTAATCCTAATCCACTAAGTGATATAGAATAATCATCATCTACCCTTCTAAAACGATCAAAGACTACTTTTAAATCTTTTTTTACGATTCCAATTCCAGTATCTTCAACCCTAAATTCTAAAAATCTCTTGTCTTTTGTTATAGAGTAACCAAAGACTACATGGCCATTATCTGTAAATTTTATTGCATTCGTAAGTAGATTTACTATAATCTGTTTAAGCTTTACTTCATCGGTCAAAACATCGCCTTCTAAAATGTTGTTGCTTTTTTGAATATAAAAATCAATCTTTTTATCTTCTGGAACAGTCACTTTCAGAGTATTATACAACTCTCTAACACATTTATCAATATCGACACCTTTGTAATTTGGAGTTATTAATTTGGCATCAATTTTTGACATTTCAATTAAATCCTCAATAATAGAAACCAAACTTTTCCCGCTACTACTGATGATTTTTAAATATTTTCTTTTTAATTCTTCGCTTAGATTTTCATTCAAAAGCAAATCCGAAAATCCAATAATAGCATTCATAGGGGTTCTGATTTCGTGGGATAGATTTGCCAAAAAGGTTGATTTTAGCTTGTCACTTTCCTCTGCTTTTTGTTTAGATTTTTCTAACTGAAACCTGTTTTTTCTATGATCTTCAAACAAATTGCCAATATGACCAAACTCACCTGGCTCGCGTTTTAATAACTTTATCGAGATTTCACGATCTGTTTCTAATATATTGGTCACCAACCGCAATGGTCTATATACCCATTTTCTAGAATAATAAATAGAGGCAATCAAACCAATCAAAGTAGCCACTACTATAATCAATAGCAACTCTTTGGTTCTTTCGAAGTTTAGATATGAAGGTCTTTGAAATAATAGTTTTTCAATAATTCGATTGTTATAATCTCTAAGTTCTATAAGAGACAAAACATTCTTATTATTATCGAACTTAGTAGTTGAACTGTCAAAAAAACTAATTTTTGAACTGCAAATATCTTCTAGGTTTTTAAAATATTTTTCATCTAACAAACGCACCATAAACATATAGCCTGATGGTCTTGTTTTTATTTTTTTTGGGTCATTTGAGGTATGAATCGTTCCACCAAGAACCTCAACAATTCCCTCAGGAACTTTCATATAAAACCTAGTAAATTTGGTTTCGTACAAATTAACCATTGCTTGTCTCGGAATAAAATCTTTAGAAGTAAAATTCTGTTTTGCTATACTTGTAATGAATTTTTTGTCTATATCATAGACTGAGATAAAATCAACCTCATAGGTAGGAAATTCATTTACAATGTATCTATCAAACCATTCAATATCTTTCTCTTTTGTGAATTTTACTAAAGCATCCCAGTAAGTAAGATCATTTATAGTAACAATCTGGGTTTTAGAATTAAAATCAAACAACCTATTGGTTTCGGTTTCGTATTGCTCAGTATTGATTTTGAAAACATCTTTTTCTTGTTGAACAGTGTAGAGATATAGAGAACTAAATAGTAATATAAAAAGCGAACTAATTCCAATAATTAACAATACTAATTTAAAATAAGTTGTCAATTTTAATGTTAGCTTCATACAAGTAAGATGTTTATTAAATCATTTATTGCGTTGGTTTTTTACTTAAATCATTTTCGATAATAAACTCTAAACCAACCAATAATAAGTTGTCCTTTATTCTATCCAATTTCTGTTAAAATATATTGCAATATAAACCTTTTTTAGAATTCACAAAAAAACCAACTCCGTGTCTAAAAAGAAATATACACCTTACTCTTTTATCCTTGCATTGTATTTTCTAAGTAATTCTCTAGTTTTTATACCCGATTCATTTAAATCAGAATCTTTCCAATTACCTTCAGAGTTAGCCGTTTTTAACAACATCGAACAGGTTTCGACTTTATCTGAAATCGACCAAGTAATCCAACTTATCTTTTTTTCTTCCATCCAATCAATGTACCGCTGCCATTCGGAATAATCCATCGGACCATCTCCTGAGGCTTCCATCCCAGCTGATTCAGAAACAAAGATTGGTAAACCACTCTTTAGAGCTTCATCTGTTCTGTCTCTAAGTTCTTTTTTATGAGTTGCTGCATAAAAATGCATAGTGTACATCAAATTTTCATATCCTTTAATAGGGTCAGCGGCCGGTAGATGAACATCTTGATCCCATTTAGGACTACCTATCAAAATAATATTATCTGGGTCATTAGCTCTAATAACTCTGATTACTTCCTCGGCATAAGCCTTTACTTCAGGCCACGTTTCATGATCAGGTTCATTAAAAACCTCATAAACTACATTGGGGTATTTGCCGTATTTTTTGGATACCTCATTAAAATAAGCTTTGGCCTCTTCTAAATTAATATTGTGACTGTGCCAATCTACAATTACATAAATATCCGATTTGATAGCACCTTTTATGACGGATTCTATCTTCTTTTTTGAAAAATCAGGGTCTTTTTTGTAAGCATATTTACCAGCTTCGATTCCCATTGCAGCTCTTACAACAGTACAATTAAAATCTTTGTTAAGCCAATCTACAACTTTAGAATTATAAAATCGAGGCCACATACTATGCCATCCCAAACTAACGCCTCGTAAAACAATTGGGGTCAAATTTTTATCAACCAATTGAGTTCCTTTTACGCTGAGCTGACCGTGTTTTTTAACAAATTGTGCATTTGCTAAACTGCAATTAAGTACAGCCAAGAATAATATGGTTAGAGATTTGAAATTCATTTTTACAATTTGTTTTAAAATTTAAAAAGTCTAAAAAGAAATACCTAACAGGTTTTAGAAACCTGTTAGGACAAGTATTTCAAATTTCAATTACGGAATTAACCTTAATGTAATTGCATCGTGAGAAGCTAAATCTGCTGTGAAATTCTTTTTGGTTGTACCAACCTCTTTGTTTTTCCAAAGATCTTTGATTTTGAAAATTGCTTTATTAAAATCGGCTTCATAACCAAAATCAGCATCTTTGATTGAGTTCTTTTTCCAGTCGAAATTAATTTTTTTAGCAGCATCACTACGATTCAAAAAAGTAACAGCCCAATTCCCATCAGATAGTGGTTTTACCCAAACCTCTAATCCGTCTTCGGCAGAATACTTGAATCCTTGAATTCCTAGCTTATCTTGATTTACAGCAATGAGCTCTTTATTGGTCAAAATAGCTAAAGTTTCCTTAGACATTTTTCTAAAATCATTACCCGAAAATAATGGCGAAGCCAACATACACCAAAGGCTAAAATGAGTTTTGTCTTCAATATCATTCATTTCGTTACCAACTTCCATCATATCAAAATCATTCCAATGATCAGGACCAGAGTATTTACGAATATCTTTGCGCATATCGGCAATTTTCATAAAACCCCAAGACGACCAATTTTCGGGATGCTTGTATTCACAATCAAAGCACGGATAAATATCCCCCGAAATACGCCACATATTTCCCATAGGCTCTGCCCATTCCCAAGGTTGATTATCTCCCCACTCACAAATACTAAACAAAATTGGACGACCAGCCGTTTTTAAAGCATTACTCATCGTATTATAAGCCTCTTTGGCAGTAATTCCTTGTGTATTACACCAATCATATTTTAAAAAATCGATTCCTAAACCAGCATAAAGGCGAGCATCTTGGTATTCATACCCACGAGTTCCTGGATACCCAGCACAGGTTTTGGTTCCTGCACAATTGTACAAACCGAATTTAAGTCCTTTGCTATGCACATAATCTACAACTGTTTTCATTCCATTTGGGAATTTCACTGGGTCAGGCACTAGATCTCCATTCGCATCACGCTCTTTGGCCATCCATCCATCGTCTAGAACAATGTAATTATATCCCGCTGCAGCCATACCAGATGACACCATAATATCGGCCGTTTCTTTTACTAATTTTTCATTAATATCTGTTGCAAAAGTATTCCATGAATTCCAGCCCATAGGTGGCGTCGTGGCCAATCCTTGAAATTTGACAGCCTCTTGTTTATACACATTCCCTTGTGAAAAACCTTGAAAAGTCAAGCTACCTAACAATACACTTAAAAGTAATTTTCTCATTTTTATTAATTATTTATTATTTTTTTAATCTTCAGAATCTTTGGATAATAATACCTAACAAGTTTTGAAAACCTGTTAGGATGATACGTTTCTATTTTTTAACTACATCAATTTTTAACTCTGCAGTTTTCAGACCGTTACTTGTAGCAGTCAATTTTATTTCTCCTGTTTCACCAGTAGTCTGAACGATTACCTGAGCCAAACCGTTGAATAATTTTCGCTTGTAATCTTCGGCTTTGGTAACAATTTGAATACTTCCTATACTTTGATTGAGCACATCCCAAGAATTTACTTTGGTTAACGGAACTGCCACAACCGCAATGGTGTTCTTACCCGAACGAAGCATTTTTTTGTCTAAAACAAAAGTATCCCCATTTTTATTTTCATTCAAATTAGTTGCGATTTGTTGACCGTTAATGAAAATAGACTGTTGCTTTCCGAGGCTTTTATAAAACAAAGTAATAGTAGTCGATTCAAAATTAGCTGGTAATTCAAATTCGGTTCGGTATGTAATTGCTTTAACTTTTTTGCCAAAATCAGCATTTCTATCTTCTGAAAAAGCATTTTGCCAAGAAGTGATATCAATCATATCTTTTGTTTCTTCAACTGAATTGAGATCAGACACATATTTTTCTTTAAACGAATCCAAGTCAACAACAGCAATACTTTCTAGATATTTATCAGGTTCAAGAGAAATTGGACTTCCATTTCCGACACCTAAAATTTTTCCAGGACCTGAGATTGCAAAAGTTACTTCGTTATCAGCAATCGGAACAGCCAAACCTGATTTATCATTGGCACTTACCGTAATCATGGCAATATCATTTTTGGAGGCATCTATCGTGTTTTTATCCGATTTCAAGTTTATAACTTTGGCTTCTCCTGTGGTTTTCACTGTTTCGGTTAAGATTTTCTTTCCGTTTTTGTAACCAATCGCTTCAAGAGTGCCTGGAACATAATTGACATTCCATTCGAGATGACTGTCCTTTTCCATTTTCTTTTTGCCTAAGCTTTTTTTGTTTAGGAACAATTCTACTTCATCGCAATTGCTGTAAGCCCAAACCTCGATGCTTTGATTTTCTTTCCCTGCCCAATTCCAATGTGGCAAAAGATGCAGAACTGGTTCGTCTTGCCACCAAGCTTTGAGGTACCATGCAGAATCTTTATAAAACCCGCATTGATCTACCATCCCAAAATAAGAACCTATTGAAGGATACCCAAATGGCGTTGGTTCGCCACGATAATCAAAACCTGTCCACACAAACATTCCAGCTAAATACGGACGTGAATTATAATGCTTCCAACCGTTTTCTATACTGATAAAACTAGAGCTTGGCGCTTTGTCATAAGCTGGCATATAGTGTTTTTCGTTGTCTCGATAATACTCTCCACGAGTGGCATTGGTACTACCCTCTTCAGTTCCCCAAATGCATTGATTTGGAAATAATTCGTGTTGCTTGTCGGTGCTTTTATTTACGATATAATTAATTCCCAATACATCCATAACGGTTGTTATTCCGTTACTGCCAATTCCTCCACTAAAGGCATATGTAGCAGGTCTAGAAGCGTCAAGCGATTTCACATAAGACTGCATCGAACTGGCAATTCGGGCACCAACAATGTCATTTTCGATTCCCCATTCTTCGTTTCCAACACTCCAACTAATAATTGAAGGATGATTCCTGTCGCGCTCAATCAACTTTTTCACATCATTCAGTTGCACTTGAGTACTTCCCATCAAACGGTTTTCATCAATAACCAACATTCCTAAACGATCACATACTTCCAGCAACTCTGGAGTTGGCGGATTGTGAGAACAACGATACGCATTACTCCCGAAAGATTTTAAAGTTTTGATTCGAAATTCCTGAAGGGCATCAGGGATTGCAGATCCAACACCAGCATGATCTTGGTGATTGTTGGTTCCTTTGATTTTAACATGTTTACCGTTAAGAAAAAAACCTTCGTTGGCATCAAAACGAATGGAACGGATTCCAAAAGTTGTTTCAAAGTGATCCACTAAGTTTTCTCCCTCATAAACTAAGGTCAACATTCTATACAAATACGGATTTTCCAGAGACCAAAGTGTTGGGTTTTGAACGGTTAAATCGGTAGTAAAATCTTTGGTTTCTCTCGGATTTAAACTACAGGAATTTATTGTTTTTTCTACGATGCTTTTATCATTGGCATCCAAAATAGTTTGAATGATTTTGAATGATTTTGCTTCTTTACCATCATTAGCAACTGTTACCAAAGCATTGACTTCGGCTGCATTATCTTTTATTTTGGATTGCACAAAAGTACCATTGGCGGGAACATGCAATTCATTGGTTTTATTCAACCAAACATGGCGATAAATCCCGGCTCCTTCATAAAACCAACCTTCTTCCATCGTTACATCAACACGAACGGCGATGGTATTTTCGCCACCATAATTAATATAATCAGTAATATCATATTCAAAACCAAGATACCCACTATCCTGATTTCCTAAATAATGACCGTTTATCCAAACAATTGAATTACGGAAAACACCATCGAAAGCAATGTGAATTCGACGGCCGAAATCACTCTCTGGAATTGTTATTTTTTTACGGTACCAGCCAATGCTTTTGTCTGGAAAATTTCTGCCAATAGCTTTAAAACCATGACTGAAGCTAGCTTTTTCACTAAAACCTTGTTCTACAGCCCAATCGTGTGGCAAGTCTAATTTTCGCCAAGAGCGATCATCAAAATCTCCTTTTGAAGCTCCATCCCCAAATCCAGCTTTAGCTAAATAAGAGAAATAAGCTGTTCCTGTATTGAAATCTTTTTGAGCATCAGATGGATGGCCAAAAGCAAATCGCCAGTCTTTATCAAGCGAAATACGTTCTCGAGACGATTTTTCATAAGCTGATTGCGAAAAAATTGAAACGCTAAAGCAAAGAAATATTGATAGTAAAGAAGGAATTAATTTATTTTTTTTCATTCTGTTTTTTTTTTTTTTGATAATTTAAAAAGCAAACTCACAATATTAGCAAATAGTCCACACAAATACTGATACTTTTTTTTCAAAAATGTATTTAAAAAATACCTTTTGCACAAAGATCCACCACTTATAAAAAAATATTCCCAAGTCTTACGACAAGGGAATATTTAATAACTAACTCAAAAAAATAATATTATAAGAATCCAATATCATCATAATAAATAGTGTTACCAGGAGTCAGTGAAATTCCCGAATATTCTTTAATAAACACATTATTAAATGTAGCTCCAACTTGATTTAATTTTAAATCAGACATTGGAATTGAGATATTATTCCATTGTCCAGCTACCAATTGAATGGTGACACCAAATTCATCATTTTCATTAGCTTTACTATGAATACTAACTAATATTTTAGTACTCTCAGTAGCATACACAGACATTTTAAGGAACTGATAATCGGCTGTATTCAAAGTTTCTTTAAATCCAATATAAAAACCAGACCAAGCACCTGTAACTTTTTTAATAGAATATGTTCCTCTACTTACTTGCTCTGTATTTAACATCTCATAACTTCCTCCCCAATCCCATTGGTAACTAATCTTAGAAGTGTCATCTGCATATAATAAATACTTAACACCAATAGTGCTTGGAGCAGATGTTCCAAATTCAGTTTCAACAGTAACAAGTGCGCTTGATTCAAAATCAGCAGGAACAGTTGCTTGTATTTCGGTTTTAGATACTACAGTAAATGTTGCTGCAGTTGAACCAAACATAACATTTTGAACTTTTACAAAATTTTGTCCTGAAATAGTAATAACATCTCCAGGTGAAGCAAAAACCTGAGAAAGGCTTGAAATTACTGGAGCTGGCGGTGTTAATTCTATAACATTATCTAAAACATTTACAAATCCGTTTGTTCCATAATAATCTAATCCTGGAGCTGCTTTGTCAGAACCGTTTACTTTTAAAGTACCATTGTTTACATCAATTCCTAATAAATACAAATCAGCATTTGCAGTGTTAGCCATTGTAGTATATTCGCCCGATTCCAAATAATCTGCTTCTACACCTTCCAATTTTCCTACTCTCTTTTTTACCCCTTTAACAACATGACTCAAAACAAGTTGTTTCAAATCTTCTACAGGAACTAGATTAATATCTGGATACCCCAATTCGTTTACATATCCGTTTGCAACCAAATAAGCATTTAATGCTGTATCATTTGGAACAAAGTAGGTATAATCTTCAGATGTATCTAATGTCGATTCCAATCCAGCTAATTCGATAGCTTTTGTAAATACAGTTAAATTACTATTTGCTTCTAGCAATCCGTAAGCTGTACTATAGTTTTGTTCAGCACCTCCAATATCTTCAATGTCATTATCACAAGAAGAAACTGTAGCTACCAAAAAAGCACATACAGCAATATATTTTAATTTATTATATATATTTTTCATAAGTTGATATTTATTGTTTTTTATCGGTCATATGTAATTCGCATATCATTATTGGTTTTTTCGACCAATTTGAAGTGATGCTCATTTCATAAAATCTCATTTAGTTTTTAATAATGGATTCTAATAAATTAACTCAATTAATTATTGAAATCATTCCTTAGAATCCACTTCAATTATTTTAGTACTAATCCGATATCATCCAGCAACATATTGTTTCCTCCAAAACCGCCGAATTCCTGGAATCCAATTTGAGTCAATTCTGTTGGCCCACCAACTTCACTATACGGAATTTCAACATAAGTCCATGTAGTATTAAACTCAACTATTTTAATATTAGTTTCAGTAGATCCATTAACAAAGAACTTTACTTTCCCAGCTTTTTCTCCTTTAATTGAAAATCTTACAGCTTTATATTTATCTGTATCATGATAAGACCAATTATTAATACCAATTACATAACCGTCCCATTCCCCTGCTTTCCATTCAATACATTTAGCTCCCTGACTAAAATCTTTAGTATAAGCATTATCAAAACCATTGGTACCATCCCACAACGATTGCCAACCCCAAATATTAGTAAATGCATCGTCATAAATAGCAGAACCTAAAGATTGTCCAGCTACTGTAGTTCCTGAAACATTTGTAACAGACAAATACTTAAACTGAATATTATCTGGAACTTTCACTTTTATTTCTGTTAAAGTAGATGAAATTGGTTCAACTGCAGTTTCTCCAAAATTCACTACTGGACGTAAAAAATATTCACCTGTAATTGTTATTACATCTCCTGGATTTGGATTGATTGGAAAACCAGTAATATTAGGAGAAGGTGGTCTAATCGCTACAGTATAATTTAATGTTCCTGAATTAGTAACGATTTTCATTTGATCCATTTCATTGTAATATGGCGTTTTTTGATCTACCAAAATTACAATAGCATTATCTGTTACCATAGTTGGATTAAAATAAGATTCTAACCCGTTAAATGATATCGATTTTAAGGATTTAAAACCTGATCCTCTAATGATATAATAGTTCCCAGCATTAATAACATCGGTTGGTACATCTACTTGTCTATCTCCATCTACTAATGGGTCATCTATTACAGATTTACTAATACTAGTCACCTCTAATTTACCAGAACCTCCTGAAGAAGAATCATCTGAAGAACAAGAAGCAAACAGTAAAATTGAAATCGAAGCCAAAAAAGACAACTTCAATAACATTCTATTTTTTATATTTTTCATAGTGATTTACTTTTAAAAATTAATTAAAATTGTAAGGAACTGGTGCCTCTTTCAATTTTGGATTTTTTCTAACTTCGATATCTGGTTTTGGATATGTGAAATCAGTTGCTGTCGGCGTATAATGTATTTCGCCTTGAGAATCAAAACCTCTATTTTGTTGTGAAATTATCTCAATTGCTTCTTGACGTGGCAATCTTCCTAAATCAAACCAAAATTCTCCCTCAAAAGCGAATTCAACTCTACGCTCATGAAATAATTTATCATGAGTCAAAGGTGTATTAGTATCTAATTCAGATAACCCCGCTCTCTTTCTGACTAAATTAAAAGATGCTTTAGCAGCGGCATTGTTTGTCTCTGCAGCACCAGCCATAATTGCCTCCGCATGAATCAATAAAAGGTCAGCATAACGCATAATATAATTACAATTATTCATTCCTCCCCAAGAATCTGCTGGTCCTGTTTCACTAGTTGCTTGACCAACAACATATTTCTTCACTAAAGCACCTGTTTGATCCAAAGGACTTGGATACTTAACTTTATCCATAACAAACCCAACAACTCCATCCGCTTTCATCTCTGGATAACTATCGCCGTCAACCATATAAGATTCCTTTCTTCTAAGATCTCCAATCTCAAACTGCTCTTGAATATCATTTGATGGCATATAAGTAGCACCATAAGAAGCATTATCATTTAAAGCATCCATTCCATATTGAATATTTGAAAAATTTCCTCCTCCGTAACTATTGATAGCTCCAGACCATTGCCAAGAATAAATAGACTCGTGGTTATTATTTTTACTGGTTAAAAACAAATCAGCAAAACTTGGTAATAATCCAAATTCACCAGAATTTATTACTTTCTCAGCCATTGCTTTAGACTCAGCATATTTCTTTTGATACAAATATACTTTGGCCAAAAAGGCTTCGGCAGAACCTCTTGTTACAAAAACATTCTCTGTCCCTGGGGTTCTAGATCTGATTTTTGATTTAAGATTAGCTGCTGCATATTTTAGATCATTCTCAATAAATGTATAAATATCTTCAACTCTATTAGTATTTACCATTGGGTCTTTTGCTAATGCCAAATTATCCTCTACAATCACCACAGGGCCATACAAACGAACTAAATAAAAATAAGCAATAGCTCTAAAAAAATGAGCCTCAGCAATGGTGTTTTTAATTACCTCTTTACTTACTTCTGCTCCTGCATTACTCTCTATATTATTAATTAAATTATTAGATTGAGCAACAATAGCATAACAAGCTCTCCAAGGATCTAACAATATTGGACTATCCGAAGTTAATTTAAATTGGATTAACTCTGGACCATCGGCATAAGCCAAACAATTCCCTGAAGATAACTCGGATAAGGCGTAAAAGTTCTTAGTATAATATGGAGCCCACATTGCACCGTACATTCCATAAGTTGTACGAGCTACTTGCTCATCAGAACTATAAAATTCGTCACTGCTATAACTATCTTCAGACGGACGATCTAAGAAGTCATCGTTACATGAAGTAATTGTAAAACCTACTGTTAAAGATAAAACTAAGGCTTTTATATTGATATATTTTTTCATAAGAGTAGTAATTAAAATTCTAAATTCAATCCAAAAGTAAAAGTACGGTTGGTTGGATAACGTCCTGAATCAATTCCAGACAATAAAGCATCCTGATTGTATGATCCTACCTCTGGGTCATAGCCAGTATATTTTGTAAACGTATAAAGGTTTTGAACACCTACATAAAATCTCAGTTTACTCATACTTGCTTTTGAAATAACATCTGAAGGTAAATTATAACCTAAAGTCATCTGTTGGATTCTCAAATAGGATCCATCTTCTACATAACGATCAGAAATTGCAATATTTGGATGTCCGTCTGTACCATCAGGTCTTGGATATTTGGCATCAATATTGTCTGGAGTCCAAAAATCTACTGCTTCGGCTAATTGGTTTTCATATAAACGTTGATTTTTTGTACCAGCTCGTCTAGTTAGATTCATCACTTTATTACCATAAGATCCCTGCAAAAAGATCCCTAAATCAACATTTTTGTAATTAAATGTATTATTAAATCCGTAAGTAAATTTAGGCTGTGGATTTCCAATATAAGTTAAATCTTTATCATCTATCAGACCGTCTTTATTTTGATCTACATACTCAATATCTCCCAATTGACTTTTAACAGCTTTATTACCTGTAAAAGGAATAGGAGCATTTGCTAACTGTTCGTTAGTTCTAATAATTCCAACAGCTTGGTATCCGTAGAATTGACCAACTGGCTGACCTACAATTGTTTTAGTCACCGCCTTAGTAGTATAATCATTAAGCAATACATCTTTAGTTAAATCAAAATTATCTTGCAATTCTAACAGTTTATTTTTATTGGTAGCAAAAATTACTTTTGATTTCCAACTGAAATTATCTCCAAACTTTTCATTATAATCTAAGGTCATCTCAAAACCTTGGTTTCTTAAACTTCCTAAATTTACTTTTGGAGCTCCTAAACCTCCTTGATAATCATCAGTACCCGTTACATAATATGGTAATGGTAATACGAATAAAAATCCTTCTGATTGTTTTCTATACACATCAAATGTTGCATTCAGTTTTGAGTTAAAAAGGCTAAAATCTAAACCAAAGTTAGTTTGTGCAGAAGTTTCCCATGTTAGACCTGGATTGGCAATATTATTAACCGTAAAGAAATTCCCCAAAGCTGATTTTATTGCACGAACAGTACTCATATAACCTGCTCCTCCAATATTTTGATTTCCGGTTTCTCCATAACCAGCTCTAAACTTAATATTATCAATATATTTTTTAGTGCCTTCCATGAAGCTTTCGTTTGAAAGTTTCCAATATCCTGAAAATGAAGGAAAATAACCCCATTTTTCACCATCACCAAAATTAGAACTACCATCAGCTCTCATAGTTGCTTGCAAACCATATCGATTATTATAATCATAATTGAAAGATCCGAAGAAAGAATACAATGCTGAACTTCCTTTATATTCAGAAGCCGTAAGCGTATCTGGATCACCCAGACTAATAGAATGAATATCATTACTTAATAAATCAGCAACAGATTGTGAATTCCCAAACCAATGACTATCGTTAGCCTCTTGACCTGCCAAGAAATTTAAATGATGTTCTCCTAAATCTAATTTATAAGTCAAAACGTTTTTAACATTGATTCCGTACCAATTATTAGCTCTCTCAATTAATTGATTCGTTTCTCTAACAGCTGCTCCCCAAGTGTAAGTAGGTTCAAAAGATTCAAAATTGTCAATATTAGTAGATCCACCAAAATCAAATCTGTATTCAAGTCCTTTTGCTAATCTAAAATTAGCATAAAAATTTCCTAAGAAATTCTTCTTATTTAACTCATTTGTATTCATCAAAGCTGAAGCAACTGGATTAATCCAAACCCCGATTGATCCATCAGCTGGTGGTCCTGCATAATTTCCGTCAGTATCTCTTACCGCTACATCAGGAGTTGATAAAATAGAAGTACTAATAATACCATTACTTGCACCATTGATTGTTATATCCTCATTTGTTATACCAGCTCCAATAGAAACCCCAACTGTTAACCAATCTTTGATTTTAGAATCTACATTTGCTTTAAAATTATACCTTTTAAAACCTGAACCAATAACAATACCTTCTTGATTTACATAACCTCCAGATATATAGTAACTAGTACCTTCTTTTGAACCAGAAAAAGAAAGCTGATGATTACTCATTACGGCTGTTTTATAAATCTCATCTTGCCAATTTGTTCCATCACCTAAAACAGATGGAACTGCAAACTCATCTCTAGGCGTTACACCATATACAGCAGCTAAAGCATTTTGTTGCACAGCATACTGACTCAAAGTCATTGTATCTAATAACTTTGTCACATTTTGTACAGAGAAAAAAGAATCATAAGTAATTTTACCCGTTCCTTTTTTACCTCTTTTTGTAGTTATAATCACAACCCCATTCGATGCTCTTGAACCATAAATTGCTGTAGCAGAAGCATCTTTTAAAATGTCCATTGTTTCAATATCGTTTGGATTTAAAAATGCTATAGGACTTGACGTAACATTACCAGTATTTGCTCCTAAATATCCTGTCACAATAGAACCTCCTGTATTCGTATTGGTAGCATCACCTGATATCGGAATACCATCTACGATATACAACGGTTCATTAGTCCCTGAAATAGACGTAGTTCCACGAATCTTAACCGATACACTACCTCCTGGTTGACCTGAATTATTTGTGACCTGAACTCCCGCAGCACGCCCCTGCAATAATTGATCTACTGCCACTTGAGGAGAATCAGCAATATCTTTAGCGCCTACAGTAGATATAGCACCCGTCAAATCTTTTTTCTTTACACTTCTATACCCAACATTTACTAGTACTTCACGTAAATCTTCGGCACTAGATCTCAAAACAACATTTATGGTTGTTCTTCCTTCTACAGGAATTCTTTGTACAGTGTAACCTATAAAAGAAAAAGACAATGTAGCATTTGCAGGAACATCTATAGAGTATTTTCCATCAAAATCAGATGAAACTGTTTTTGATGATCCAACAACTTGAATGTTTGCTCCTGGAATAGTCATACCCTTATCATCAGACACCACACCTTGCACTTTGGTTTGTGCAACAATAAAATTGCATGATAATAATAAAAACAAAATCAGAGGAACTGTCCTGTGATTGAGGTTCCAATGTGTTAAATTAAACATTAGTTTTTTCATAATAAAAATTTGTTAGTTAAGTTTTATAGCCCCTAGGTTATTAGTTGAGACTATCTTTTTGGCATTAATTAGTAATTTGTTTTAACAAAAATATAACAGTGGCCTATATCAAAATGGTATTATTATATCATTTGTTGATAATATATTTTCATTTTAAAAATTAAATTACATATTAGAAAATTATAATACTAATTTTTTAAATTATTGGTTTTTTAAAAGCAATATTTATACACTATGAATAATTACCAAATAAAAAACCCCTTGAACAAAGCTCCAAGGGGTTTTTACAACTAATTGTTTTTTTTCATAAAATCCTTTTTAAACCTGAAAAATCATCTCGATATTGAGTAGGAGTACACTTTTTAAACGACTTAAAACTACGATTGAAATTTGCAATATTATTAAAACCAGATTTAAAAGCAATCTCCGAAATACTCAAATCTTTTTCTACTAACCATCTTGCTGCATACCCAATCCTGATGTCATTAATATAATTGACAAAAGTCTTCCCAGTGCGTTTTTTGATAAAGCGATTAAACGAAATTGTAGTCATACTGGCCACACTAGCCACTTCTTCTAGCGATAACTTTTCAGCAAAATTCTTCTGAATATAATCATAAATCAATTTCATTTTGTCATACTCCTCAAAAGTATCATTTTCAACAGTAAAAGTTGACAAGAGCCTTTGATTTCGAGAATTAGCAAGATCATACAATATCGATACAATCTCTAAAAAATAATCCATCCCATCTAACTTCGATAGCTTCATTAATCTTGGAGTAAGTATTTCAGCTATCTGTTTTGAAAATAAAATACCATGCACAGAGCGATTAAACATATCCTTAATAGAGGTCATAATTCGACGCGATAACAGAAACTCATGAAAAAGATCATGATGAAATTGAATTGTTATTTCATGCATACCTTTATTCTTACACTTATACTGTTCCCAACCATGATACAAATTAGGTCCTACCAATACAAGTTCCACATCATCAATCTCTTCTATATTATCACCCACCACTCTCTTTACACCTTTCCCGTTTAATATAAAATTAATTTCATATTCCGGATGATAATGAATAGGATAATCAAACTCATCCTTGATTCGATCAAAAACCAAAAAACTATCTTGCGCAGCAAGCGGAACAATCTCTCTATGGAAATTTTTTAAAGCGTTCATAATTCAAATTTTATTTGCAATAATAAGATATAATATTGACAAAATAATATTAATTCAAAAGATGTTATTAATATATCTTTGAAAAATGTATTTGCTTTTTCCAAACAAATCATACAATTAAAAAATAAATATTATTTTAAACAGATATTTTTTTTATCATTTTATCAGAAAAATTATTAAAATTTAAAATTTAACAACAAACAGATTCACCATTAAACAATACTTAATTTTAAGCATTTTGCATTTTTATATCACAACACCAATTAAAAAAACATTTATGACCAAACCGAAATATCTACTTACTCTTTTATTTGCGTTTAATGCATTTTCTCCATCGTATTCACAGGCAAATGATACTAATTTATCATTATCAGATACAAAATCTACAGAGTTAACAAATTTGTTGTATAAAAATTTATCCAAAACTACTCAAAAAGGCATTTTATTCGGACATCAAGATGACCTTGCTTATGGGGTAAAGTGGAAGTATGAAGCAGGTAGAAGTGATATAAAAGAGGTTACTGGTGATTATCCAGCTGTTTACGGTTGGGATTTAGCAGGTCTTGAAATCAAATCTGACAAAAACATTGATGGCATTCCCTTTGATAAAATGAGACAATACATCATTGATGGCCATAAAAGAGGTGGTGTAATCACACTAAGTTGGCACATCAACAATCCGCTTACCGACGGAAATGCTTGGGATACCACTCCTAAATCATTGGCATCAGTATTACCTGGTGGAGCCCAACATGAAAAATACATAAAATGGCTAAATACAGGTATCGAATTCATGCTTACCTTAAAAGACAAAAATGGAGATTTAATTCCTATTCTATACCGTCCATACCATGAGCTAACTGGAACTTGGTTCTGGTGGTGCAAAAACAACGGTAGCCCAGAAGAGTTTAAAACACTTTGGCAATTTACTGTTGATTATTTCAAGAAAAAAGGGCTTCACAATTTAATATATGTTTACAATACAGCCGATTTTAATTCTAAAGAAGAGTTTTTAGAGTATTATCCTGGTGATAATTATGCAGACATATTAAGTTTTGACAAATACCAATACAATGACCCAACCAAAGACAACTCATTTATAGAAAGTTGTCAAAAACAATTCGGAATCATGGGTCAAATTGCAAAAGAGCATAACAAACTCACTGCTTTTGCCGAGACAGGTTATGAAGGTGTTCCTTATGCCAAATGGTGGACAGATACGTTGCTCAAAGCAATTGGAGACTATAAGCTTTCTTATGTTTTGGTTTGGAGAAATCACGGATGGCAAGAAAAAGAGCAAAAAATGCATTACTATGCTCCATTTAAGGGACAGGTAAGCGAAAAGGATTTTGTTGATTTTTACAATCTAAAGAACACTCTTTTCGAGAAAGATGCTGCCAAACTTAATCTTTATAAAAAGTAAAAAGCTATGACTATTAACCCCAAGAAAATAATGGAAGAGAAAATAAAATTAAAAGAAAAAGTAGGCTACGGATTAGGAGATGCCGCTTCATCTATGTTCTGGAAAATATTCAGCATGTATCTGATGTTTTTTTATACGGATGTCTTCGGTTTAGCTCCTGCGGTGGTTGGAACTATGTTTCTAATTACCCGTATTTGGGACTCTTGTTTCGATCCTATAGTGGGAATCTTGGCCGACCGCACCCAAAGTCGTTGGGGAAAATTTAGACCCTATTTGCTATGGACTGCCATTCCCTTTGCTATAATTGGGGTACTTACTTTTTACACTCCTGATTTTGATGAAAAAGGAAAAATAATCTATGCTTATGTGACCTATTCATTGATGATGATGGTGTA